>DCFV01000192.1:2818-10547 GCA_002314435.1 Acidobacteriaceae bacterium UBA1795 | reverse complement strand
TGCGGGTTTCGTCGTGGTTGGAGATGTTCCCGTGCGAATAGGGACCAATATGCAGATTCAACAGGAAGGCTTCCCCATCCTTCACCAACCCGTAGGCGTCTTTCAGGTTGGCTTTTCCCTCGCGGATGGACTTCACTTCAGTGCCGCGCAGGGCTACGCCCGCCTCGATCCGCTCGATCAAGAAGTAGTTATGGCTGGCGGCGCGGTTCTGGGCAGCGTCGCGTTCGCCGCTGGCCACGGGGTCGCGGGGACGCACGGGCTTTTGCGGGCCGGAGCGCTCCTGCGGGACGATGACGTGGCTGGTCTGGCGCGCCATAGGGAAGAAACCTCGAATCTTCATCGTAGCATCGGGCGGAAAGCCGGACAGGCTCCCCGTCGCGGAACCCGCTCTGAAGGCGTCTGGAACTGTAACTTTCGGCCAGGCAGGGCTTTGCTAAAATGAGGCAGCATCGGATGGGTGTTTTCACGAACAGAGAGTGCGTCAAGGGCGGCCAAGGCGGCCCACTGCGAGCCCCGGAGCAGTTGAGGCCGCTGAAGACGCTGGAGTATTGGATGAACCGCAGCGCAGTCGCATGGGCCGCATCCCGGCTTTTTCCTTCCGCCGCCTGGTTGGCTCTGGCCGTGGCCTTCCTGGCAGGCAGCGCCGCGCTGCACGCCGAGTCCACCAAGAACATCTATAAGCAGGGTCAGGCCGCCGAGGCGCGCGAGGACTACGATGCTGCCTTCGAGGCCTATCTGAAGGCGTATCAGCAGGATCCGAAGGGCATGGATTACAAGGCCGCCTACTACCGCGTGCGCGGCCAGGCATCGGCCATTCACATGGCCAAGGCCCATAGTCTGCTCCTGAACGGCGACGAGCAGGGAGCCATGGTCGAGTTGTTGCGCGCATCGCAGATTGACCCCTCGAACGAGGCGGCACAGCAGGAGATCAAGCGGGTACACTTGCTGCATCAGCCGCAGCCGGCCGTGAACCCCGAAGAAGTGCCGCAGCCGGGCGGCGATGCGGCGGAGATGGAATCGATTGCCGCGCCGGTGCGGCTGAAGCCCATGTCCAGCGAGCCGCTCACACTGCACATGGTCGAAGACTCGAAGGTGATCTACCAGGCCGTGGGCAAGGCCGCAGGCGTCAACGTGCTGTTCGATCCGGACTACTCCGGCAAGCGTATACAGGTGGACCTGAACGGTGTGTCGCTGCTGGATGCGTTGCGCATTGTCGGCACCATGTCGAACACCTTCTGGCGGCCAATCACGACTAACACCATCTTCGTAGCGGCCAACACCAGCGCCAAGCGCAAGGAGATGGAAGAGCTGGCGGTCCAAACGTTCTATCTGACCAATGCCTGGCAGCAGAACGATTTGAACGATGTGCAGACTGCGCTGCGTAACGTGCTCACCAGCCCCAACTTCAAGGCGTACGGCGTGGCGAGCCAGAACGCGATTGTGGCGCGCGGTACACCGGATGAGCTGATGCTGGCGCAGAAGATTGTGGACGACCTGGACAAGGCGCGTCCCGAAGTGGTGGTCGATGTAGCCGTGCTCGAAGTGAGTAAGAGCTGGCAGCGGGAGATCGGCATTGCCTGGCCGCAGAGCATAAGCGTCGCGCTGCAGAACGGTTCAACGAGCACCTCGTCGTCGTCGTCCTCTTCGTCTTCGTCATCGAGTACCACCACTTCCCCTCCGACGCTCTATACGTTGTCGCACCTCAACGCGTCGGACTTTGCGGTCACGGTCGGCACGGCAACGGCCTACGCGCTGCTGAACGATTCCAATACCAAGATTCTGCAGAACCCGCGCATCCGCGCCACCGACGCGCAGAAGGCGACGATGAAGATCGGCTCGCGCATTCCCATCGCGACCGGTTCGTACTCCACTTCCAGTTCTTCGTACTCCTCGCTGGCTGAGACGCAGTTTCAGTACATCGACGTGGGCGTGAACATCGAGATGACGCCCACCGTGCACTACAACCACGATGTGACGATGAAACTGGCGATTGAGGTGAGCTCGGAGAGCGGCAGCGTTACGATCAGCGGCGTCACCGAGCCCATCATTGCGCAGAAGAAGAGCGAGCAGACCATCCGGCTGCGCGAGGGCGAGGCCAGCATCCTGGGCGGATTGCTCAACCGCCAGGACATGGAGAGCTGGACCGGCATTCCAGGCCTCAGCTCAATCCCGTTCCTCAAGTATCTGTTTGGCGCAAAGGATCATCAGATCACGGAAGACGAGATCGTGTTCCTGCTTGTGCCGCATGTGGTGCGCTCGCCGTATCTGACGCAGGCGAACCTGCGCCCGGTCGATATCGGCGCCGGCCAGTCGATTGACCTGCGCCAGGCTCCGCCCGATGCCGTGGGCCCGGTAGCACCTGCAGCGCCCGCGCATCCGGTGGTTGAACCCAATGTGGGCACTGCTCCGGGCGCGACTGCCAGCACAGCGGCCACGGCGGCTCTACAGCAGATGCGATCTGCCGCGGATGCGCCTCCGCCAGCAGCTCAGCCGCCTGCTGCGGGGCCTGAGCCTGCACAGCCTGCCGCTGTGCCGCCCGCTGCCAACTTATCTCCTGTGGGTCGGCTGAACTTCTCGCTGGTGCCTTCCGCCAACCCGGTGGCCAGCGGCACCACGTTCCAGGTGCCGGTTGTCATCACCGGAGCGCAGGACATTGCCTCCGTACCGCTGCAGGTGGAGTACGATCCGGCGCATCTGACTCTGGTGAATGTGGGTGATGGCGACTTCCTGGGACGCGACAGCCAGCCGGTTTCCCTTGTCCATCGCGATGACGGGCCGGGCACAATTGTTGTGAACGCGTCGCGGCCACCGGGTACTGTGGGCGTGTCCGGTGCGGGCGTGGTTTGCGTACTTAGCTTCCAGGCGAAAATTACTGGAGAGACGGCACTCCGCATTACGCGCCCCGCAGCCATGACAGCCGCGCAGCAGCCAGTACAGGCGCAGGGCACGCAGGCGACGATCGTGGTCAAGTAGGGTGCAGGGATGACGAGCTTCAAACGGCCAAGCCGTAAGCGCGGCGAACGCGGCCTCACGCTGGTTGAACTGCTGGTGACCGTGGCCATTCTTTCGATCCTCGCTACGGCGGCGATTCCGGTGGCGCGCTTCAAGGTGAAGCGCGAGAAAGAACGCGAATTGCGCCGCGACCTGTGGGAGATGCGTGATGCCATCGACCACTACAAGGATGCGGCCGACCGCGGCGCCTTCCAGACCAAGGTGGACAGCCAGAACTATCCGCCCGATCTCGAGACGCTGGTGAAGGGTGTGGACGTGCAGGGCAAGAAGGTGCGATTCCTGCGGCGTATTCCCGTGGACCCCGTGACCGGAAACACCGAGTGGGGTATGCGCTCCATGAAGGACGATCCCACCTCGGATTCCTTCAGCGGAGATAGCGTCTTCGACGTTTACTCCAAGTCCACGGGTACTGCCCTGGACGGCACGAAATATTCGGACTGGTAGGGAACGATGCGCAGAACCGGCAAACACGAAGCAGGGTTTACGCTCATGGAACTGATCATCGTAATGACGATCATCAGCATCCTGGCGGCGCTGGCGGTTCCGCGCTTTACTGCGGCCATCAAGTCGGCGCGCGAAGCTGTGCTGCGCGAGGACCTGCGTGTGCTGCGCACCGCCATCGATTCGTACACCATGGACAAGCAGAAGGCGCCGCAATCGCTTGACGATCTGATCCAGGACGGCTACCTTCGGAGCATCCCCGAGGACCCGATGACGAAGACCACCGACTCGTGGATGACCGACACCAGCGACGCGTATTCCTCGGTGGATCAGACCGAGCCGGGCATCAGCGATGTCCACTCCGGGTCGCAGGAAGTCGGTTCGGACAATCGGCCCTACTCCGAGTGGTAAACCCGGCGGGGCACGCGAGGGACCGCATGCCTGGACGAAGAATCCTCTCCATAATGCTGCTGGCAGCCGTCTGCACGACTCTCTGTGCGCAGGCAAACAAGACCAAGACTTTTACGGTGCGTGTGTTTGACGGCAAGACGGGCACAAAGGTGGTGCCCGATAACATTCGGGTGCACATCAACCACCATTCCACCACCAGTCTCGAATGGGTGAAGCTGGTCGATGATGGTTCCGCCGTGGTCACCATCCCCGCTGAAGCCACCGTGCTGTCCGTCCGCGCCACGTACGACGATGGCATAGAGTACTACGTCAACTGCGATGTGGCGCGTCAGCATGACAGCTCGCAGGAAACCTGGTATCCGCTTGCTGACGTGCTTACCCAGGGCCTGGTGATCCCCAACGAATGTGGCAAAGCGCTCAGTGCAGCCGATCTGAAGATTGAGGTCAAGCCGGGCGAGTTTGTGCTGCTGGTACGCAAGCGCGGCTTCCGGGATTGAGCCGAGGCCAGGCTGCGCATACGATTGATCGCGGAGGTCGCGCTTCTTGCTGGTTCAGAAAGAGAATCCTGCAGCACCAATTGAGATTGTGCGCCGTGCGGAGCGGTTCTACGCGGCGTTGATGGCGCATGTCTCCGATGCCGCACAGGCGGAACTCGGTCTTGGCGGCACACTCGTCTATGCAGGCGAACTCGATGAAGATGGCCGCGCGCTCATGGCTGCGAGCAACAGTGCTGGTGCTGCGACGTTGGCAGCCACGGCTGATCCAGCGGCACAGAAGCAGGCCGTCCGCGAGGGCATCGTGGACTTCCTCGTTACCTCGCTCGACGAGGCTGTACGCATTCTCAAGAATGAAGTACGCAAGCATGCAACGGTGGCCGTGTGTGTGGGCGCTGCGCCCGATGCAGTTGAGCAGGAGATGCGGGAGCGCGGCGTGCAACCGGATCTGTTACGGGCAGGCGTGCATCCGTGGGCGCAAGGCTCGCAGCAGTTGGAGGTTGCGCCTCCGAGCAGTGGCGTGGTGCGCCTGGAGTGGCGCGTAAGCGCGGCACCGGCACTTTGGATGCCGAAGCTCGATTTACTTGCTCGCGCCTGCTTGTTGCCTGTGGATGGAGTAGCCTTGCGCTGGCTGCGCCTGTCGCCGCGCTACTGCGGCCGTGCGGCCATGGGCGTGCGCGTAGTGCGCTGCCCGGCGCATGTTGCAGTGGAGTTTGCTGCGCGTGTGGCAGAGGCGGTCAAGGATGGTGAAGTCGGTGTGCCCGTGGATGTCCACACGGTTGCGGACTGATCTTACTCGGCTTGGTCTTCGCCTTCTGTGATGAGGGCCCACAGCTCATTGATGCCGCTGCGCGTCTTCGCGGAGACAGCGAGAATCGTATCCAGTTCGAGGCCCTTTCTGAGTGCGGCCAGATTGCGCGTGCGCTCATTGCCGCTCAGCCGGTCCACCTTCGTTGCCACCACGGCGAAACTGCGCCCGGCGGCGCGCAGCCAGTCGATCAACTGGCGGTCGCTCTGCTGCGGCGGAACATTGGAGTCGATCAGGCAAATGCACAGGCCGAGCGTGGCGCGCTCTGCCAGGTAGGGCTCGATGAACGCAGGCCAGCCCGCGGAGATCGATTTCGAAATCTTGGCGTAGCCGTAGCCCGGCAGGTCCGCAAATACCAGTTTGCGCTGCTGCCGCTGATCGAGGAGCGCGAAGAAGTTGATGGCCCGCGTGCGTCCCGGCGTGGACGAAACCTTTGCGGCCTTGTCACCCACCAGCGCGTTCAGCAGACTCGATTTGCCCACATTGGAGCGGCCAAGAAAAGCGATCTCCGGTACCGTGGGAGCCGGAAACTGCTCGGCGGCGAGGGCGGATAACAAAAATTGGGCTGAATAGCGCATAGTTGGCAGCCTGTTCAGGATACAGGAGCGGGCTTGGCGAAGGCTTGCTCAAGGCGCTTGAGGCGCATGCCCAGCGTGAGGCCGCGCATCGCGTTAAAGAGGCAGAACGCCGCCCAAAGGCCGTGATTGCCAATGAATCGCTCGAAGCCGACAGCGAGCAAAAGAAAGACGCCCACGGAAAGCAGCATGCTGTTGCGCAGGTCGCGGGCGCGCGTTGCGCCGATGAAGACGCCGTCCAGCTGAAAGCCCCACACGGAAACCACCGGCAGCGCCACGACCCAGGGCAGAAATTGCACGGCCAGCGTGCCGACCCCGGCCTGATTGGTATAGAGGCCGATGAGCGCATGTCCGCATACCAGATAGACGAGCGCCATGGTTCCTGCAACCAGGAAGGACGCGGTGGTGGAGGCGCGCAGCACGGCGTGGAAATCGGCGCGGCGCTGTGCACCGATCGCCTCGCCCACCAGTGCCTCGGTGGCATTGGCGAAGCCGTCGAGGCCGTAGGAAGCAAGCAGGTGCAGGTTCATCAGTACGGCGTTGGCTGCCAGCACTGCATCGCCAGCGCGCGCGCCTGTGCGCGTGAACCATGCATAGGCCAGCACCAGCCCCGCGGTGCGCAGAAGGATGTCGCGGTTGAGTGCGAACAGATGCCGCAAGCTAGGCGCGTGGGCAATCTCATGCCACTCGAGCGGAGCAGTCCCGCGCGCGACCGTATGGCGCGTCAGCAAAAGGCCCAGAAGGCAGCCGGTCCAGTCGGCCACGAGGGTTGCAGTAGCGATGCCGGCTACGCCCCAGTGCAGCCGCAGAACCAGCACAAGCGCAACGGCCACATTGACGACATTGATGGCAGCTTGCAGCGCAAGTGCCGTTCGCGCGCGCTGCCGCCCCAGCAGGTCGCCGAGGATGACGTAGCTGGCCAGCGCCGCGGGGGCCGACCAGATGCGAATGTGGCAGTAGAGCAGTGCATTGGCGCGCACCTCGGCACTCGCGCCCAGCAGCGCGATTGCGCCAGCGATGAGAGGACCTTGCAGCACGAGGATGACCGAGCCAATCAGGAACGCAATCAACATGGCGCGGACCAGGTGCAGCCGCAGAGCGTGCGTATCGCGCGCCCCATAGGCCTGCGCCACGAGGCCCGTGGTTCCCATGCGCAAAAAGCCGAAGGTCCAGAAGACGCCGTTGAAGAAAATTCCGCCCATGGCCACGCCGCCCAGCGCCGCCGCACCCGGCAAGTGACCAGAGAGTACCGTGTCCACTGTGGAGAGCAGCGGCTGCGTCATGTTGGAAAGGATGAGGGGAATCGCCAGCACAAAAACGCGCCGGTACCAGTAGGCCATTGCGTCGATTGTACGTGGCTGCGTGAGGGAAAATGGAAAGGCCCCGAGCGCGTGGCACTCGGGGCCTGGTTGTGAAAGCGATCGCGGCTACTGGCGAGCTACTTGTCCCGCGGACTCCGGCTTTGCGACGGACTGCAGTACCTCTGTCTCCTCTGGAACAGGCGTGGGCAACGGGCCCTCGAGCGCGAGAGCCAGAACTTCGTCCATCTGGTCTACGAAGTGGAGCTTCATTGAGTTCTTGATGTTGTCAGGTAACTCGGCCACGTCTTTTTCGTTGGCCCGCGGCAGGATCGCCTCAAAGATGCCCGCGCGCAGTGCCGCGAGCAGCTTTTCCTTCAAGCCGCCAATGGCCAGCACCTTGCCGCGCAGCGTGATTTCGCCGGTCATGGCGATGTCGCGCCGGACAGGAATCTTGGCGAGGGCGCTGGCGAGCGCTGTGGCCATGGTGATGCCGGCCGAGGGGCCGTCCTTGGGAATGGCGCCCTCGGGCACGTGCAGGTGAATGTCGAGATTGCGATAGAACTCGCGGCTCAAGCCCAGCAACTGCGCCTTGCCGCGAATATAGCTGAGTGCGGCCTGCGCGGACTCCTGCATTACGTCGCCGAGCTGACCAGTGATGGTGAGCTTCCCCTTGCCGTCGAGTACCTG
>DCFV01000192.1:0-2533 GCA_002314435.1 Acidobacteriaceae bacterium UBA1795 | reverse complement strand
ATGCTGCCGCCCACCTCGGTCCAGGCAAGGCCGGTCACAAGACCGACTTCGCTCTTCTCGTGCACCTCGGAATCGCGGAACTTGGCCACGCCGAGGAACTCGCTCACGTTGGCCGCGGTGATCTCTTCCTTGTGCTTTGCACCCTTCTTCACTACGCGGCGGGCTACCTTGCGGCATACGTTGCCGATTTCGCGCTCCAGGTTGCGCACGCCGGCTTCGCGCGTGTAGCTGCGAATGATCTCGCGAATTGCGTCGTCCTGGAAGATGATGTTCTTTTCGCTGAGGCCAGTGCCCTCGCGCTGCTTCTTCACGAGGTACTGCCGTGCGATCTCCAGCTTTTCCTGCTCTGTATAGCCTTGCAGCCGCAGAACTTCCATGCGGTCCTGCAGTGCAGCGGGAATGGTGTGCATCACGTTTGCCGTGGCGACGAACAGCACCTGCGAGAGGTCGTAGTCCACGTCGAGGTAGTGATCCTGGAACGTGGTGTTCTGCTCGGGGTCCAGCACTTCCAGCAGTGCCGAAGCTGGATCGCCGCGGAAGTCCGAGGCCATTTTGTCGACCTCATCGAGCAGAAAGACGGGGTTCTTGGTGCCTGCGCGCTTCATGTGTTGGATGATCTGGCCCGGCAGCGCTCCAATGTAGGTGCGGCGATGACCGCGGATCTCGGCCTCATCGCGCACGCCGCCCAAGGACAGGCGCACGAACTTGCGGCCCGTGGCCTTCGCAATCGACATGCCCAGCGACGTTTTGCCTACGCCCGGAGGCCCGACGAAGCAGAGGATCGAGCCCTTCGGATTTTTGACCAGCTGGCGCACGGCGAGGAACTCGAGGATGCGCTCCTTGATCTTCTCAAGGCCGTAGTGATCTTCGTTCAGCACTTTCTCGGCGAAGTCGATGGAGCGCGTTTCCTTGGAACGCTTCTTCCACGGCACGGCGAGCAGCCAGTCGATGTAGTTGCGGCTCACGGTGGACTCGGCCGACATGGGTGGCATGGCTTCGAGCTTCTTCAACTCCTGGATCGCCTTGTCGAGCACATCCTTGGGCATGCCTGCGGACTCGATCTTCTTGCGCAGTTCGTCGAACTCGCTCTTTTCGCCGCGCCCCAGTTCCTTTTGGATGGCCTTGATCTTTTCGTTGAGGTAGTACTCTTTTTGCGCCCGCTCCATCTGCCGCTTTACGCGCGACTGGATGTTGCGGTCAAGGTCGAGTTTTTCGATTTCGATGTCGAGCACATCGGCAATGCGCGCCAGGCGCGCCGCGGGATCGAAGATGCCGAGCAGTTCCTGCTTCTCCTCGATGCCGATCTGCAGATTTGCCGCGATGGTGTCAGAGAGCTTGGCTGCCTCGTCCATGCGCACGGAGGCGATGATGGTCTCGTAGTTGAGCGACTGCTGCAGCTTTACGTACTGCTCAAAGAGCGCGGTGACGCGCTGCATCAGTTGCTCGGCGGCCGGTGTCATTTCAAAATCGGACTTGCCGGTGCGCACCGTGGCCACGAAGAAGCCGTCGCGGTCGTTCACTTCGATGGACTTGGCGCGCTCCACGCCCTCGACCAGCACCTTGATGTTGCCATCGGGCATCTTGACGCTCTGCACAATGTTGCAGATGGAGCCGACCTGGTAGATTTCCTTGGCCTTGGGTTCGTCGATCGAGGCGTCGTGCTGCGTGGCGAGAAAGATCTTGCGGTCGCCGTTGAGCGCTTCTTCCAGCGCACGCACGCTGGACTGCCGGCCCACCACGAAGGGCGTCATCATGTAGGGGAAGATCACCATGTCCCGGATGGGCATCATGGGCAGCTTGCGGGATTCGGTCTTTTCGCGAGACGTCGTCATGGGCACACCTTATCAAATAGACGCAGAAAAAGGGCTCAGGGTGCAGAACAAGTAGCCTGAGGCTTGTTGGGATTGTACAGCGGATTCAGCGGACGAAAAGGTCCTGTGAAAAGACCAGGCCCCGCACGCGGAGCCTGGTCGAAGAGGATTTGCGTGTGAAGAAACTCAGCCTGCCTTCTCTAGCAGGCAGAGCGACAGGTCGCGGCGCTCCACCATCTCGCGCGTGATTTCCAGGTCGCGCGCGCGTTTGTTTGAGGGCAGATGATACATCAGGTCGAGCATCAGCTCTTCCAGGATCATGCGCAGGCCACGAGCGCCGACCTTGCGGGCCAGGGCTTCGCGCGCTACCGCGCCGATTGCATCCGGGGTGAAGTGCAGCCGGACATTCTCGTACTCGAGCAGGCGCTGGTACTGCTTGAGGATGGCGTTGCGCGGCTTGGTGAGGATCTCCACCAGCGCGGGCTCGTCCAGTTCATCCAGCACGCCCATCACGGGCAGACGGCCAACAAACTCGGGAATCAGGCCGTACTTGATCAGATCTTGCGGCTCGGTCTTGCGCAGCAGTTCGGTGTCGCGATGCGAACGAACTGCCGCCGCATCGGCCTCGGCGTCCGCGGCCTTAAAGCCCAGCGCCTTCTTGCCGATGCGACGACCCACCACGCGCTCCAGCCCGACGAAAGCGCCGCCGCAGATGAAGAGGA
>DCFV01000119.1 GCA_002314435.1 Acidobacteriaceae bacterium UBA1795 | reverse complement strand
TTCGGCCGCTCGATGGAATGGTGGTAGGAGCCGCGCTCTTGCCTGCGCGTAACCAGAAAGGCCCGGCAGACTCGCTCTGCGGGGCCTTTCGTCTTGCTAAAGTCTCTGCCGCAGCAGGTTTGCCGGAACGGTGACGGTGCCCATGTGCCCGGTTGCCCGGTCCACTACGATCACGCGGATGGTCCCTGTGTTTTGCGCTGCGGGTAAAGGCAGATCGATCGTCAGTCCGTCGCGCAGTCCGGTTGCGTAGGTGTCTGGGCGCAGACGCAGCACCACGGTGGTGCCATTCACCTGTGCGTGTACGGCAGCGTCGTCGCGCGTCGCTAGCAGTAGGTCGAGCTTGCCCATCCAACGGCCCCCCTGCTCGACCAGCGCCAGGTCGCTAGCGGTCAAATGCAGCTTGAGGGTGGGGTGACTGCCGTCCAGCGCGGCAACTGCGGTTATGCCGATCTCCCGTGCATCGGCCGGCTGCCAGATTGCATGGCGCAGCCGGTCCTGAATCGTCTCCGGCTCCTTGGCATAGAGATAGCCGGTTCGGTAGCGCAGCGTGCCTTGGCGTTTGCCGGCCCATTGTAGGGTGATGTGGTGATATTGGTCGTCGGCCGGTGTGTCGGGGGTGAAGGAGATCTGGTAGGCGGCGCGGCCGTCCTCGACGATGGTGTTGAGTTCGGCGGTGATGTCGCCTGCGCGCCGCAGGGCGCGGCCGCCAGTGGCCTCTGCCAGTGCGCGGAATTCGGGCGCAATCGGATGTGTGTCCTGTTTCATCCGAGCTGTTTCTCTGCCGGGTCTTTGGAGTGCTGCCGCGTCCCCGAGTGCGGCGTACGCCTGATCGCGTTCCGACTTGCCGACGGCTTGCACGTTGCGCGTGCCGATATCCGCGCCGATCACCCCGACCTCCAGTTGCGAGGCATCCAGGGGATAGATGCTGACATGCGCCTCGTTGAGCGTCTCCTCGGTCTGCATGCTCAGGCCGTGAATGAACCGTGCGCCTTTCTCTTCACGCGTCGCGGCGCTGCTGCTCCAATCGGCGAGTACGTTGTCACTGGCAACCCACACCAGCGATTTGTGCCCAGGCAGCGCCGCCAGATGGTGTGCCAGAGTATTCAAGACAAACAAAGCATCACTGGCCGGGTTTGAGCCCATCGAGCGCAACTTCGGATCGACAGGGGCCGCTGCCGCCTGAATCGGATTTTCCCCACTCGTGTAGCTCTGCGGTTCGATACTCTCGTTGCCGTTGACATAGGCCAGGTCACTCACCCTGGGAACCCATTCGATGCTCTGCCTGTGACGTTGTTCCTCATCCTGGGCGCGGGCCAGGTCCTGAGCGTTGGGCATCCAGCGGGCTAGCCGAGTGGAGACGGCGGCGTGGTCCAGAGTGGGTTCAAGCAGAACCTCGAAGCCGAAGGAACGCAGTACGTACAGACCGACCGGTTCGCCGGGCGCCGCTGTTTTGAGGAAGCGCTGCATCTCCTCGCGTGCCCAGCCCAGATCACCGAAGGCGAGATTGCTGCTATCGATGAGGAGAACAGTGGCGCTACGGATGACGTTTGCTGTGGTGGGACTCGCACGATTGCTGTATGCGACAGCAAATTCGTAGGGTTGAGCTTCGTTGGGTGTGGCGGCGACCGCGAGGCTTTCGCCGGCATCCTGGGTGAAGGAACCGATCTTCTGCGTGCGGTCGTTGTCGAGGAGAGTGAAGTCTTCGGGCTTCAGGCCAACGATGGGCTTTCCCTTCTTGTCGTAGGCCACCAGCGCTACGTCCACCAGCCGCGATACGGTGTGCAGCGTGTAGCCCGGTAGAGCTGCGACGGTTGCAGCCGGTATCGCATCATTCACCGCAGGCAGACCGGTTTCCATGCTGATTTCGGGCGGCCCCAGTGCAGCGGGTGGTGCTGTTACAGGGGCAGATGCAATCGCGGATGCCGCCGGTGCAATGACAGTGTTGTCGCCTGTGCTGGGTGCAGGCTGGGGCGGCGAGGACACTGCTGCGTTTTCCGCGGAAGGTGCAGGGGTACCGGTGGCCGAAGAAGCGTCGTTGGGCACGTTACCAGCCACGATGCGCGCCTCGGAGCGGAACACGTGGTAGTCACTGAAGGTCGACTCGTTGAGAGAAAGACGAAGGGGCTGAATCTGATTTGCAAGCGGCCTCTTATACACCGGGTCGACCTGGACAAGCTCTGCACGGCTGAGAGAGATGCTCCGCAAGGGGCAGATATAAGCCCGTCCTGCGATATCGACCTTTCCGTATTCGACCAGGATTGCGGCTTCGATAATCGGGTCTGATGCCTTTAGATCTGCTTCCACTGAAAGGCGGAGAATCGTCCCCGTCGCCGGATCGACGGCGAGTGTACCGCGATATCCGGTGATCCGCCGGAATCTGTAGACATCTGCCACGGCTGCACCCTGTTCGGTCAGGCAGCAGTAATCTACTTCGTAGTGCGAATTCGCTTTGGGAACTTCAAAACGAAAAACTGCCTCAAGCCCATCCCCATTCCATTCCCAGCGATCCCAGGTCAAAGCGCTCTTTGCTGCATCCACCAGAAGCAAACCAAGGATCGGCCCGAACACTCCCTGCGTGGTCAACCCGGTGGTTTCGGGCTGCGGCTTCTTGCCTGCTATACGCAAGGGGGCCTCAACTTCGTGTCCCTGTGCATAGGAAACCGTACTCCGCACATTGCCCACGAAGTGCAGCGGCTGATATGCAATATCCGGCTGGTCAATTCGGGCCAGATGTGGTGTGTCCTCAAAGCGATCCACGGCCCTTGTCGCAATAAAGTTCGGCAGCTGAGGGATGACCTTGAGGACGTAATCGACGCCAAGTGCCACAATTCTTCGCTGCTCAGCCAGGTCCGGTGGCGCTGCATGCGGAGTCTCGGCGGGCGGTGGTGGCTGAAATGCCGATATATCAGCGAGCGCACGCAACGCCTGGCGGCTTTTCTCGCCCGGCAGCAGAGGTTCCAGGTCAGCCAATCGCGCAGCAGAAAGCCGCTCCGTCAGTTGTAGATCGCCAATCTGCCAAGCCACATCGGCGTCAGATCGCCCTCGTGTTGCGGTCAGAAACTGGTCGAGCTGTTCCACCTTGACCGGCCGGTTGGCAAACGCCGGAGCAACGCCGAGTGCAAGCAGTAGAACTGCTGGTAGATAGCGCATGATGTGGTCCCACGGCTGAGTGCTCAGTCTGGCAGGAACCAGTTCCGCAGTAGACCACGTTGCGGATCGGCCTAGTTCGGCAGGGCATGAGCAATCTAGCCGGTCGGCAGGGATTTTACACCTGCTGACTCACTTCACGCTGATGTCGCCGTCCACATCCACCACCAGGTCGTCGCCCTGGATCTGCACCGAGTGGATCTTCAGCTTGTCGAGGTTGACCTTGTAGCCGGAGGTTGCGGTTGAGTTCTCCATGGCCTTACGCAGCAGATCAGCCGCATTCACCTTCATGCTCGACGGAATCTGGTGGCTCAAGAACGGCCCCAGGAGAAAGTTCAGCTCACGCCGGTCGCTCACCTTCGTCACCTGTGCATTTCGAAAGCCGATCGTCTCGCCTTCGCCGTAGGGCTCCAGCGCTACCTCTGGCACGGGGGCGAGGGAGATGCCGATGCAAGCGCCGGCCACGGCCTGGCCCAGACGTGCGTGGGTTTTCACCTTGACCACGATCTTGTCCTGCGCAAAGCTGAGGTCCGCGTCCTCGGCATAGACGGAGCAGGCCGATTGGGCGTTCCCTTTCAGGTAGTAACGGCCTGCGGGGCCGCTGAAGAGTTGCTGCTTGAGAGTCCGCTCCAGCGCTTTGCGGCTAACCTTCAACTCCACGGCGCTGCTGGGCACCGGAGCCAAGGCAGCCAGCAACAGGCAAAGGGTTGCCCACCGCTGCGATGTTGTCATAATAGTAATGCTCGCACGTAGGGCTTTTCCGCCGCCACCTTTGCACTGTCTGCAGTGAATCGAACGCCATGCGGGAAACATGTTTCCTGTGGGTGTAAATAGCTTAAAAACAACGGCTTATAAGGCGATAAGTTGTTGCTAGCGCCGACCGGCGTTTCCCACAAAAAAGCGGCTGTTTCCTATTGATTTTTGGAGAAAAAATACTTAAAATAAAAACACTAAGAGTTGCCTCGGCATCGAGAGCATCCCCCAGCCACGGACCGAGGCTGCAAGTCAATTCACTCTTGTCTTAAGGACAAATTATCAATGGCAAAGCGTCGTGGAAATCCGAATTGGGGCAAACCTGAGCCCATTGGCCCGGTTGTGCCTACCGTGACCTCCTTTGAACAGATCGTCAAGGAGTTCAAGCTGACGCCGGATCAGTATATCCGGTCCACCCGGCTCCGTGAGTGGGCCCGGCGGAACAAGAACTCAAAGTACATCCCTGAGGCCCTGCTAGAGGCTTGGGGCTTTGAGATCGAGTCCACGTTGTAAACGTCATTCAGGCCAGGTGAATGAAAGCGCCGCCCCTCGGGCGGCGCTTTCGCTTTGTAAGCTGTTGTTTTGCCCTATGCGGCTGGATGGTCGAGAATGTACGCAGAGATATGCCCGAACATGCACGCACCATCGAGCCTCCCTTTACCGACGTTCCCGGAGCCCTGACCGACATTCGTGCCGGACGTATGGTCGTCGTGGTCGACGACGAAGATCGCGAGAACGAGGGCGATCTGACCCTGGCCGCAGAACATGTCACCCCGGAAGCCATCAACTTCATGGCCCGCTATGGCCGCGGCCTGATCTGTCTCTCGCTCACAGAGGAGCGCGCGGACTACCTGCGCCTCTTCCCCATGACACAGCAGAACTCCTCGCGCTTCGGCACGGCATTCACTGAGACCATCGAGGCTCGCGAAGGCGTCACCACAGGCATTTCCGCCGCTGACCGCGCCCATACCATCCGCACCGCCATTGATCCCCGCTCCACCTACACCGATCTCGCGCGGCCGGGGCACATTTTTCCTCTGCGTGCGCGCAAGGGAGGCGTGCTGGTGCGGGCCGGTCAAACAGAGGCATCAGTGGACCTGGCCCGCATGGCCGGTCTCAACCCCTCTGGCGTTATCTGCGAGATCATGCGCGACGACGGCGATATGGCGCGCATCCCTGACCTCATCCCGTTCTGCCGAGAGCATGGCCTTAAGATTCTCACCGTTGCCGAACTCATCCGCTATCGCCTGCGCCACGAACGCTACATTGTCCGCGCTGGCGAAACCCGCATCCAGACGCGCTACGGCGAGTTCCGCATGATCGCATACGAGAGCGAAGTCAACGGCGGCGAGAGCCACATCGCGCTGGTGCGTGGCGACCTCTGCCCCGGCTGTCCGGCGTTCCATGAAGGCCCGGCAAGCCAGCCCGGCGCGCTTTCTCCCGCGCGTCCGCCCTGTCCGCATGCTGTGCTGGTTCGCGTGCACACTCGCTGCACGGCAGGCGATCTATTCGCCGCTGACTGCAACTGCCGCGAGGTGCTCGACCAGTCACTGCGCATGATCGCTGAAGAGGGCTGCGGTGTACTGCTTTATCTGCACAACACCTCGCAGGGTTTTGAGATTGATCACGCGCCTGCCGAGGAGGCTGCCTTCGAGTCCGGCGGCTCAGCCATTCCTGCGCAGGCTCGCGACCGCGGCTCCGCACGCCTCGTGCTGCATCAGGAACTGCGCGCGCGCGAGGGTTCGCAGGCCCGCACCGGGCGCATTCTGCGTGCCATCGGACTTGGTGGGCAGATCCTGTCAGACCTCGGTATCCAGCGCATTCGCCTGCTTTCGAATACGCCCATGCATGTTCCCGCGCTCGAGGGCTTTGGCCTCGAGATCGTAGAGCAGGTGCCGATTCCCGTGACAGAGTGCACTCGCATAAGCTAAGAGGCGGCCAGGCAGGCCGCATCTCGATTCCTCTCTCTCAATACCGCTTCGGAAGTCTAATTGCGCGGTTCGCGCAGGACGTCGCCCTCAAAGCGCGGAATGCCGAAGTGCCCGCGCAGGTGCAGTATGTCCACCGGGTTCAGGTTTCCCGCCACGGTCACCAACGTCAGGCTGCGCGGCGTTTCGGCCAAAACGACGGCTCCGCGCACGCTCACGCCGTCCATCACCACCCACACGTCCGTCGTTTCGCTGTGCACCGGACCGCCGGAGTGCGTGCTCGTGACCAGGTGTTTCCAGCCGCGCAGGTGATATGCGTCCCGGATCGAGGCCACCGCGCGCTCGTCGGGGATGCCCGCTTCACTGAAGCGCATCGTGTGAACGCTCACGCCGTCCAGCTTGCGCAACACAACCCGATCCGCAGCTTCGGAGTCAGGCAGCAGCGCGGCAGCTCCGCCCAATAGGTTGCGGTCCAGCGAGAAGCTCGATTTGACGGCAGCCTCAGCGCTCAACTGCGCCAAGGCAGGCGGTGTCCACTCCAGTGGTACCGGCGAAAGGTCAGCCATCTGTGGCGGGCCGGGCTTGTAGGCAGGTTGTGAGGAATCTTGCGGGGAAGGACCTGCCGGCTCCTGAGCCTGCGCCACAGCGCATGCCAAAACCGCGCCAAGCAAGGCAAAACCGAGTGCGATGTTCCGCTTCATAGAAGTAGAAACGCCCGCCGCAGGAAAAAGTTGCGGCCTCGGTCCGCCAGCTCCGCAAAGTGCCCAGATTCACGACGCTGGAGCGTCCTCTGCGGCCTGCCGCCCGACGCGCAAATGTAAACGCGGTATGAATTCGCGCCGAGCGCTTTTGCAGGGGGGGTAGATGCGATACACTCATGCGGGAACGTCACAAAATTCGACCGTCAATTTAGTCACGGAGGACACATAGAAATTGGGAAAAAGCATGGTCCCGAAGAAGCTTTTCTTCACGAAGGGCGTGGGTAAACACAAAGAGCGTCTCACCAGCTTCGAGCTGGCCCTTCGCGATGCAGGAATTGCTTCGCAGAACCTGGTCCGGGTTTCGTCCATCTTTCCGCCGCAGTGCAAAGTGATCACGCGCAAGGAAGGCCAGAAGTGCCTCAACCACGGCGA
>DCFV01000195.1:41157-45453 GCA_002314435.1 Acidobacteriaceae bacterium UBA1795 | reverse complement strand
GTCGAATATCCGCGCCACGCCGTATTCCCCACCTCGCGCAGCCGCAGATTCAGGTCGCCCAGGTGAAAGTAGCCGTCCACAGATCTGGCAGCCAGCAGATCGAATGGCGTAAAGTCATAGGTCTTCTTATCGGGTCCAGCCGTGGCTTCCAGTCCGGCCGCCGTGCCCGACGACTTCATCACCGTCAGCTTCAGCTCCGGAGTCGCATAATGCGCCACGCCCTCATCAAACAACGGACCCATCTTAGGTTCCCGACCCGCGGGATACCACTGGCCCACGGCCGGCGTCGCCAGCGCAAGCACCACGGATGCTCCAAGAAGCTTTCTACACCGCAGCATTACCGACCTCCCTCTGGTTGCATCCCCGTCGAATCGCTGAAAATCAAAACCCTGCAGAAAACGTTCTCTTTTTTGGGTAGCATGATTGTATCCAAACTCGTATACTTTGCAAAAGTCAGTTTTCTTGCATCTCCGGGTCGCTCCGCCGCAGCTGGCGGATATTCGCTCGATCACCCGTAACTGGCTGTAAACACAAATCAATATGGAACTCATTGAGCAACAGAACACTCTTCAGAAGTCCGAAATGAACCAATTTCTGCCGCAACGTGTTTCTGTCATCGACTCGCACACCGGCGGAGAACCCACCCGCTGCGTGCTCTCTCTCGGCGTCGACCTCGGTGCCGGAACCTTGGCTGAGCGGATGAAAGTCCTTCGCCAGCAATATGATGGCTACCGGCGCGCGATCCTGTGCGAGCCGCGCGGCTCAGACGTCCTGGTGGGCGCTTATCTGCTCGATCCCAGCGATCCGTCCTGCGTCACCGGCGTCATCTTCTTCAACAACGCTGGCTACCTTGGCATGTGCGGACACGGCGCCATCGGTGTTGTCGCCACGCTGGCCTACCTGGGCCGCATCCAGCCCGGCACCCACCGCATTGAGACTCCCGTGGGTGTTGTCGAAGCCGAGCTGCACGCCGATGGACAGGTCACCTGCCGCAATGTGCCGGCCTACCGCTACCGCTCACACGTCGAGCTGTCCGTGCCCGGCTACGGCATGGTGCGCGGCGACATCGCTTGGGGCGGCAACTGGTTCTTTCTCGTGGAGGAGCACGACTTTGCCCTGACCATCGACCGCGTCGGACCGCTCACCGACTTCACGTGGGCCATTCGCCTCGCCCTCCTCGATCACGGCGTGACCGGGGCCGACGGGGCCGAAATCGACCATGTTGAGCTGTTCGGCGAGCCTCAAGACCCGGCCAACCACAACCGCAACTTCGTGATGTGCCCAGGAAAGGCCTATGACCGCTCGCCCTGCGGCACCGGCACCAGCGCCAAAATGGCGTGCCTCGCGGCCGACGGCCGGCTGAAGCCGGGCGAGATCTGGCGGCAGGAAGGCATTCTGGGCACGGTCTTCACCGGCTCCTATGATCTCGATGAAGGTGCACCCGCCGAGGAACGCATCCTGCCCACCATCAGCGGCTCCGCCTCGATCACTGCCGAGTGCACGCTGATCTTCACCGCAGACGATCCATTCCAGCTGGGAGTGCCTGAATGAGCTCTGCCGCGGCCGCGAACTACGATGTCCTAATCGTAGGGGCGGGCATTGTTGGCGCCGCCTGTGCCTTGGCCTGCGCAAAAAGCGGCCTGCGCACCGCCGTCGTCGAACGCAACCAGATCGGCGGCGGCGCTTCCGCTGCCGGCATGGGGCACCTTGTTGTGCTCGACGGCAGCGAGCCCGAGTTCGCTCTCTGCAACCGCTCGCAGGAGCTATGGCGCCAGTTGCAGCCGGAGTTGCCCGCATCAGCCGAGTACAGCACGGCAGGAACGCTCTGGGTAGCCGACGACGCCGAAGAGATGAGCGAGGCCGAGCGCAAACACGCCTATCTGGCCGAGCGTGGACTGCCTGCGCAGTTGCTCGATAGCCGCGCCGTAGCCGATGCCGAACCTCACCTGCGCAAAGGCCTTGCCGGTGGGCTGCTCGTTCCGCGCGATGCCACGGTCTTTCCGCCCGTCGTCGCCGCCTATCTCTTGCAGAAGGCGCAGGCACTCGGCACTCAGATCCTGCTCGGCAAAACAATCACGCAACTGGCCGATGGCGAAGCACGGCTCGCCGACGGCAGGACGCTCCGTGCGCCGCGCCTCGTCAACGCCGCCGGCGCAGACGCTCCCTTCTGCACTCCGGGTCTGCCCATCAACAAGCGCAAAGGGCATCTGGCCATCACCGACCGCTATCCCGATCTGCTCCGCCACCAGGTCGTCGAGCTGGGCTACATGAAGAGCGCCCACTCGCTCACCGCCGACTCCGTGGCCTGCAACCTGCAGCCCCGCATCACCGGCCAGGTCCTCATCGGTTCCTCACGCCAGTTCGGCATCGATGACCCCGCCGTCGAGCAGGCCATGCTCGGCCGCATGCTGCGCCGCGGTCTCTACTTTCTGCCCGCCCTGGCACAGTGCAACATCGTGCGCACATGGACCGGCTTCCGCGCCGCCACCCCCGACAAGCTCCCGCTCATCGGACCAGTCCCCGGCGACTCCACGCTATGGCTGGCCACCGGCCACGAGGGCCTCGGCATCACCACATCCTTGGCTACGGCCGAGCTGCTGGCCTCCGCATTTTGTGGCGCTGAGCCGCCCATTCCGGCCGAGCCGTATCTTCCCGCCCGCATCTTTGCGGCGCAATCCACTCATGCTTCCGCTGCTCCCGCAGCAGAAGCCCAACTTTGAGGAGTCTTCTTGATGAACTGGAACGGCGTAATGCCCGCCATGACCACCGCTTTTGACGACAACGGAAACGTTGACCATGCCTTTGTCGCCCGCCACGCCAAGTGGCTGATTGAGAACGGCTGCAGCGGCATCATCTGTCTTGGCTCGCTCGGCGAAGCCGCCACCCTCAGCTTCGAAGAGAAGGTCGCCGTGCTCAAGACCGTCGTCGCCGCGCTGGACGGCAAAGTGCCCACCGTCGCCGCCGTCTCCGCGCTCTCCACCGCCGATGCCGTCGAGATTGCCAGGGCAGCGCAAGCTGCCGGCTGTAACGGCCTCATGATCCTGCCGCCCTACGTCTACAAGGGCGACTGGCGCGAGACGCGCGCGCACGTGGGCGCCATTCTGGATGCAACGCCGCTCGAAGCCATCCTCTACAACAACCCCATCGCCTACGGAACGGACTTCCTTCCCGAGCAGATCCAGGAGCTGGCGCAGGCTTACCCAAACCTCGCCGCGGTGAAGGAGTCTTCCGCCGACGTGCGCCGCGTCTCTGCCATTCGCGCCCTTCTCGGCGACCGCATCGCCGTCTTTGTCGGTGTCGACGACGCCATCGTCGAGGGCATCAACGCCGGTGCCGTGGGCTGGGTCGCCGGGCTGGTCAACGCCATGCCGCGCGAATCCGTTGACCTCTTTAATCTCGCCCGTGCCGGCAAAGCAGCTGAAGCCTTCGAACTCTATCGCTGGTTCCTGCCGCTCCTGCGCATGGACACCGTGCCCAAATTCGTTCAGCTCATCAAGCAGGTCCAGCAGGAAGCCGGCGTAGGCAGCGCCCGCGTCCGCGCCCCGCGCCTTGAAGTCACCGGCGCCGAGCTCGAAGAAACCCGCGCCGCCTGGCAACACGCCGTAGCCACCCGTCCAGCAGTAGCAGTCCCCAGCACCAAGCTCTAAAGCGTTTTCGATGCGTCTCAACTACTGAACATGGGTGCCCCATTCTTCGCGCAGAGCTTCATCGCGCGAAGGGTGGGAAAGCAAGCCAGCACTCCAGCCACGACAAAGTTCTCAGTATCTCCAGCACGAAAATGGGTGCCCCAGGTCGGTGTTTTCGGACCCGGGAATGCAAGCCCCGAATCCAGCCACGACAAAGATCGAACTGTACACTACGCCAGACCATTCACTAACCCCGCACTACCATCGCTTCAGGAGTTCGTATGCAGCTCACAGGTCTTTCCTTCATCGGCAGCCGACGCAGCGCCACCGCCGGCAAGCCCACCTACGGCATCAACCCCGCCACCGGCGAGACCCTCGATCCCGCCTACTACTCTGCCGGAGCCAACGAGCTC
This sequence comes from Acidobacteriaceae bacterium UBA1795, assembly GCA_002314435.1. Classification (GTDB taxonomy): domain Bacteria; phylum Acidobacteriota; class Terriglobia; order Terriglobales; family Acidobacteriaceae; genus Telmatobacter. Next base: position 41,414 of record DCFV01000195.1, on the reverse strand, counting down.
GACCAGGCCGTAGCCCTCGCCGCTGAAGCCTTCCCCGTCTACTCCACTCTTCCCGGCAAGCAGCGCGCCGCCTTCCTCCGCGCCATCGCCTCGGGCCTCGACGCCATCGCCGAGCCCCTCTCCCAGCGCGCGCATCTTGAAACCGCACTCCCCATGCCGCGCCTCCTCGGTGAAGTAGCACGCACCACCGGCCAGCTGCGTCTCTTCGCCTCCGTCCTCGAAGAAGGCTCCTGGGTTGATGCCCGCATCGACACGCC
>DCFV01000195.1:0-40798 GCA_002314435.1 Acidobacteriaceae bacterium UBA1795 | reverse complement strand
CTCGCTTTTTCCGCCGCCGGCGGCGATACCGCATCCGCTCTGGCCGCCGGATGTCCCGTCATTGTGAAAGCGCACTCTGCGCATCCCGGCACCAACGAGATGGTCGCCGCAGTGATCCAGCAGGCAGTCGCCGCCAGCGGTTTGCTGGAAGGCGTCTACTCGCTGCTCTTTGGCTCTGGCGCAGAAATCGGTTCCGCCCTCGTCCGCCATCCCGCCATCAAGGCCGTCGGCTTCACCGGCTCCCTCCGCGGCGGCCGTCAGCTCATGGACCTCGCCGCCGCCCGCCCGCATCCGATTCCCTGCTTCACTGAGATGTCCGCCACCAATCCGGTATTCCTGCTCCCCGGCGCGCTCGAGTCCGGATCGGAGGCGCTCGCGCAGAGCCTCTTCAACTCCTTCACGCTCGGTGCCGGGCAGTTCTGCACCCGCCCCGGAGTTATCTTCTATGTGGACCAGCCCGAGGCGCAGCCGTTCATGAACCGGCTCCAGGAACTGGTGACGGCAGCGGCTCCCTTTACGCTGCTGACGCCCGGCATCGCCTCGAGCTACGCCCACGGAACCGCGCAGCGCGCTCAATCAGCCCAGGTGGCCGCGGCTGCCACGGCCCAGTCTGCAACCGGCTGCGAAGCAGCGGCCCAGCTCTATCACGTCGAGCTCGACCAGTTCCTTAAGAAGCCCGACCTGTCCGAGGAGATCTTTGGCCCCACCACTCTGCTCGTCCGCTGCAGCAACACCAGCGAACTGCTGCGCGCCGCACACGGAGTCGAAGGCCAGCTCACCGCTACCATCTTCGGCAACAGCGACGAACTGCGCGACCAGCAGCCGCTGCTGGCCGTGCTCGAGCAAAAGGCCGGCCGCGTCATCTTCAACGCCTTCCCCACCGGCGTCGAGGTCTCGCACGCCATGGTGCACGGCGGTCCCTACCCCGCGACCGCCGACGCGCGCTTCACCTCGGTCGGCAGCCAGGCCATCTACCGCTTCGTGCGCCCCGTCTGCTTCCAGTCCTTTCCCGACCCAGTTGTTCCGGCTGAACTGCAGGCGGCCAATCCACTGGGCATCGAGCGGCTGGTCGACGGCGTGCTCACCCGCGAGCCCTTGCCACCCGCGTAGGCTGTCTCACGCGCAAAACAAAGCGGGGAGGGCCTCAGCCCTCCCCGTTGCTGTCTTCCGTGCGAAACAGGTTGCCGTCTCTACCAGCTGCCGCGCTCTCCAAAGATCGCGATCACCTTGGCCAGGCGCTTGCAGCCGTTCTCCCAGTTCACCACCAGGGCGCGCTCCAGCCGATCCGGATCACCCGAGAGAAGAGCCGCGATGATCTCCTCGTGTTCCTGTACAGAAACATGCAGTTCGTTGATGATCGAGCTCGAATAAAGCCGCCAGTAGCGCTCGGTCTGCGGCTCAATGGCGCGATGCAGCGCGCTCAGCCGCGGTCCTGAACCCGCATCGATCAGCAGCCGATGGAAGGTGTGATCCAGCTCGAAGATCTCCGGGCCGTTGATGCTGCGCTGTTCCGCAATCGTTCTGAGGCGTTCATTCACCTCTTTCAACTCTGCGGCCAGCTTTACGCGGACTTCCTCGGGCAGCTTGGCGGTACGGCGGCCGGCCAGCCCTTCAATGCGCCCGATGATCGGGTAAAGATCGTTCGCGTCTTCCTGGGTCACAGGCGCGACAATCATTCGCGACTTGCTGCCGTTGCGATGCTCAATCACGTAGCCTTCGCGCTGCAGCAGGTAGAGCGCCCCGCGTACCGGTGTGCGGCTCATGTGCAGGTGGTCGCACAAATCGCCTTCGACGATCCACGTACCCGGCGCCATCCGCCCCTGCACAATCAAATCGCGTATCCGCAAAAATGCTGTATCTACGCTGGTCCCGTGCCTGGCATTCTTCGCCGTCTTGCTCGATGTCTTGCCTGATTTGGTTGCTGCAATAGCCATCCGCCGTCGCTTTCCGGTCGCAGGTTACATGTGCGTCCTGGCAGTTCCCCGTGGTCTGGCAGCGTGTTTCGGCAGGGAGCACCTCTGCCTCTGCGCTGTTTGCCTGCTGCAGTTTTCGCTGAGCTTTACAGGTCTCTGCTCGGCCAAGCCTAGAATACATCCTTGCATGCCGACTTTCATCCCGGACGCCCCGCCCATTGCGCGCCTGGAGAGAACCTTTGCGAAGAACACCTCCCGCACAAAAGAAGCCGCGCTCTCAATAGTTTGAAAGCGCGGCGTTCAGGAGGTCCCACTACCCCTCCCGTGGATCGATCTTCATCCACAGGTCGGCCGCAGGATTTTAGAACTCGATGTTGGCGCGAAGTTCAATCCAGCGCGGGTTGTTGGTCACTGAACCCTGTGCAAACTGGGTCGACTGCACGTTGCTGCCAAACGAATAAGGCGTGCTCCCGAATACCGGGTGGTTCCACACGTTCAGGAATTCGCTCTGCAGCTTGAAGTTGATGCCTTCACGAATCGGCACGGCCTTCGAGATCGACAGGTCGTGATAGAACGCGTGAGGCCCGTAGAGGTAAACCACGTCGCCAATGGTGCCGGGCGTCGTGTTGGGGTTGATGTACGCCGAGTTCGCCGCGCCGCCCGTGCTCGTCGACAGGTACTTCGGATCGATCAGCATGGCGCGCGAGGTGCCGGGGATGCGGTGGACACCGATCGCTTTTTGCAGCTGCTTGGCTGTCACGCCGTTCAGCGTGATGCCGCCGTCTGCGTAGTCGTTGTAGGTCGAGTTGCCGCCGTAGATCTGTTGCGCCGCGCCCGACTGGAACACGATCACCGAGCCCAGCGTCCAGTTGTCCGCCAGCCTGCTGATCAGCCCGCCCTGGTTCAGGAAGGCCTTGCCCTTGCCGAACGGCAGATCGTACGTGCCGCTCAAGTGCATCACGTGGTGAATGTCGAACGGCGTCGGACCATAGCCACGGCGCATATTGCGCAGCGTCATGATGTTGTCGCCGCCGCCGGTCCAGTTCCTCGTGGAGCCGATGGCCAGCGTCTTGCCATAGGTGTAGTTGGCGTCGAACGCCAGGCCCTTCCACATCTGCTGCCGATAGTCCACCTGCAGCGAGTTGTAGTTCGAGTAGCCGATCGCCTTCATGTAGCTGGTGCTCTGCCCGGCCGCATACGGATTGGCCTGGAAGAAGTTGGTCGCATACCCCGCGCCTGAGCCCGTGTAGCCCGCGTTGTTCACGCACGGAGCAAAGCTCGATCCCACCAGGTTGCAGAAGTAAGTGGTCGTGCCCGAAACGCCGCTCAGCGCAGACGCCATCGCACCCACCTGACCGGTCTGCAGATCGTTGATGAAATCGCCGTTGGCAAAGTCTTCCGCCGAGCCGTCCACGCTGTTGGCGGACTCACCGGTAAACGCCGCCGTCATAATAGGCAGATCCGACTGGCCGCTCAGCCCGTTGTTCGCAAACGAGGCCAGGCCTGCCGTCTCGTTGGCCGTCAGGTTGGCCTGCGCCTTCTTGAACTCATCCAGGAAGCCGTTCTCAAAGACGTTCACTTCGTTCGGGTTGATGGCGAGCCACTGGTGCAGCGTGCGGTTGCCCTGATAGCGCACTTCAAGCGCTCCGTTGCCAAGCTGCCGCTCGAAGCCCACATTCCAGCTCTGCGTGTACGGCTGCTTGATGTGCGGATCGATGCCCGTCACCGACAACGAATTGGTGAAGGTGAAATCGCTCAGAGCCTCCGACGTCACATAGGCGGCTGGCGAAAGCCCGTAGGTAGGCATCGTGTCGCCCAGCGACAGGGAACCCGGCGCAAATGTTCCGGCTTCGCCCGTGGTGTTAGGGTTCAGATAGAACGTCTGGTAGAAGAACGAGCCATACGCCGACGCGTTGTCCCAGAAGTACTGCTGCGGAACAGTGAAGTTGCGCAGGCTGTAGCCGGCGCGCAGCACCGTCTTGCCGTCGCCCATCATGCGCCCCAGCAGCCCGGAGACATCCTTGGGATTCCACGCCAGGCCGAGGGCAGGCTGCGGTGCAACCTTCCACGGCGCATACGCATGCGGATGCGCATCAATGGTCGGCGTGTCGGTCCCCTCGAAGGAGCCGGGGTTGAACAGGTTGCCGATGCCAGAAGGCCCGTAGATCGAGGCCTCGCTCACGTTGTGGTAGGCGCCCGTCAAGTCGTAGTTGTCGCCCGTGAAGTCCCAGCGCAGTCCGTAGTTCAGCGTCAGGCTCGGCGTTGCCTTCCAGGAGTCCTGAAAGAACAGGCCCCACGCCGACTGGCGCTCGTCCAGGTTGTATGCGCCGATGTCTCCAGCCGACGAGTAGCTGTTCGTCTTCTGGTCGTATCTGTTGTTGCCATAGGCCCAGGAGATGCGGCCCGTCAGAATCGCGTACATCTGCTGCGCTTCGCCCATACTGCTGCTGCTGGCGCATGGCAGTGGCGCGTCTGCGCAGTTCGTCGTGCTCGATGCATTGGTCACCGCGCTGGCCGCCGGATCGCCGCTCACCACGCCCAGCCCCATGTACGGGAAGCCCGCCGGTGGGTTCCAGTAGTGGTCCTGCTCGCGATACCACGAGAAGCCCATCTTCATTGAGTGGCTTCCCTTTTGCCAGCTCACGCTGTCCGAGACGTTGAACACCGGATAGTAGTTCGTCGTGGGCAGCGTGTACTGCTGGCCCGACATGGCGTAGTTGTAGCCATAGTTATCCAGGCCCCAGGCCACGTACGGCTCGGTCGCATAGAGCGGCTTCGCGTCCGTCGCGTACTGGTGCACGTTGTAGAGGAAGCCGACCTTGAGCTGGTTCACCAGCGTCGGCTTGATGTTCCAGTCCAGCCCGTAGCTCGCCGCATAGCCGCGCGTGTGGTACTGCCCGCCCTGTTCAGAGAAATCCGATCCCGGAAACGGCGGCGCATACGCACCCTTCTGCGTCTGGTTGGTCATGTTCCAGGCAAGGTTCATGCGAACCTTGTTCGACAGGTTGTAGTCGAGCTTGATCGTCGGGTAGTAGTAGATGTTCGGCGCGGACGACTGCCAGTCCACTTCGTTGATGTTGCTGTCCGAGGTCGAGAGCGTCGCGCCCGATGCCACCGCCGTATTGATCGCGCTGAACTGCGATGCAATCTCGCTGTTCACCGATGTAGGCAGGGTCGTGCCGTTGCCCAGGTTGTACTGTTGCGCCAGCGTCAGCAGGTTCACCGTGTGGAGCGCGTTATCGGTGCCCGTATAGGTGTAGTCGCCGCCCTGCATCGCAGAGGTCAGGTAATTGTTGCTGTTGTCCAGCCCGCCGGGAATGCGCCGCGTCGAAAGGCTGCCGAAGAAGAACAGCTTGTCGTGAAGAATCGGCCCATCCGCGCTGCCGCCAAAGTCGTTCCAGATCACCTTCGTCCGGCTCAGGCCCGACACGTTATGGCTGTAGGTGTTGGCAAACAGCCCCGAGTTGCGCGCGTCCACATACAGCCGCCCGTGATACTTGTTCGTGCCCGAGCGGGTCACGTAGTTCACCGCCATGGTGGCCTGGCCAAAACCCTGGTCCAGATCGATCTGGTCCGTCTGCACCGACATTTCCGCGATGTTTTCCACGCGCGGAGTCGCCGAAGGCGAAACGTCGCCGTTATATTTGCCGCGCGTGGGACCACCCACCGTGCCGTCCACGTTGCTGCTCTGGTTGCTGAACGGCTGTCCGTTCCAAACACCAAAGCCTAGCGTTTGGCCTGCGCCGCCCGTCACGTTGCCCGTAAAGCCCGGCGTCAGCAGCGCCAGGGCCGTCAGGTTGCGGCCTACCACCGGCAGATCCTCAATCCACTTCAGGTCGATTACGCTGCCAATCGAGTTCGACGAGACTTCCAGCAGCGGCGTCATATCCGCCGACACGCTCACCGTCTCCTCGGCCTTGCCGACCTTCAGTGGAGCCACCACGTCGGTCGTCTGCGAGGAGTGCACCGTTACACTCTCCAGCACCGTCGTTGCATATCCCGCTTTCGATACCGTGAGCTGGTAGTCACCAATATTCAGATTCACGAAGGTGTAAGTGCCCTTCTCCGTGGTGACTGCCCGTTGCGGATAGTTGGTGGCCTTCTCTATCAGTTCCAGACTCGCTGCGGGAATCTGTCCCCCGGTCGAATCCGAGACCGTAATCGAGATGGCCCCCTGCGAGCCGGCCTGCCCGTGCGCATACGCGCCGATCAGAATCACCAACAAAAGACTTGGAAGCCAGCGCATCGTGCGTTGACATATTTGCGTCATTGTTCCTCCTCCCGGAAAGTTCTGGGGAATTCCGCCAAACCCGCCCGGCTAACCCGGACTGCGGGACCCCAAACTGGCAGGAATCCCGGTGCGCTGCCGGAGCGGTTCAGACTGCGGACCGAACCGGACTCCTGCAAGCATTTATGCCCCGAGAAATCGCTTACTCGGATGCCATATGGAATCAAACCATAAATCCTATTTTGTATTTTATACAATAGAAATCTTTCCTGGCATCCTATCCCGTTACGGCCTGCTCCAGCGCTTCCGCCGCAGCCTCATTGCAAACCCTGTAACTGGATTTCTTTATAACATGCCTATTTTGTTTGTTTTGCAGTTTCAATCGCCGGAGAGGCGCTGGGCATCGCATTCCAGTCAGGCGTCATTTGGTGCAGCAGGTTGTATACAAAAAAGTCCATCATCTTGCGTTGACCATAGGCTCCGCCAGACCCGTGCCCGCCCCCCGGCACCACCAGCAGGTCAAAATCCTTGTTCGCCTTGATCAGCCGGTCCACCACCTGCAGCGTTGTGGAGGGATCCACATTCTTGTCCATTTCGCCCATCACCAGCAGCAGCTTCCCCTTCAGCCTCCAGGCGTTGTCGACGTTCGAGTTCTCCGCGTACCACGGACCGACAGGCCAGCCCATCCACTGCTCGTTCCACCAGATCTTGTCCATGCGGTTGTCGTGGCTGCCGCTGTTGGCCACCGCTGCCTGGTAGAACTCCGGGTGAAACAGCAGCGCCGCCAGCGCATTCTGCCCGCCCGCCGAGGTGCCAAACACGCCCACCCGGCTCGTGTCGTACCAGGGATACTTCTCCGCCGCGGCCTTGTGCCACAGAATGCGGTCCGCAAAGCCGCCGTCTTTCAGGTTGCGCCACGCCACATCGTGAAAGGCGCGCGAACGGTTGTTCGTGCCCATGCCGTCAATCTGCACCACCACGAATCCCAGCTCGGTAAGCGTTTCCGCTCTCGCCGTAAAGCTCTTCGGCACAAACGATCCCTGCGGCCCGCCGTAAATGTCCTCCACAACCGGATACTTCTTCCCGGGATCGAGATTTGCCGGGCAATAGATCACGCCCCAGATCTCCGTCTTCCCGTCGCGCCCCGGCGCATGGAAGGGCTCCGGAGGCCGCCATCCTGCAGCGCGCAGTGCGCGATCATCCGCAGCATCCACGGCCAAAGCCAGCGAGGCATCCACCGCGCGACGCAGTTCCATCACCGGCGCAAGATCCACACGCGAGTAGGTGTCGACGAAGAACTTGCCGTCCGGCGAATAACTGAGCGTGTGGTCGGCAGGCAACGGCGTCAGCGGCGTCAGCCCGCTGCCGTCGAGCTGAATCTTGTAGCCGTGCACGTAGTACGGGTCTTCGCCCGGATTCATCCCGCTCGCTTCGAAATAAATGGCCCCCGCTGCTTCATCGATGCGGTCCACCGCGCGCACCACCCATGCGCCGCGCGTAATCTGCCGCACCACGGCGCCGGTCTTGCCGTCATAGAGATAGAGGTGCTCCCAGCCGTCGCGCTCTGATGCCCACACAATCTGCCGCCCGTCGCCCAGATCCTGGCGGAAGGTCTTGCCGTGGTCAAACTGGCTCCGCGCGAGCGGCGGGTAGTTGACCATCGTCGCGCTCGTCTCCTCAATCAGCGTGCGCGCCTTGCCGGTGTCCGCCGCCACCTCGATCACGCGATAGACCTGATGTCCACGCTGGTTGTACTCGAATGTAAACCCACGCCCATCCTTCCACCACGCAATCGGCCCCATCTCATAGGGATTGGGAAAGAGCGCATTCTCAACCGGCAGCTCGCTCTTCTGCTCGATCGAGAACAACACTGGCTGAAACAGCGGCAGCACATCGCCCGGCTTGGGATAGACCATCGCTGCCTGCTTCGGCTCCAACTGGTCCACAGGCGACGACTCCACGTAATGCACCACCCGCCGATACCCCGGACGAATGCGATACGCAGCCAGATGCCTCGAGTCCGGCGACCACACCAGCGTGTCGAATGCGTAGTAGTTGCCCTCCGAACCGTCCGTGCTGCGCAGCAGCGGCGCCGCGTCGGGCTTCGCATCCACGGCGCGCACCTCCACATTGAAGTTCTCAATCCGCGCCTCCCACTTGCCGTCCGGAGAAATCATGTGGTGCTCCGGGCCGTTCACCGCGGGCGGCGTCTGATCGTAGCCCTCGTCGTCGTCGGCCACCGCAGGCGCAGGCGGCATTGGCTGGTGAGTACACGCGTATCTCTGCAGATCGCAATGCCACAGTAGCCGCTCGCGCTCAAATTCGAGCGTGGTCAGCGCAGCGTCAAAGTGCGGCTTGTCGAACGGCAGTGTCTCAGCCGTCACCGCAGTCTTGCCCGCACCCTGCATCTGCTTGCTCAGCTCCGCAGCCAATCGCGCATGGTCGAAGGCAGGCGTGCGCGTCAGCGTCTCTGCATCCACTAGTACGAATTCGTGTCCCCCGGTGACCGTGCGGCGGTAGACAAACTTCTCCGTCCCCTCGATCCACTGCGGCACATCGGGCATATGCTGCACCAGACCGCGATAGCGCTCGCCCAGACCCAGCCCCCGCGCATAATCAGCAGGCGTAACCTGCGCCCGGCCCGCCATCGGCAGAGCGACAGACCCCAGCAGCACCGCAACCAGAGAGACACTCCAACTCACACGCATGCAGCTCGACTCCTTCTTTTGCGAATGACTTCTTCCCGAATCGTTGCGCCGAACACATCGGCCCGAGGGCAAAGGCTATTTCTCGATCTCGGCGATCTCCGCAGCCATGCCGGCCACGGTGGTGGGGAACACAGGAGGCCGTTTTTCGTGCTTCTCCCAGCCCAACAGAAACGCCGCAGCCGAGCCGCACACCCGCCCCTGGCACGCGCCCATGCCGACGCGGGTTTGCAGCTTGGCCGCTCTCCACGAGTCCTGCTGGCAAAGCGCGCCATACGACACATCCTCACAGCGGCAAACCAGCGTCTCCGCTGCAGGCAGCGAACGCAGTTCCGGCCGCAGGGCAAAGGCTTGCGCCAGCCCTTGCGCAAAGCCGTTCTGCCGTCGCAGGCTGACCCGCAAAGCAGCAGCGCGCGCCCGATCGCCGGCCACCGTCCACCCGGCAATCTCGCCTTCCAGCAGCGCCTTTTCTAAACCGCCCACGCCTGTCAGTTCGCCGACACACAACACGTCCGCACGCGAGCTCTGCTGCCCCTCGTCCACGTGAACGAGGCCCTGCTCCACGCGGCAGCCCAGCAGCAGCGGCAGTTCGAGATTGGGCACCAGGTTGTATCCGCACGCCAGCAGATCGCAGTCGATCCTCCATTGCCTGCGGCCGTTCGAAACCGTCACGCGCTCCAACTGCTCGCCACCCTCGGCCTTCACCACCCAGCAGCCCGTGCGATACGGCGCAAACCGCGCCTGCCACTGGTACTGCACGCCTTCCAGCAACTTGCCGGGATGCCGCGCCAGCGTGCGCGCAAACTGCGCCAATTGTGCCGCCGGTGCCTGTTCAAAGATTCCCGCAACGCGCGCTCCCTTGCTGCGAAGTCCCGCCGCAACCGCCAGCAACAGCGGCCCGCTTCCTGACACCACCGCGCGTCTGCCGCTCACCTCGAATCCCGCCTTGAGAAATGCCTGCGCCGCACCCGCGCCCATCACACCGGGCAGCGTCCAACCCGGAAAGGAAAGAAAGCGCTCGCGCGCGCCTGTGGCCACTATCAGCCGTCCAAAGGCCACGTCGCGCACAGTGTCCTGGCCTTCCAGCCGCAACATCTGCGCCGCGGGCTCACTCACCACGCGCAGGCCCGTCCACACCGTGCAGCCCGAGGCGTTCAACCGCTGCATCCACTTCCGGGCGTCGCGGCTGCCCGCTCCCGCGGAGTCTGCCTGTCCGCGCCAGATCTGTCCGCCCGCCGCCGGATTGTCATCCACAAGACAGACCCGCAGGCCCGCCTCAGCGGCTACCGTTGCAGCCGCAATTCCACCGGGCCCAGCCCCCGCCACCACGACATCGAAATTCGGCGTCATGCGGTCACGACCTCCATGCCCGGCTCACAAATCATTTGGCACGTGGGCTGCTGAGCCATTCCGTTCACCGTGGCCCGGCACTCCATGCAGATGCCCATGCCGCAGAAAGGGCCGCGCAACTCTCCGCTGGGCGAAATCCGCGAAGCAGCCCGCGCCATCAGAATTGCCGCGGCCACGCTCGTTCCCTTCTTGACCTGAAGAGGCTGTCCGTTGATCGTGAGACTGATAGGTTCGCCCATGTGCCGTCTTCACTCTCCCATGGTCAGCGCCGGCGCATGCCGGCTGTGCGCACAACCGCCGGCGGTTTCAACAGCAGGTGCGCGGTTCAAGGACGCGCGACAGAAGTTCTATATTGCATCCATTTTTGTATATCATATGCGCAGCCACCCTCGGCTTCCACTGATTCAACGTCTTGAAGGAGACTTCCGGTGCCCCAGCTTCGTGCTTCCGTCCTCTGTCTTTTGTGCACGTTCCCCGTTCTGCTCGCGGCGACGCCGGCGTCTGAGCCCTCCCAACCCGCTCCGAACCCGGTCCAGGCCCTCATCGAACACTACTCCACCGACCGCGATCTGCTGGCCACCGTCTACAAGGACCCGCTTTCGCCCACCACACGCGCGCGCTTTCAGAGCTTCAATGCCGAGTGGAGCCGCCAACTGGCCTCGGTCGACTTCGCCTCATTGGACCAGGAAGGCAAGGTGGACTACCTGCTGCTGAAGAATCACATCGCGCGTGAGCAGCACGGCCAGGCCCTTGCCGCCGCTCAGTGGAAGCAGGTGGAACCGCTCCTTCCCATCGCCGCCGACATCTTCGCGCTCGAAGACGCCCGCCGCTCCATCGAGCGCCCCGATCCGGAGAAGACCGCCGCTCTCTTCACCGCGCTCTCCGCCAAACTTGCCGAGAGCCGCAAGGCTCTGGAGAAGCAGCCGTTAGACGCCAGCGCCCGTCCCAGCCGCATCGACGCATGGCGCGCCGCCGACGATCTCGACCAACTCCGCGACCAGGTGAAGCATTGGTTCGACTTCTACAACGGCTACGATCCCATCTTCAGCTGGTGGGTGCAAATGCCCTACAAGCAGCTCGACACCGGCATGAAGGACTACGCCACCTTCCTGCGCGAAAAGATCGCCGGTGTGGCCGCCGATGACAAGACCACCGTCGTCGGCACGCCCGTCGGCCGCCAGGCGCTGCTCGATCAACTGGCCGACGAAATGATCCCCTACACGCCGGAAGAGCTGATTGCGATGGCCCGCACGGAGATGGACTGGTGCAAGCGGCAGATGCTGCTGGCCAGCCGCGAAATGGGCTACGGCGACGACTGGCACAAGGCCCTCGAAGCCGTGAAGAGCCATTACGTCGAGCCCGGCAAGCAGCCTGAACTGATCCATACGCTCGCGCTCGAGGGCGAGCAGTTCGTGCAGAAGAACCAACTCGTCACCGTGCCCGACCTTGCCCGCGAAGGCTGGACCATGGAGATGATGTCGCCCGAGCGCCAGCTCGTGAATCCCTTCTTCACCGGCGGCGACACCATCAGCGTCAGCTTCCCCACAGACACCATGACCTTCGACCAGCGCCGCATGAGCCTGCGCGGAAACAACATCAGCTTTGCCCACGCCACCGTCTTCCACGAGCTCATTCCCGGCCACTGGCTGCAGGAATACTCCACCATGCGCTACCGCCCCTACCGCCAGCTCTTCTCCACCGGCTTCTGGATCGAAGGCAACGCGCTCTACTGGGAGATGGTCTTCTGGGATCACGGCTTCAACACAACGCCCGAGCAGCGCGTTGGCGCGCTCTTCTGGCGCATGCACCGTTGCGCCCGCATCATCTTTTCCCTTGAATTCCATCTCGGCCAAATGACCCCCGAGCAAGCCATCGATCTCCTCGTCAACGACGTCGGCCACGAGCGGGACAACGCCATCGCCGAGGTGCGCCGCTCCTTCAACGGCAGCTACGACCCGCTCTACCAGAGCGCGTATCTCGTCGGAGGCATGCAGTTCCGCGCTCTGCACCGCCAGCTTGTGGACTCAGGCAAAATGACCGATCGCCAATTCAACGACGCGGTCCTGCACGAAAACATGATGCCCCTCGAACTGCTGCGCGCCCTGCTAACCAACCAGCCCCTCACCCCCGACTACAAACCCGCATGGCATTTCCTCAATGAAATCCCCGCGCACTAATCAGGTTGTTCGCGAAGCCCACTCCGCTCGAACATGGGTGCCCCATTCTTCGCGGCGTTCTCTGCCGCGAAGGGTGGGAAAGCACAAACCCCGACCACCCAAAAAACCGTGTCATTCTGAGCGGAGCGAAGAACCTGCTTCTAACAATGCATCCCAAGCACGAAAACAACCGAACCGAGTAGGAAACAAATGCCTTTCGCGAAGCCCACTCCGCTCGAACATGGGTGCCCCAGGTCTGGATTCTCAGACCTGGGAAAGCACGACCCTCACCCAGGCACGACCGACTGACCACTATCTTTGAGAACCCCATGAAGCCTCTCTTCGCCCTCGCCCTCGCCTGCACCGCCCTCGCCGCCCAGCAGCCCCGCACCATCCACAGCGCCGGAAACCCCATCCTCGCCGACGGCTCCTATTACTCCGCCGATCCCGCGCCCGTCGTCGTCGGCAACACGCTCTACATCCTCGCCGGACGCGACGAAGCCCCTCCGGACGTGAACGACTTCATCATGAACGAGTGGCAGATCTTCGCCACCGACGATGTGGCGTCCGGCACATGGCGCCACTACCCCGGCATTCTGCGGCCCGATACTCTCTTCGCCTGGGCCGCTCCCGGCCACGCCTACGCGGGCCAGATCATCCAGGGACCCGACAAGCGTTTCTATCTCTACGCCCCCGTGCAGCAGGCCAACAGCAAGAACCGCGATCCCTTCGCCATTGGCGTCGCCGTTGCCGACTCGCCGCTCGGCCCCTGGAAGGACGCGCATCCCGGCGGCCCCATCATCTCGCAATCCGTTCCTGAAGTGAACAACATCCAGAACATCGACCCCACCCAGTTCGTTGACGACGATGGCCGCGTCTACATTTACTGGGGCACCTTCGGCCAGCTCCGCGGCATGGAACTCGCCCCCGACATGGTCACGCCCCGCGGCCCGGAAGTCCCCATCACCGGCCTCACCGGATTCTTCGAAGCCCCCTGGTTCTTCAAGCGCAACGGCACGTACTACATGATCTACGCCGGCAATCAGGCCGGGCCGAACTCTCCCTGTACGCCGGCCGTCTATCACGCCTGCATCGCCTACGGCACCTCGCCCTCACCGCTCGGGCCATGGACCTGGCGCGGTGTCATTCTCGACCCCGTCTCCTCCACCACGTCGCATCCCGGCGCCATCGAGTTCAAAGGCAAGTGGTATCTCGTCTATCACACGGCCGATGCCGCGGGTGGCGGACACTTCCGTCGCAGCGTCGCCATCGACGCGCTGCAGTGGGACGACAGCGTCGCCCCGGCGCGCATCCTCAAAGTCAAGCCCACCCGCGCGCCGCAGCCGCCAGCGCCGCCCACACGCAACATCGCGCCGCGCGCTCACGCCGGCGCCTCCAACGAACCCATCCCCCTGCAGTATTGGATCAACGCCCTCAACGACGGCATTGTCCGCGCCAATCCTCTGCCGCCCGACATGTGGTGCACATGGACACCCCACAACCCGGCCACGCAATGGGCGCAGTACGAGTGGGACCAGCCCATTCAGCTCAACGGCGCGCGCATCTATTTCTGGGCAGATCATCCCGCAGGAGCCGATGAAGGCGTAGCCCCGCCAGCCTTCTGGAAGCTCGAATATTGGAACGGCCAGCAATGGCTCCCCGTTCCCCACCCAAGTCCCTACACCGCTGATCTCGACCGCTTCAACGAGGTTCGCTTCGACACCGTCACCACCAGCCGTCTGCGTGCCACCTTTACGGCGTCCGGCAGCAACGGACACAACGCAGCCGTCGCCGTCCAGGAATGGGAAGCCCTCGCGCCGGACCCGCATCCCTAGCGCAGCGGCGCTTTCTCCGTGCCCACAATGGCCGCCAGGCCTGTCTTTATATCCAGAGTCCACGGGGATGGCGGCGGCAGCCACAGCTTACCTTCGCCTATCGCCAAAGGCATCCAGACATAGCGCGAGTCCCACAGCTCTTTCGGCTTCCAGCGGTCTCCCATGTAGATCACGGTCGTGCCCTTTGTCCCGGCCACCTTCAGCAGCATGCTCGACTGCGACTCGTACGTGTTGGTCTCCGGCGGTGCAATGTCCTTTATCGCCGTCCACGGTCCGGCGAGGCTCGGTGCGGTTGCATACACGTTCGGGTTAGGATTCCAGCCCGTCAAATGCGACCCGATCACGTAGTACAGCCCGCCGTAGTGCACAATCGCGCCGCCTTCCAGCGGTGCCTCCACAAAGCTCATCTGCCGCTCCACCGTCATGCGATCGTCTGAGAGCTTCGCGATAAAAAATCCGTGCGTCGGGCGCGACTCGAAGATCAGGTATGCCGAGCCATCGTCGTCAATAAACTGCCCGATGTCGCGGCTCTCCTGCTCCAGCGGCCTGAAGCTCTTCACGTACGTGTAGGGTCCATCAACCCGATCGCTCACCGCCACACCCACCCGCGCCATCTTGTACGCCGCATCGTCCACGTGGAGATACATCACAAATTTCTTCGTCGCAGCGCTATAGAAAACCTTGGGCCTCTCGACCACTGCTCCGCTCCCCAGGTTCTCCGGGGTCTCCAGCACCAGCGCCTGCCGCAGAAACTTCCACTGCACCAGATCCTTCGACGCGTAGCAGGAAACATAGCGCTTGGCCGGATCGTTGCTCTGCGAACGGTCTTCGCCAAACCAGTAGTACGTATCCTGCATGCGCAGAATGCCGCCGCCGTGCGCCTGAATCTCCTTGCCGCGGTCGTCCACCCACACCTCGCCGGGCCGGATGACCTTTGCTTTACTCGCCTCCGCGGCATAGCCATACGCACAGGCAGCCATCACCAGGCCCCCGATAAGAATTCTTCCCACTCGCGAGAGTTGCATCGCTCCCCTTACCTTCAATTTCAGTTTCGACAGCCTGCTGCCATCGCTCAGCGGCTCAGCGCGTCCACCTCGGAACCAGCCAGCAGATACGCGCCAACGCCGAACACGTAGCTCGCGCCCGGCGTGTACTCCCCGGGCGCCGCACCCACCGGCTGAATCGATCCCAGCCTTCCATCGGCGTAGATGTGCGCCACCAGGCCCTTCCAGCCGCGCTCCACCACCGGCAGATACGTCTTCTTCTCCAGCAGCCCGTGCCGAACGCCCCATGCCAGCGCATACACAAAGAACGCCGAACCCGACACCTCGGCATGAGGATAGCTCACTGCATCCAGCAGTCCCGGACGCCACAATCCGTCCTCGCCCTGGATTGACCGCACCTTCTCCGCCATCTGCCGGAACTTCTCCTCGTAGAAGGCCCGGCGCGGATCGCCCGCCGGCAGCGCCTCCAGCAAACGCACCAGTCCGCCCATCACCCAGCCGTTGCCGCGCGACCAGAAGATCTTCTTCCCATTCCGCTCGTGCTTGTCCAGGTAGCTCGCATCGCGCCAGAACAGGTGCTCCTGCGGATCCCACAGCAGGTCCGCCGTGACGTGCCACTCCCTGTCCATGTAGGCCACGTACTTCTCGTCGTGCGTAGCCTTCGCAAGCCCGGCCCACACCGGCGGCGCCATAAACAGCGCATCGCACCACCACCACACCGGCTTCTGCGCATCGTCCGGGATCTGCATCACCTCGTCAAACTGCCCCTGCAGCGCGCGCAGATGCTCCGGCTTGTGTTGCTGCCCATCGAGCCACAGATACGACTGGCCAATCGCCTGATCGTCCGCATGCGCCGTGCGCGGCCCCAGCGTCCACTGGTAGTGCTCGGCCACATCCTTTACATAATCGCGATACCGCGGATCGTTCAGCGTTTCCGAGGCCGCCATCATGCCCACGTAGAGAGTGGCGAAGGTCCAGTCCTGGCTGTACGCGCCGCGCACGCGCTCCAGTTGCCAGTCGGCCACCTTGCGCATCGCGGCCCGCACCTTCGCCCGGCGCATCGCACCGGAGACATCCGCGGCCAGCAGTCCGGGCATCTCCGGCGCATCCCCCACTGACGCCTGGCGCTCATTCGCAGTCAGTTGTGCTGCCGCTCCGGCAGGGATCGCCAACCCCAATACCGCCATTGCCAGCATCGCAGCAACCCAAACCCGCGCTCCCGCAGATTCAGGATTCCTCCGGCGACCGACCAACAGCGTCCTCATCGGCAATCCCCTGAAGCCATCGCTCTCCCGTTCCTACGCCAGCGTCGCAATCGCCGATGCATTGCGCTTCTTCCACTCGCCGCGCGTAAAGTCCGGAAACTCAACCGGTGCGCTCCCGCCCTTCAGCGACTGCTCGCTCAGCGGACCCACCGACGACCAGGCCGCCGCGTCGTACACATCCATATCTGGAGCAAGTCCTTCCCGAAGGCACTCGAGCAGCCGATAAAGCATGATGTAGTCCATGCCGCCGTGCCCGCCGTTCTTGCGCGCCATTTCGCCTTCGCGCGTCCACAGCGGATGCTCATACTTCTTCCACTTGCTCTCCGGCGTATTCTCCACCGGCTCCCACGCCTCATCCTGATTCAGCCCATCAAAGTAGATGCGTGCCGGATAATCCTGGAAAATTCCCTTCGTCCCCGCGATCTGGTTAATGCGGTCATACGGGTGCGGTGTGGACACCGTGTGCTTCACCGTGATGGTCAACCCGGCCGCGGTCTTGATCAGCGAAGTGTTCATGTCACCGGTAATATAGCGTTCCTGCATCCGTGGATCGTTCGGCTGCAGATGCGCCTTGCGATAGTCGTCGAGTCCGCGCTCCGGCGTGCTCATCGACACCAGATACGCAAATCGATCGCCGCGCTGGATCCCCATGTAATTCGACACCGGCCCCAATCCATGCGTCGGATACAGGTTGCCGTTATGCAGCGTGTGTTCTGTCCTGCGCCACAACCCCTCGCCCTTGTTGCTGAAAAGCTCCTCGCGCAGATCGTGCAGGTAGGCGCCTTCTCCGTAGAGCAGATCCCCAAAGAGTCCGGAGTGAATCATGCGCAGAATCAGCGTCTCGTTGTAGCCGTAGCAGCAGTTCTCCAGCATGACACAGTGCTTGCCGGTTTCTTCTGAGGTCTTCACAATCTTCCAGCAGTCCTCGAGCGTCGTCACTCCGGGCACTTCCACGGCAACATCCTTGCCACTCCGCATCCCATACAGCGCCATCGGCGCATGCCAGCTCCACGGCGTCGCGATGATCAGGAAGTCCACGTCCTTGCGATCCATCATCTTTTCGTAGATGCGGTCGCTCCCGGTGAAGAGTTCCGGCTGCTTCTGCCCGCTCTTCACCACCAGCACTCCGGCGTCTTCCGCCTTCGATTGCACGATGTCGCAAAGCGCCACAATCTTCGCATCGGCCGCAAGCAAATCCTTCAGCAGCGAAGTGCCACGGCCGCCCAGACCCACCATGGCGATGCGCGGCTCCCGCTTCTCGAAAGCCACATTCATCATCGAGCGATGCGGCTTTGATTCATCCTCGCTGGCCACGCCATACGTTGCGCTTGCAGTCACCGCGGCAGCCGCGCCCAGTTGGACAAAGCGGCGCCGGCTAAATATCTCTGTTCCCAGCTCTTTCATACTTCCTCCGTTACGTGCTCGCGAACTCGATCTCCCTCCCGATGCGCAAAACTCCACGGAAGGTCCTGTCAGGCAAATCGCCCGGTCAAATTGCTGGACGGTGAACAACCCTCCGGCTTGCCTCTAAATCCCAGCGCAATCATGGCAGGAACCGGAGAATCAGTGAACGTGATGGGCCACATGCAGGGGAGCGAACACGCAAGTATACCCCGCGCCTCCCGCGGCTGGCACGCTTCCTCTCGCAACGTCCCTCACATCCATATCGTCGTTGGCGCTCAATCATCTTGACGTGAACCCGCGCCGTCTAGTCTGCTGTTGTTGCCCGTGACAGGGGCATGTCTTCGTCGCTGAATCCCCCGCACGTCAGGGTGCCATGAGAATCAAGACAATCGTCAGACTGTGCTGGATCGTGTGTTTGCTCCCGCTGGCGTGGACCATCCCGGGGTGGTCACAGGAATCAACTCCCCTCTCCAGCCTCGAATTCCATTCCTCCAATGCCTCGCTCAACGCGAGCTTCCTCTGGGCAAAGCAGCAGGCGCTCGCCTACGCGCGTTCAGGATCAGGTTCGATCGGCCCATGGTACGAAGCGGCATTGCCCGGCCGGAATGCATTCTGCATGCGCGACGTATCCCATCAGACCGGCGGCGCTGCGGCGCTCGGCCTCTTCGCGGCAAATCGCAACATGCTCAATCGCTTCGCAACCTCCGCCGCACCTTCCCGCAACTGGGCCGGCTACTGGGAGATCGACGGAAACGGCATGCCGTCCACCGCCGACTATCGCTCTGACGACGATTTCTGGTTCAACCTCCCCGCCAACTTCGATGTTCTCGATGCCATCGTGCGCATGTGGCGCTGGACCGGGGACGACATCTACAAGTCCGATCCGCGCCTGAAGCTCTTCTTTCGCAAAACGCTCACCGACTACATAGCGCAGTGGCAACTCCAGCCCGAGGCCATCCTCACGCGGCCCCGTATCGCCAACCAGCGCCTTGCCGGCGGCCAGTTCATCGCCTCACGCGGCATTCCCAGCTATATCGAAGGACCCAAGAACTTCGTCTTGGGCACAGACCTGCTGGCCGCCGAGTACCGCGCCATTCGCTCCTACCAGGAGATCGCCGTCGAGCCCGAGGACAAGCAACTCGCCGCCCGAATGCAAAAAGCCGCCGACGCAATCCAGCACATTCTCGAGACAGCCGGATGGTCTCCCCAGGAAGGCCATTTCCACGGCGTCATCCAGCAGGACCTGCACGGATTCGGATCGGCAGACACCTTTATTCTGTATTTCGACGCAGCGAAAGACCCCAGCCACGTGCGCGGAGCGCTCGATTACGTCGCCAATCCCGCGTACTGGCAGACCATCAATATCGAAGAGGAGAGCTACCTGCCCACCGTACTCTTCCGCTATGCGCGCCCCGCCGTGGCCTATCGCGTGCTCCTTGATCTCTCCGCCCCCGGCAAGCCGCGGCGCGAATACCCCGAAGTCTCCTACGGCGTAATCGCCGCGCTCATCTCCGGCGCCATGGGAATCGAGCCCGCGCACGCCGCCGATGCCTTTGACGTGCAGACCCTGCCGCAGCCCATGGCGAAGGCCGACAACCTGTCCGTGGCGTCTCTGCACATCAAGTCCAACATCCTCGACATCACCCACACCGGGGAGACACGCACGCAGTTCATCAACCGCCAAGGCCCCGCGATTCGCTGGAAAGCCCAATTCGTAGGAACAGAAGAGATGCTGCGAGTGAACGACAGATGGGAACACGCCGAACACGGCTCCTTGCCCGGTGGCACTCCCATCAGTTGGATCATCGTAACTGTCCCGCCAGCAGGCTCCGTCACCGTCAGCCGGGAAAAGCAGTAAGTAGCAGGGCGCGCAGGGTTAACTAAGCGCCCGCGACGCTTCGATCTGCCTGCCTTTTCCGCTCACACAGCAGTTCCTGTCTTGCGAAACTGCTCCTGGCGGCATACCCTTGGGGCCGCAGAAGTGGTCCAGGAAACTCTGTACAGGAGCGTCTTTATGACAGCAAAGCGAATTGGCATTCTCACCGGAGGCGGCGACGTACCGGGCCTGAATTCAGTCATCAAGTCGGTCGTTTACCGGGGGTCCGAAATCGGATGCGAGGTCACTGGCATCCGGCGCGGCTGGGAAGGATTGACTCACCTCAATCTGAAAGATCCGGCCAGCACAGCACGCTACATCCTTCCGCTCAATCGAGAGAACACCAGAACGATCGATCGCACAGGCGGCACATTTCTCCATAGCTCGCGCACCAATCCTACCAAAATGAAAAAACTGCCCCCTGTGCTTGAAGGGCAAACATTTCCAAGCAGACAAACCACAAAGAACGGCGAAACCAGCACGGTCTTTGACGTAACGCCAGCGGTGCTCAGAAATATCGAGAGTCTGCGCCTGGACTACATCGTGGCCATCGGCGGCGACGACACCCTGAGCTATGCGGCTGAACTTGACCGGCACGGTGTAAAGGTGATCGCCGTACCCAAAACCATGGATAACGACGTGCGCAACACCGAGTACTGCATCGGGTTTTCTACCGCCATCACCCGTGCCATGGACGCAATTGAGCGGCAGCGAACCACCATCGGCTCGCATGAGCGTATCGGCATCTTCAGAGTCTTCGGTCGTGACGCCGGCTACACCGCTCTCTTCACCGCGTATGTAACCTCGTTGCGCTGCTGCATCCCTGAATACAAGGTGAACCTTGGGCGCCTGATCGACATCCTGGTTGCCGATAAGCACAACAATCCCAGTAACTATTCGCTGGTCATTCTTTCCGAAGGTGCGGAGTGGGAAGGCTACACCGTCAAGGAATATGGCGTCGCCGATGCCTTCGGCCACCGCAAGAAGATGAGCGTCGCTGAGGACCTGAGCAACGAGATCACTGCCGCCACCGGCGAGGAGACCGTCGTCAGTGACCTGACGTACGATTTGCGCTCCGGCAGCCCGGATTTCGTCGACCGCATGGTGGCCATCACATTCGCCGGCATGGCAATGGATGCCGTCGAAGAGGGAAAGAGCGGCCTCATGACCGCCATCAGTAGCGGTTGCTACGCGATGGTGCCGATCCCCGATCCAAAACTCGGGCCGCGCAAAGTGGAGATTGCCTCCATGTACAACACGGAGCGTTACAGGCCAACCTACGATAGCAAGTTGGGTCTGCCGATTTTTCTCACGCGCGGCTAACGTGTAGACGAGGGTGCGCGCCGGAATCTGTCTATTCCGGCGCCCCCAGAACTTGATCGACCGTCCCAATGTCCACTAACCCGCTGCATCCGTAGATTGCTGGCAGCACACGCTCCGCGGAGTACGCACGCCTGAGTTTCGCGACCTTCTCTGTGCCAGCGCGGTACGCCGGCAGATACATCCGGCCCAGCAGCGGATGCCGCCCCCATGCGCCCGACAGCTTATCGGCACGCTCTTCCGTAACCAGAAACTCATGCCGCAGCGTGGCAGCCACTTCCTGTTGCGGCTTGCCCTCACCCCACGTCAAATACGACGACTGGTTCTTGGCATCATCCTGCAGCAACGCCAGCAGCACGCCAATCTGCAAATCCTCATCGGGCAACTGGTCCACTTCGGTCACACCATGTGCAATCAGAATCGCATTGTTGGCGATCCCTTCAAAAAGTGTGGCGGCACGCGTATTCATGGTCAACACAGTAGCCTCAAAGCCCGCCTTGCCGCGGATGTACAAGTTCTGCAAGTACGCAAATGTTGTCACATGCCCGGGTACAACTTCGTGGCTCACCAGTTGTTCAAACTCAGGAAACGAAATCTGCAACGAGGCGTTGATCTCGTAGGAGGCCTCGTATTGCGGAGTTCCATCCTCATTCCGCGCCCGTCCAATGTAGTTCATTGAACCGGAGAACCATGCATCCTTGATGGGAAGGAAGTTGATGTTCGCCCGCGGCACCCCTGCAAGTTCATGCGGAAGATGGGGCAAAAGATTGTGCGCACTCAGTTGATCAAAATGCGCGATCACTGCGGCGTCCAGTCCGCGTACCGACGCCATCGGAATCACGCGTTCCTTGCGCCATTCGTCAACCGCCGCCAGTAATCCGCCGTCAGGGTACGCAGCGTATCCGGCCCGGCCCAGCAACTCGGCAACGCGTTCTCGTTTCTGCCGGGGAGCGGAGGGCTCGGGCGCCTTTCCCGTCGATGCCTCGACGGCTCGCGCGTACGGCACCGGGTCACCCTTGCCGAGCGCCTCCATTGCCATGTCCCACATCGTTTCAAGTGAAAGCGCCAGGCCCGTAAGGTAGGATCGCCGCACCCCATCCAGCTTCGCGGTCTCCTCGCGAAGTCCGGCAATCGCTTTGGGAATATTCACGTCGAGCTGATATTGTTTCAACGCCTCTTGATCCAGGCTCCTGCTCGCCACGCCTCCGGACTCCCTAACTCTCTTCGCAGCGGGATGCGTGTAAGCCGCGGGGAGAGGCTCGTCGGAGAACCAGGAATCTGCGATGAATCGCCCGGTCCCTGAGGGACACATCACATCGCCGCCCCAGAGTGTGTCGATGCCGAGAACTGCGTCAGCTACATACCGTCCAACCCGGTCCATCAGATCTCCTTTTCCTTCTTCAATGCGCCGAACCAGACATACATGCAGAGTGCAACAAAAAACAGTGCAGAGATGGTCTGTGAAACAGGGTCGTAGGAATAGAAGGGCGTCTTCACCAGGTCTTCTCGATATCTGGGGAAGAGTCGCATCGCGGCTCCCAACACACCGCCGAGCGCACCGCCCGCCATCAGCCCTGAGGCAATAATCACACCGCGCTCGCGAATCCTCTTGCCCTGCGCCCCTCCGGTTTTTTCCGAACGCTTGTTGAGGAAGTGCGACAGGAAGCCTCCCACCAAAGCCGGCGTATTGAGTTCCAGTGGCAGGTACATCCCCAGGGCAAAGATCAGAGATGGCTGGCCCAGCATCTCCATCATGATCGTAACCATTGCGCCTACCCCGAAAAGGGCATAAGCAACCGGCTGGTGGCTCATGAATCCCTGCACCAGCGCTTTCATGATGGACGCCTGCGGCGATGCCAGCACCGGGCGCGCATCACCCATCAGAGCCTCGCCAAACTGAAACGTGTGGGCCAGCATCACGATCGTCAATCCAACAGCCGTGGCCGAGGCGATCACGCCCACAAACTTCACCTTCTCTTGTGCTGCCGGAGTGGAGCCAAGCCAATACCCAGCCTTCAGGTCCGTGATCGTCTGGCCCGAAACTGACAAGGCCGTGCACACCATGCCCGCAATCGCCATCA
The DNA here is from genome assembly GCA_002314435.1 of Acidobacteriaceae bacterium UBA1795. Taxonomy (GTDB): domain Bacteria; phylum Acidobacteriota; class Terriglobia; order Terriglobales; family Acidobacteriaceae; genus Telmatobacter. The sequence goes on along the minus strand of DCFV01000195.1, from coordinate 17,661 downwards.
CGAAAAACATCCCGGCGGTACCTGAAATCCCGAAGCGAAGCAAGACTACCGACGAGATAATGACGGTCAGCATCGTCATTCCCGACACAGGATTTCGCGCCGTTGTCGCAATCGCGTTTGCCGCCACCGAGGTGAAGAAGAAGGAGAAAAGCAGTGTCAGCACCAGGCCCACTGCAACCGCAGTCCATGAGACTGGAAGGCGCCCTAGAAATGCCGCCACTGCAATCGCGCCAATCACGACACCAAGAAGAATCGCAATCATCGGCACATCGCGATCCGTTCGCTCCTGCTCGGCAACTTCCCCATGGCGAAAAGTGCGCAGAGCGATCCCGAATGATCCTGCAACTACGCGCAGCGACCGGATGATGCCGAAGATTCCCGCGGAAGCAATGGCGCCCACTCCAATAAAGCGCACATAGTTGCGATAAAGATCCACCGCGGTCATCTTTGAAATCGGAATCACGCCTGGATACACCGCTGCGTCAATGTGGCTGCCGACGAACCAGATCACCGGGACCAGCACGAAATTGGAGAGAACGCCGCCCGCGCACAGAAGCATCGAACTGCGCAATCCCATCACATAGCCGAGGCCAAGAATGAAGCCGATCGCATCGAAACGGAATACCATCCGCGCCCGGTCGGCAAGGGAATGCATCACCGGCACAAACTGAAAATCGACATACTCCTTCCACACCTGGAACGTTGTGACGAAGAGGTCGTAAACGCCCGCAATGCCGGTCGCCTGAAGCAAAAGCTTGGCCTGCGATCCGCCCTTCTCTCCGGTAACCAGCACTTCCGTGATGGCAGTCGCCTCTGGATAGGGCAGTACTCCATGCATTTCGCGTACGAAGTACCTCCGCAGAGGAATCAGAAAGAGAACACCGAGGCATCCTCCAGCCAGGCAGATAAAGATGGTCTGCACCGGGTGCGGATCGAGATTAAGAATGTAAAGGGCAGGAAGAGTAAAGATAGCGCCGGCCACCACGCTACCTGCAGCGCCGCCGATTCCTGTGATGATCACATTCTCAAGCAGGCTTGACCGGCGTTTGAAAACACGCGCGAGTCCGATGGCCAGAATGGAGATGGGGATCGCAGCCTCCATCACTTGACCGACTTTCAAACCCGAGTATGCCGAAGCAACGGTGAAAATCACACAGAGCACCGTGCCCCAAACCACCGAGCGCACCGTGAGCTCTGGTCGCTTCTCTTCTGCAGGAACAATCGGTGTGTAGGATTCGCCTGGCTTGAGTGTCTGGTAGGCGTTCTCTGGTAGAGACTTCGTTTCGACATCATTCATCGACGGATAATCCCCCTTGCGGCAAGGCCGGATCCAGCCGTTCATACAACAGGACTCGCGCCGGCCAGGACCGGCCTGCGGGCCCATTCACTCTGCTGGAATGCCCCAAGCAGTACATCACCGTCACAAAGTTTAGGCAAGTGTGAGCGTCACTTCGCCCGGTAACCATCTACCATGGCCTGCCCGGCGAAATCTGTGCCCAAAAGTGTCTTCCTGCTCTCGACTGGAGCGAAAATCAATCCTAGCTGACTTCGAGTGGCATGGCGTGAATCGAGTCGACCCGAGAAAGCGCCGTGGAGCAGTCTCAGCGAAGATCTCATCGGAGTTGATCCTGCCATGAAGAACCAGTTCAAGATTGAAGCGAATCGTCGAGAGTTTCTCGCGGGCCTCACCGGAACCGCATTGCTCACCAATCTCAGTGGAACCAGGGCATTCCCGCAGACCTCCGACGGTGTTCTCAACATCGGCGGTTCGAACCCTCAGGCTGTTTCCGCCAGAGTTCTACGGGGCCTTCAGCCGTGCCAGACACTGGAGTTTCATCAGCCTTGTTTTCCCGAGGGCCATCACGCAAAGCGCCGTCTCCGTTGGCTCAGAGTCGTTGCATTGATCCTCCCGGCCTACGGCTCCACGCGCACGTTATCGAACTGCGTGTGGTCCCACTCCGAGCCCAACCCGAACATGCCGCGCGTATGCGCCATGCTTTCCACCTGCGCCAACGCCTTGCCATCGAGCCGCGCCGTCACCGTTGCCCCGCGGAACTCGAGTTCCAGACGGTGCCACTTCGCCGTGCTCAACGCCGCATAGCCCTTGGCCAATGTCGCATTGGGCTCATGGTAGGTCGCGGACAGCAGTTCCCATGCACCGTTCGGTTGCAGGCGCAGAAGATATCCGCTCGGCCATCTGGCCTTGTCGTCGGTAAACACATTCGCTGAGTCGATCCGCCCCATCAACAGTGCAGACGACTTCGAAACGAAATGCACATCCACGCCAACGCGATAGTCGGTCCACGTCTCTGAACCCGCCAGCGTAAATGGATCGGGCTGTGGGCCCCACGCCACAGGCTTGTCCGTCACCACCTGCTCAAGGCACTGTCCCGAACGTCCGTCGCACGGGTGCGCCTCAAACGCGCCATCCTGGTCGGCAAGATACTTTGGCGTGCCGCCTTCGCGGATCGACTCGAAATCATCCGCATACGGAAGCGGAAATGCCTTCGCCGGCGGTGGCGCAGCCGCGCCCTTGCCCTGGCCCGTCGTCGTCGTCAGCGAGTAGAGGGCCTCCGGTTCGAACGTGTATGCAAACCTGCCGTCCTTCACCGCAACGTCCGCGACGTGTTCAAAAGTCCGTGTGTGATTCGTTTCCCAGATGTGAACCTGGACGGCACTCAGCGCACCCGCCAGTTTGAACTCCACTTTCTGCGGCTTCGTCGCGCCAATCGTTTCCAGCACCACGCTCCAGTCCTTCTTGTCCGGCGAGCGCAATGACACATAGCTTCCCCGGTCCGGCAGATTGCCCGATGCCGCATCCAGATACTGCCATCCCGGCTGCGCAAACTGCGTAGTGTGCGCCGTTGCCCATATCGCGCCCTGCACCACGTAGTTGCCGGACCACGGCGTATTCGCATACATCAGCCCGGAATTCGGCGCCGCAAGGTTGTCGTAGTACGAGGTGATCGGACTCCAGATTTCCGTCGACGTAAACGTGCCTTCAAGATAGTTGCGGTTGTAGAGATGCGCCAGAATGCGCCCGCCCAGCGCCCAGTCGCGCGTCACAAACGGTCCGCTGCCACCGTTCGGCTGGTCCTCGCTCGACCACAGCGGCTTGCCCGTCTTGCGCGCGGCATCCGTCGTCGTCAACCGCCCGTTCACCAAGGGATAGTGCACGCCGATCACGTCAATATCCTTCGCCAGTTCCGCGTCCTTCAACATTGCGTCCGCAATTGCCCACTGCCCGTCGCCCTCGCCCGGATACTCATCGCAGCACACGATCTTCGTATCCAGATGCTCGGCCTCAAGTCTCCTGTGCAACTCCTTCACATAGGCCGTATCGTAAGGGCGCTCGTTCCATATTCCCGTCGCGCCGATGTCGAGCCCATAGGCGCTCTTCGCCGTTTTAATAAAGTCCGCCACGTATTCGGCCATCTTCGCCGTGTACAGCGTGTCCTCCTCGCCCGGCATCGGATTCACCCAGCGCGGCGCACCCCAGGGCAAAATCTCCAGGAGGATCTGTGGGTTCCGTTTGTGCGCCTCCGTCATCAGCCACCACTCATACCCGCGCGATGCATTGTGATCCGTAGAGGTACGCATGTGGCTCGGCTCCGAACCATCCGTCGAGTTCACATCTGCGCCAATCTCCACTTTCAGATGCTGCAGCGCTGCCCCATAGCCCGGCTTGAAAAGGTAATCCAGGATCTCGCTCCGCTGGGGCTCCGGATAATCGATCAGCAGCCGCGAAGACGCGCCCGCGCTCGCCGCACCCAATCCGTCGAACACGCGCCCCGTGGAGTTGCCATCCAGCGTCACTCGCGTCGCCTCCTCCTGCGCTGCGAGTGTCTTCACTGTTCCTAGCGCCAACAATGCCGCGCAAACTCCCCACGCTGCTCTGCGTACCATCCAGTGCCTCCTATGCATTCCCCGCACTCTCCCCACTCGCCATCTCTTCCAGTGTCCTGCCCTTGGTCTCGTGCAAACGCAAGCCCAGAAACACCACACCCGCCAGGCACACCGCCGCATACGTCCAGAATGTACCCGCCGCACCAAGCGCAGCATTCAGCAGCGGAAACGTGTACGTCAGCAGGAAGCACGCCAGCCAAAGCGCCGTCACCGCAATCGCCATCGCGCCACCGCGCATCCGGTTCGGAAAGATCTCCGCAATCACCACCCACGTTGCCGGAGCCAGGGACATCGCGTAACAGGCGATCGCCGCCAGCACCAGCACAAGCATCGGCTTGCCCTGCAAGTGCATGTGGTACATCAGCCCCAGCACTGTGTAGGTCATCACCAGCCCCGTGAGTCCCGTCAGCAGCAGAAACCGCCGCCCGAACCGGTCGATCGTGAAGAACGCGACAAACGTGAACACCACGTTCACCGCGCCTGTGACAACAATGTTGAACAGAATGTCCGAAACCTGGTAGCCCGCTGCCGCAAAGATCTCCTGCGCATAATTGAAGATGACATTGATGCCGCACCACTGCTGCAGCACCGCCAGCACCACACCAATAACCAGAAGATTCATCGCTCCCGGCATGCGGAGTTCCTCGCGCAACGACCCGCCCTTTTCCTGCGCACTCGCCGTTGCAATATCTGCCATCACGCGCTCGGCATACGCGCTGCCACCCAGCCGCTCCAACACGCCGAAGGCCTGCCGCGTGCGCCCTTTCACTGCCAGCCATCGCGGGCTCTCCGGTACCAGCAGCGATGCAGCCAGAAAGAGCAGCGACGGAATCGCGGTCACTCCAAACATCCACCGCCAGCCAAACTGTCCGTTCCACGAGAGAAGAATCTGCTGCGCCGTTGCACCCGCCGGTACCGGTCGCGCAATGCGCCAATTCACCACCTGCGCCAGCAGAATCCCGAATACAATCGCAACCTGGTTGAGCGAGACAAGCCGTCCGCGCAGATGCGCCGGGGAAATCTCTGCGATATACATCGGCGACACGCCGGACGCGAGACCGATTGCGAACCCGCCCATCACACGCCATGCCACAAACACCGCAAACTGATCTGCCTGCGCCGTACCCACTGATGAAACTGCGAACGCCAGCGCCGCCAGTGTCAGCAGTCGCTTGCGGCCATAGCGCTCCGTCAACCCGCCCGACGCCATCGCGCCAATCAGACATCCAATGAGCGCGCAGCTCATTGCCCAGCCTTGATAGGCAGGCGAATCCAGATGGAAATACAGCTCGTAGAAGGGTTTCGCGCCGCCAATCACCACCCAGTCGTAACCGAACAGCAATCCTCCCAGGGCCCCGGCCGATGCCGTAAGCCAAAGCATCGCCGTTCGCATCGGTGCGTGCTGCTCCGCGCCCGCCCTGACCGTAGTGGTTGAAGGAATCATGATGCTGGCCGCGCCTCGGCCTCAACACCCGCGTCCCGCGCGATCCAGCGCGACGCATCGATCGCCAGCAGGTGATTCGGGTCTTCGGCCACCGCCTGACACAGAAGTGCAGCCGCCTTTTCGCTCGCACCCAATCCGTGACTCGCCAGACCAGCCAGCACCATCGCTTCAATCCTGTTGCGTTTCTCCATATCGCCGTCGAACAACAGCAAGTTCGGCAGCGAAGTCGCAAAGTAGTCGATCTTCGGGGTTGCGTGCGCCTTCTCCTCCGCAAACCGCGCCAGCTCTTCGAGCACCATGCGGCTTGCGGCATCCTCTCCCAGCGCCCGCAGCGCCAGCGCCTGGAAATACATATGCGCCCCCGGCTCTGCCAATGGCTCAGCCGCATTGCTCCAATACCGGCGCGCTGCATCCACATCACTGCGTTGCTGCGCCGCAACCCCAGAAAAATAGTCGAGGTCGCGCTCCAGTGTCAGCAGATGCTTCCCTTCGCCCAGGTTGTACGGATACACACGCGCCGTCTCGAAGTGCTCAAGCGCCTTTGCCGCGTCATTCTCCTCCAGCGCCGCCAGCCCTAGCGCGCGATGCGCATACACATACTGCGCCGAAGTGAGTCCTTCTCCACCCTCCCACGGGCTGAAGCGCCTTTCGCTCAATGCAGCAAGTGCCTCCTCCCATCGCCCGCATTGATTCAGTAGCGTTACGCGCTCCACAGTCAGGTCGTCGCGCCGTCCCACAAGCTCCGCATGTGCCTCGAGTGCGCGCAACCGCTCTTCGGCAGAGGCAAGTCCCGCCCGCTTCTTCAGCTGATCCCATTCATACAGCAGCCGCGCATCATCACTATTGCATGCAAACGCGCTTTCATACATCCTCTCCGCGGCCTGCGCATTGTGCAGCACGTTGAACTCGGCAATTCCAAGATTCCTCCACGGCACTGAATACGTTCCGTTAATCTCCACCGATCGCCGCCAGCACCGAATCGCGTCATCATACCGCAGCTTGTCATAGAAAAGATTGCCCAGGTAGGCATGCGCCTTTGCGCTGGTGGGGTTCCGCGCAATCACGCTCTCCAGCACAATCATCTCTTCGATCCGCGCCGGGAAGCAGTATCGAGAAGGCGCAGCCTCCGCCTTGGCCGCAAACTCTGCTGCCTTCGCCTCCTTCGCCAGGGTCGCCGCAAGCCACGCCAGTGTGTACCACAGCATCGGATGATCCCAGCGCTCAGCCTGCGCACACGCCTCCAGCACCAGCGCGGCATCCTCCTGCGCGCCGCACCACGCCAGGTCGAACGCCACATCGAGCAGCGTTTGAAGATCGCCATCGAGTCCGTTCACCAGCGCCAGAAGATCCTCTTCGCTCCGTGTCAGCAGGAACCGCTCTGCACACATCCGAAAATCCAGCCGGTCCAGTGCCAGCGATGCGTCGATCTCTGCCTGCGTTTCCTCTACCCGCCCCATACGCCGCAGAATCAGCGCACGCAGCGCACGCGCCTTCAGGTTGTCGGCGTTCGTGCGCAAGCTCGTCTCTACCTGTTCCAGTGCGAGTTCCCACTCTTCGCGCTGCGCGTTGATCGCTGCCAGCGCATAGTTGCCCGCGCTCTGCCACGCATAATTCCACGTTGCCTTATAAAGGGCCGCATACGCCTCTTGCGTCTTGCCTTGGTACAGCCGCACCAGCCCGAGATGATAGTGCGGCGCCCCATCCTGCGGATTCGGATTGCGAAAGGTCAGCCTCTGCACGGCACGCTCAAAGTGCGCTTCTGCCTTGGCGAACGCGCCTTTGCGTAGAGACGCGAGACCCATCGCGTGATTGAGCCGCACGTCGTCTGGCTCGCGCTTCAATCCCTCCAGCCAATACGCCTCAGGCGAGCGCGTCGCGTGCCGGTACTGTTGCAGGTGCAGTCCCGTCAGGTACAGTTCCTCAACGCTCGCAGTCTCCGTCGGCATCGGTGGTTCGGCCGCCGGCTTCGGCAGCTCTCTCTCCACGCGATGCTCCGGCTGATACCGGATCAACTCAATCCCGTCTACATCGCTCACAAGCAGAATGAACTTCTCTGGCTGGGCCCCGTTCGTCTCAAGCGTCGTCACGAACGGCTTCTCCGGCCCGATACTTTCCTGCTGATCCAGCACTGGATTGCCGTCGTACGTCAGTACCACGCGCACGTTGCGCCGAGCCGTCACACAAACGCCAACGCGGACACGGTCACCATCAAACTCTAGATTCACCGCAGCTTCTGTATGCGCGTTCTTCGCCGGTCCAATCTTCCGAATCGGATACCAGTACTGGCTGAAGGTCTTCGTCTCATAAGGCTCGATCCACGCGAAGTCCGGCTGATTGTCCGTGTACGCGCCCGCCATCAGTTCCACATACGGCCCGTCGGCATCCGTCAAATTGCGGTCCCAGGCGTAGCCGAACTCCGCATTGCCCCATGTCCACAGCTTCTTGCCCGGAGCCACGTAATGGTTGGAAGTATGCACCATGCCTGCTTCGCGGCCGTGATCGTACCCGCCAAAGAAGTCGTACTTCGACTGCGTCACCATATACGAGGTGGGCACAGGAATGTTCTTGTACCACGAGATGTCCGTCCCCGGCCCGTAGTCCACACCGTAATAGGAATTGCGTGCAATCGGAAACGACGACATCGCGCGCTTCGCATGATCGGCCACGAAGCTCACATCCGGTGGAAAGAATGCCTGGTATTGATCGTTCACCCGTACCGCCACGTTCGCCCACCACAGAAATGTCTGCGCCAGGGGAGTGCGGTTGTAGAGCCGCACCTTGGCTTCCACCAGCGACTGTCCCGGATGCAGGCAGATGCCGACCATGCCTTTCATCCGTAGCATCGGGTCGTGCTCGCTTAACCACACGGTGCAACTGCCATCCGCGTGTTGCTCAATGGCCGCATGCACCGGCATAAACGTCGAAGGCCTGTGATGCTGCGGCCAATTAAATTCCACACCTCCTGAGATCCAAGGCCCCAACAGCCCCACCAGCGCCGGCTTGATCACGCTCTGGCGATAAATGAAGTCGTATTGATTCGTCTTGTCCAACCCGGCGTGAATGCGGCCGCCAATCTCCGGCAGGATCATCAATTGGATAAACTCGTTCTCAAGAAATACTGCGCGATAGCTCTGGTCCTGCTTCTCGAGCGCCACGCGGTCCGTAAACGGATTCGGATACACCTTACCGCTGCTTCCCTGGTAGACCCGCTTTTCCAGAAACATCGGATTCGGATCGGCATCCTGGACCGGATAAGTCGGAATAACGACCGGCTCCTCCCAGCAGCGAACTGGACCCGTCTTGCTTATGTCTTCCATGAGAACCAATCCTCAATAGTAGAAGCGCTCGAAATCCTTGCTGCGCTCCATTCAATCCAAGAACGTGTGTTCGTGCGTTAACGTACACGCTAAAGCGCTCATTGTCAAGAGTCACCCCCCGCTCGACACGTGGATCTAGCTGCCCATCCCTCCCACTTGCATCGCGCAGCGCATCCATCTCCGTGCGCCTGCACAGTAAATTCACCATGAGTCCGGTACAATTCTGACAATCCATGAGTCATAGCGCCCTCAAGTCGGTTGGCATTAAACAGATTGCCGCCGCCGCCGGCATCTCCATTGGCACCGTGGACCGCGCCCTGCATAACCGGCCCGGCGTAAATCCGAAAACTCGCAGCCGCGTGCTCAAAATCGCGGAAAAGCTCGGCTATCGTCCCAACTTGGCCGCGCGCAGCCTCAAGCTCAATCGCCGCCTCCGTATAGCGATTCATCTGCCGCGCCAGATCGCTTCCTTCTTCGACCCGCTCCGCGACGGAGTGCGCGAGGCAGCGGCCGCCATGCACAGCGTCACCGTCGACCTCACTTTCCGCACCTATCCGCATCTTGGCCAGGGCGACAGAAAGCTGCTCGACGAGGACCTCGATCGCGAATACGACGGCATTGTGATGACGCCAGGCAACCCCAGCCAGGTGGAGTCCACAATCCGCCGCTTCACCGAGCGAGGTACGGCCGTAGTCTGCGTGGCCAGTGACGCGCCTCGGTCCACGCGGCTCGCTTCCGTCTCCGTCGATGCCGCCATCAGCGGCAGCATCGCCGCCGAACTGCTCGGGACCGTTCTGCAGTCTGAAGGTTCCATCGCCACCATCACCGGCGACCTCAACACCTTTGACCACGGAGAGAAGTTGCGCGGCTTCGCTGCCACGCTCGCCACCATGGCTCCGCACCTCACGCTCATTCCGGCCATCGAAACGCACGACAGCCCCAAAAAGGCCTATCGCGCCACGCTTGCGCTCCTCAAGCGAAAGCCCCGGCCTGCCGGAATCTATATCAGCACCGCCAACAGCCTGCCTGTACTGCGCGCCATCGACGAAAACGGCATGTTGGGGCGCGTCAAGGTTGTTGCCACGGATCTCTTTGCCGAGCTGGTTCCACTCATCGAATCGGCAGGCATACTCGCGACGCTCTATCAGCGCCCTTACACCCAGGGCAAGCTCGCCTTTGAGATGCTCTGCCGCTACCTCGTTGAAGGTATCCAGCCAGAGCCAGTTACACGCGTCGCGCCGCACATCATCCTGCGCAGCAATCTACCGCTCTTCCTCGATCGCCTGCCTGAATCACCCACGATCAGCACCGATCACAACTCGTCCCTCTAAATTGTTTACGGTGCAATAGGACCAACCATTTGCTCTTCCTGGGCGCTTGCGTCTGCCAATTGCCGCGTTCGCCACAGCTGTCTGTCACTTTCGCCAGGCGCTTCCAGACGTTGAACCAGTCAGTTGAGAGCGCTCCCAGCCTCTTCAAGGAAGATCAACTCGGAGCTGAGCGGATGCTCCAGATGGACTTCGAGCCCCTGTTGCACCAGGAGCCTTCCGGCAACCTGCGCGTCCGGCGCAGTCCCGTCCTGAAAATGCACTTTGTAGAACTTGGCTGAATCGAGCCCGCTGAGAGTGAACACGTGCCTCTCTTCGTTCGAGACTGTGCCGCGAAATGCGTAAACAACACCCCTTCTGCGCGCTTCATCCCAGTATTCAATGCCATCCCAGTGAACACCATCCGGCCGCGGAGAAACATGGTAAAGCTCCGCGTCTCGGATAAATGGGCGCAGCTTCTCCTTATAGAGTGCGATCGCCTTACGGGCCGCATCATGCTGCTCCGGAGACCAGGCGTTTGTATCCGTCATGATTGACACCCACCCCATCATTCCACTGCGCAACATGTAAAGAAAGGTCTCCGCGCGCGGTGTTGGCCATTTCTCCACGTAACTCTCAAGCATGGCCGCCGGAAGCATAAAGCTCGTGTCGTAGAAGGCACGACGGTTTGAGAGCGGATCGTACGTGTCTGTGATTGAGAAGTAATCCCCATGCGCTGCGGACCCAAAGTCCACCATCCGTCCACCGTCATTGCAGATTTCGAAGAGCAATCCGGGGTGTTCACGGCGCGTTTGTTCGTAGACGCTGTAGTACGCACGAACCGCGTGGTAGCTTACATCCGTCGAGTTCGAGGCGATCACAAAGTCCGTTGCCCCGTCGTGAACAATTCTCATCGTGCTGCGATTGGGAGGAGCGTGCGGATGATCTTCCCGAATGCATCCCTGTGCAACAAGGTAGCCATCATGCTCCAGCATGTCGAGGTGGTAGTCCTCAACCATCCGTTTCACCTCATGCGCAAAGTAGTCCCGGGCGGCGGGAACCCCCAGATCAGCGGTTTGCCCCTTGAATTCTTCCGGCTTCCAGTCTGCGGGCAGATCAGTGAGAAGCCAGTCTTTCACTTTGGGGTCATCCACGTTCAACGCGCCCGGCTCAGTACTCAAGGCGGCCTGCGTCCAGTCAACCCAGATGCCGAAGCGAAGGCCTTGCTTGTGCGCCGCCTCGGCAATCAAAGCAAGTCCGTGGGGAAACTTCTTCGCGTCTGGATACCAGTCGCCCACCGCGCGAAACCAGCCCGCATCAAGATGGAACATCTCAAGCCCGAGTTCTTCTGCATCGGAAATCATGCGCAGCGCGAGCTGCTCATCCACCTGCATGCCGCTGCCCCAGCTATTGTTCACCGTCAGCGGGTACTGCGGATCATTCCAGGTATGAGGGTTGCCGAGCACTGTGCGCACCCAGGGGCGAAGTTGATTTGCGGCACCATCCGCGCCGCCGGAGAAGACACCGAGAAAGGCCGTCGGCGTAGCAAAACTACTGCCCGGCTCCACCCGGGTGCGGAACGGCCCCGGATCAGGATTAAGCCCCAGCACTGTGGCCACAGAACCGCTGCTGCGTTCAAGATGGATGCGCGTCCGCCCGCTGAACTCCAGGCCCGCGTACCATCCGGCTTGCCGGGCATCGTGGCCGAAAACAAACTCCGCAGGGATAATCTCACGAGACTCCCCGGGAATCGGAAAGGCATAGGTTGAGGACTTCCCCGTCCATCGATAACCTTCGGCAATGGTCTCGCGATGCGTGCCTTGCGATGATGGCGTATCAGCGCCCTTCTCGACGTAGAAATGATCCAGTGTCCGGTCAGCGGGATATCTGAACTTGAGCCGCAACGAATCAATCATCGGCAGCCATACTTCACGGTCGCTCAGATTCTCCACCGTGATGGAGTGTTCCGCCGCACCGAATTGCGCGCGACATACCCATATCCACGTGAGTCGCAGATGCGGCTGCGAAGATTCGTAAACCAGCGTGATTTGCCGTTTGGTACTCCGCCCAAGTTCTGGTTTCAGTTCCCAATTCACTGCGACTGTTCGACCGTCTACCTCGGCCGTGGAAGGCAGCTCTTCGTCCGATTCATTCTGCAAATCGCCGCTCGTCTGTCCCCTCACCATGTCGACTCTGGGCGCATGTCGGCCCGCAATAAACGACAATCGAATGCTCTCATTTGAGAGTGTTACGGGGCCTGTGCTCGCTGCGCCTGCATCGCACAGCCCTGCAAGCGTACACAAGAGAAGCACCGACGCTTTGGCGTTGAAGACGCGGGGCACAATGAACTCATGGTAGATCGTGGCGAGTACCGTCAGCCACGCAATATCGCTCGAACGGTCATGTCGATTGGGCCTGCAATTCCCCGAATAAGCTGTGGTATCGTTATTTCCCATGGCAGATTTCGTGCCGTAGCGATCAGGACTGCCGACCGCTGTAGCTGGCACTGTGAGCGCCTCAAAGAAGTCATGCGGCGCCTCAACGCCGGTGCGGGGCGAATTCATGCGGGTTGCGAGGTCGCTGTCACGGCAGACGGCCGTATCGCGCACGCGGCACTCACGATGACAACGCAGCAACGATTCGTCAAGGACGAACTGATCGAGGAGCAATGAGACTACTTCAAATGGCGGATCCGATCCGCTACACGCGTATGACTACGGAGGAACTACGCAGCACCTTTTTGCTGTGCGATCTCTTTCAGCCCGGCAAACTGGACCTGGTTTATGTCGATCTCGATCGAACCATCATTGGATCCGCAGTGCCCGTGAACAGCCCTCTCACCTTGACCTGCCCTGAATTGCTCAAGGCTGCATATTTCACCGAACGCCGTGAGCTCGGGTGCCTCAATATCGGCGGTTCCGGGCAGATAACCGTCGGCGATGAGACGTTCGTACTGAACCATCTCGATGTCCTCTACGTGGGACGTGGGAATCAGAACATCCAATTCGAAAGCCTGGAGAGCGAAAAGCCCGCGGAATTCTACCTCCTGAGCTACCCAGCGCACGCGGTCCATCCGACTCGGCTGATTCGTTCTGTCGACCTGCCACATACAACTCTGGGAAGTCCTGAGACCGCAAATCTGCGCGATATCAAGCGGGCGATTCACTTGAAAGGAATCCGCAGTTGCCAACTGGTGATGGGCTTCACGCAATTAGCCACAGGAAGCGTCTGGAATACCATGCCACCCCACACACATAATCGACGCTCCGAAGTGTATTTGTATTTCGATCTCCCGGAAACCGAAAGAGTCGTGCACTTGATGGGCCCGGCGCATGAGACCCGCAATCTGGTCATCGCGAACAGGCAGGTCGTAATCTCGCCTGGCTGGTCGATTCACGCAGGCGTCGGCACGACGAACTATTCGTTCTGCTGGGGCATGGGCGGCGAAAATCAGGAATACGACGACATGGATCGCCTCACAGTTGCAGACCTGATGTAAACCCAGGAGAAAGGCACCCGGTGATTCTCGACCAATTCTCCCTGAAGGGAAAGATCGCGCTTGTTACCGGCTCCTCCAGAGGCCTGGGTGCAGGCATTGCATGTGCACTCGCAGAAGCTGGCGCGAGTGTCGCACTGCATGGCTCGCGATCTGTGCCGTCCACCACAGTCCAACTGGTTGCAGCAACCGGAGCAAAGACTGCTGCATTGACCGGGGATATCAGCAACGCCGATGTCTGCAGGAAGTTGATCGGGCAGGTAATTGCCGAGTTCGGCAGGATCGACATTCTCGTCAACAACGCCGGAACGATTCGTCGTTCTCCAGCGGCCGAGCATTCTCTTGAGGATTGGCGCACCGTGCTCGATACCAATCTCTCCAGCGTCTTTCACCTGTCGCAGCATGCGGGAATCCACATGCTCGCCCAGGGTTCTGGAAAGATCATCAACATTGCTTCGCTGCTGACGTTTCAAGGCGGGATATTCGTCCCGTCGTACGCGGCGGCCAAGGGAGGCGTGGGGCAGTTGACCAAGGCCTTTGCAAACGAATGGGCTTCGAAGGGCATCAATGTGAACGCCATCGCACCCGGCTACATGGAGACCGATAACACCACTGCGCTGCGCGCAGATTCGAACAGGTCGCGACAGATCGTGGATCGCATTCCCGCTGGACGCTGGGGAACTCCATCCGACCTGGCCGGGGCGGCGGTCTTTCTTGCATCGTCCGCGAGCAACTACGTTCACGGCCATATTCTGGTTGTCGATGGCGGCTGGTTGAGTCGCTGAAACTTTGCAGGATTCGCGGAACCCTTCCTCGGCCTGTGCCAACAAGCGAGGCGATCATGAACAGAAGCATACGTACAGCAGTGTTATGTGGAGCTGCCCTGATGCCCGCCGCTGCCCTCGCACAAGCGGTAGAAGTGGACCGGCTGACCCAGGCGCAGCTCCTCGAAAAGGCAACCCAACTCGAGTCGACGGCTGCCGCAAACAACGGTTCGGCAGGAGTGACGCTGTCGAAGTATCCCAATCACTTCACAATGCTCTCACTGCGAAAGACGAACGGCGGTGCCGAGATTCACCGCAGGTTTGCGGATATCTTTTATATTGTGCGCGGCCAGGCGACTCTCACAACAGGCGGCACAATACCCGATTCGAAAGAAGTCAGCGAAGGTGAAGTCCGCGGAACTGCCGTCAAAGGCGGACTGCAAATCCCGTTGCAACAAGGGGATTTCGTGCATATCCCTGCGGGCGTCCCTCACCAGCTTGTGCTGCCCGCAGGTGAAGAACTCGTCTACTTCGTAATCAAAATACAGGAGAATTAGATCGTACTGCGTGCCGCAAAATCGGAGTGCGCTGGAGTGCGCTAATCTCTTGGCCTTCAAAATGAACGGGGGAACGATGCGCCAATCGAATGTCTTGGAGCGGACCCGAAAACTCGCTTTGTTGCCGGCGCTGTCTCAGTGTTCGCCCCTGCGACGAGGCGTCCGCTAAGAACCGGCAGCAGGATTGGCACGTCTTGTTTGCTGACCGCCTGAGTTCTCGCCGCACAAACCAGAATTGGGATCATGACTCTGATGAAGATACACATCGCATGGATCGTCCTCGCGCTTTCGCTTGTCCCGCAGGCCAGCCGGGCACAACAGCTTGTGCTGGCAAATCCACTCGCGGTGGACCGCTCTCAAGAGGTCGTTGAAGTCCCCTTGCGTGATGTCCTGGCGCATCTCCATCTGGCCGATGCACAGGCGCAAACCATCGTTGCCGAGGACACTTCAACCGGGCAGCGAATCCCAAGCCAGATCTACGCCGCACCTCCCGGCGACAAGCCGGATACGCTCCTGCTTCTGGTTCGTCTGCGCGCCCGCGCCTCAATCGACATCGCGTTTCGTTTGGATCCAAATGCCCTCGCCCAGCAGAACCTCGTCTTCGGCAGAGAAGCCCCTGAGCGCAAAGATGACTTTGCTTGGGAGAACGAGCTGGTAGCATACCGTGTCTACGGCCCGGCGCTACAGGCTGCCGGAGAGATTACTTCGGGGATCGACGTATGGTCCAAGCGCACGCCGAACTTCGTCATCGACAGCTTCTACAAGCGCGACCTGGAAGGCACCCGTACTCACAATCCCGCCCTTTCCTATCACAAGGACAACGGACAGGGTCTCGACTCCTACTATGTAGGTCCAACGCGAGGATGCGGCGGGACGGCCGTCCTCGCAAACAGTCAGCTTTACGTGTCGAAGAACTACACACGGCTGCGTACGTTGGCCGATGGTCCAATCCGCTTTGCCTTTCAGGTTTCCTATGCGCCCTGGGATGCCGATGGAACAACCGTGTCCGAAACCAAGCGGATCATACTGGACGCAGGGACGCATCTGAATCGCATTGAGTCCACGTATTCTTTCGCTCATAGCGCCGCGCTGCAGATCTCTGCGGGGATCGCAATACATGACGGTGCGCGTGCGGAGTTTCCGGTCGATGGAAGCATCGCGGCCGTCTGGGACACGCCACAGGACTCATCCGCCGGAAGAATCGCAACTGGGCTCATCGCGGCGCCCGGACAACACGCTCAGACACAAGAGGCTGCCGGACATGCGCTTCTCGTTTTCCGGCGGCGCTCTGGTCAGACTTTCATCTACTATGCTGGTTCAGGCTGGTCGAAGGCGGACATGCCTGACGCCCAAGCTTGGGACTCCTACCTCAAGCTCCAGCTCAACTTGCTGCAGCATCCCATACGCATAAGCTGGAACACGCGTCAGAAATAGCGCCGTCTCGTCAATACGACATTCACCGCTAACTAAAGCAGTCAACAGGATTTCTGGAGCGGCCCCGCTGCCGAAACAGCCACCACCGCCATCCATCGCGGGATCATCGAAGTGTCGGGCTAAGCAGCGCCGCGATACGCGCGAATCGTCTCTCGGCGCGTCCGGTTGCAGGTCTGCCAGCGCGCAGACGCACTGACAAATGCAGGTACTGCGCTCACGGTCTTCGCTCTCAAAAGAGAATCCGCATCTCCGTGATCAGGTTGTGGTTGTACTGGTGGAATGTGGTGGTCGCGATCTGCATGCCCGTGCCGAAAATATAGGTGGGGTGCCTGGGACCCCAGTCCCCGCGACGCGCCAGATAGAAGGCTGCCGGGGTCACGAAATTCTGCGTAGTTCCGTCGAAGGCTCCGCCTATGTTGAAGGCGACATTGTCTTCGACGTCGAACCACACATTCCTGGCAGGATGCACTTGCGCAGTTGTGTTCCATTCAATGGCTCTGCCCTGCGCCGATACCTTGTCAGTCGGCAGAAATCCGCCGAGCGTTGACTGCACGTTGAAACGTCCGAAGGCCATGCCCGCAGCCAGTCTGGGGCTGTAGTAGGAACTCAGCACACCATTCTGGTAAGCGCGCGGTGCGAAACCGTGAGTCACGATTGCGGTCAACGCAAAATTGCCGTGCTCTTCGTTGCCTGAGGCGATGCGGTACTTGACTTGAGTGGCGGCGTTGCCAAAGCCGTCTTTCAACACCGGGGAGTGATTGCGGAAGAACGACGGCGGGATGAAGTCAAACTGGAAACGACGGAACGCGACGACCGAGACGCCGTGATTGTTGCCATAACTGATCACCTGCGCGCTTGGGGATTGCGCGTTGGAGACGGAAAGCTTTACTGCTTGCGACAGTCGCGGATCAGACTGGATCAGCGGACCCATCCAGGAAGGCTGAATGGAGGTCATCTGCGCGTTGTGCTCGCGAAAGCGTTCTAAAGGCGATTGCTGCGCCGTGGACGCACCAGGAGATGCGATGCACGCAGTCGTGAGTGCCAGACTGATCCAGAGTCTCTTCGCGGCGGCGTTGGGTTTTCTTACCGCGCCGTTCTGTGTGCTGAGGCCTGCCGGGGCGTTTGCGTGGCCATGCGGGTTCGCGGGGAGGTTTTGGATAGTCTTATCGTTCATGGCCGGATTCGACACCTTTGCCAATGGGAATGCGCTCTCTGCACAGATTGCCAGGTCAGTGTCCCGAGACTAATCCACGCAAGGAATCTTCCCCTATGACCTGTGTCACCTACAGTGGAAATTTGTGGGCCCGGCTAAGAGCAAGAACTTCGGGGTGTGGTCCCCCGGCCGTCAAACGAGCTCCCGGCAACCCAGTCGTCTGCCCGATCTTTTGTACCAGATTCATTGTTAGTGTAGCGCGGCTAACTTTGTAGATCGATAG
>DCFV01000153.1:11056-14564 GCA_002314435.1 Acidobacteriaceae bacterium UBA1795 | reverse complement strand
CGCGTGTCGATGCCTGATATCGACGTGGACTTCTGCATGAACCGTCGCGGCGAGGTGATCGACTACGTGACGCGCAAGTACGGGCGCGACCAGGTGGCGCAGATTATCACGTTCAATACGATGGCGGCGAAGGCGTCGATCAAGGACTGCGGGCGCGCGATGGACATGCCGTATGGCGACGTGGACCGGATTGCGAAGCTGATTCCGGCGACGGTGGGCATGACGATCGACAAGGCACTGGAGGATGTGCCGGATCTGCGCAAGGTGTACGACAGCGAGACGCAGGTACGCGAGCTGATTGACACGGCGAAGAAGCTGGAAGGGCTGGTACGCGGGCAGGGCGTGCACGCCTCGGCGGTGGTGATTGCACCGCGGCCGCTGACGGAGCTGGTTCCGGTGGCGCGGACGAAGAACGATGAAATCGTGACCGCCTACGACATGAAGGCGGTTGAAAAGATGGGCCTGCTGAAGATGGACTTTCTGGGGCTCACAACGCTGACGGTGATCGACGACTGCCTGCGCCTGATTGAGAAGAACCGCGGCGAGAAGGTGGACATCGAGACGATTCCACTGGACGATGAGGAGACGTTCAAGAAGGTGTTTCATGCGGCGCTGACGTCGGGCGTGTTCCAGTTTGAATCGAACGGCATGCGCGACATGCTGCGGCGCTACAAGCCAGACAAGCTGGAAGATCTGACGGCGTTGACTGCGCTGTTCCGGCCGGGGCCGATCCAGGGCGGCATGACGGATGACTTTATCGAGCGCAAGTGGGGACGGCGCAAGGTGGAGTACATGCTGCCGGAGCTGGAAGGGATTCTGAAGGAGACGCTGGGCGTTATCGTGTATCAGGAACAGGTGATGCAGATTGCCAACGTGCTGGCGAGCTACTCGCTGGGCGAAGCCGACCTGCTGCGGCGAGCGATGGGCAAGAAGAAGCCGGAGGAGATGGCGAAACAGCGCGACCGCTTTATGAGCGGGGCTGCGGCGCTGGGGCATCCGAAGGATATTGCCGGCGAGATTTTCGACCAGATGGAGAAGTTTGCGGGATACGGCTTCAACAAGTCGCACTCGGCGGCGTATGGGCTGGTGTCGTACCAGACGGCGTATCTGAAGACGCATTATCCGGTGGAGTTTATGGCGGCGCTGCTGACTTCGGAAACGTCGAAGCCGGAGAACGTGGTGAAGTACATCCAGGAATGCAAGGAGATGGGCATTCGCGTGGATCCGCCGGATGTGCAGGTGAGCGGCTCGCAGTTCACGCCGCACGGCGAGGCGATCTGGTTTGGACTGGCCGCGGTGAAGAACGTGGGCGGCAACGCGATCGAGTCGATCATCAAGGCGCGCGAGGAAGTGGGGCGGTTCCGCAGCTTGTGGGAGTTTTGCGAGAAGGTGGACCTGCGCGTGATGAACAAGCGGGTGATCGAGTCGCTGATCAAGGCGGGTGCGCTGGACCAGCTGGGCAAGCGCGGACAGCTGATGGCCGCGGTGGACAAGGCAATGGAGCGCGCGCAGAAGGCACAGCGCGATGCGGCGCAGGGGCAGGCAGGGCTCTTCGGGCTGTTCAACGATGGGCCGCATGCGGAACAGGGGTCAGACGAATTGCCTCGGGTGGCCGATTGGGAAGAGGGTGAGCGTCTAGCGAACGAAAAGGAAGTGCTGGGGTTCTTTGTCTCAGGGCATCCGCTGGATAAATATGCCGAGAAGATTCGTAATCTTCCTGGTGTGATTTCCGTTGCAGGGGCTCTGGAGCGCAAGCCGCCGGAGCGGCGCTGGGGCAAGGATGTTGATCCTGCGGACGAACTGGTGGTGGCGGGGATCATTCATGGCCTGCGCGTGCAGAAGAGCAGGCGTGATCAGAAGCTCTATGCGATGGCTGCGCTGGAAGACGCGACAGGCAAGATTGACCTGATTTGTTTTTCGCGCGACTACGAGAAGCTGGCGGAGCAGTTGAAGATTGAAGCGCCGGTGCTGATTCGCGGGATGCTGATGGGCGACGAGGACGCGGCGCCGAAGATCTCGGTTAGCTCGATTCAGTCGTTGGAGCAGGTGCAGGTGAAGTTACCGAATGGTATCCGCATTCGCATCAATCTGGACCGCGCGAGCGAGGAGATGTTTGCCGCGCTGAGAAGCGCCGCGGATGCTGCACCGGGACCGGGCAAGGTGATGCTGCATCTCGAGAAGACGGGCGAGTTTGCGGTGATCCTGGAGCCGGAGAAGCTGAGCGTGGCGGCGGACCGCGGCTGGATTGAGCGCGTCGAGGACCTGCTGGGCAAGGGAACAGTGCAGGTGATGTGACGGAGCGATGCGCGCATGGACAGCTCCGCGTTTCTGCGAGACGCCCGCGCCGTTCAGGGATTCGTTAAGCAAGAGGGCTATTGAATCGAGCAGGCTGAAAGCCGAAGAAAAAGACGGAGAGGGGAAGGCCCTCTCCGATTTCAAGGATTTCAGCCTGGCGACTTACTTAGCCAGCTTATTGAGATCGAGGTTGAGCGCAAGCACGTTTACGCGCGGCTCACCGAGCACACCGAGTTGCCGCTCGGTGATGTGCTGCTGAATGAGCTGCCGCACCTGCCCCTCACTGATGCCGCGAGCGCGGGCCACGCGCGGGGCCTGAAAGAAGGCCGCGTCGGGAGTGATGTCGGGATCGAGCCCCGAGCCGGAGGTGGTGACCAGATCGATGGGCACCGGCTGGCCGGGGTTCTCCTTGCTGAGCTTGTCGATGTCTCCCTGGACGCGCTGGACGAGCTTCGCGTTCGACTGTGCGAGGTTGGAGCC
This sequence comes from Acidobacteriaceae bacterium UBA1795, assembly GCA_002314435.1. Classification (GTDB taxonomy): domain Bacteria; phylum Acidobacteriota; class Terriglobia; order Terriglobales; family Acidobacteriaceae; genus Telmatobacter. The sequence continues at coordinate 11,789 of DCFV01000153.1, read as the reverse complement.
GCCGGACGAGGTGGCATCGTATCCGTTGCCTGCGGCTGAGGGGCGCGGATGAAAGTAGCGATCGGAGGTAAAGCTCTGCGCCAGCAGCTCCGACCCGATGACCTGACCGTTGCTGAGGATGAGGCTGCCTGCTGCCTGATGCGGAAAGAGAAAAGACGCGAGTGCGGTGATGAGCAGCGGATAGCCGATGCCGAGCAGCAGAGTGGCGACCAGCGTGAAGCGTATGGAGGTCTTCCAGGGGGCGTGGTCCACCGGTGCGGCTTGAACCTTTACAGCGTGGGCTAGAGTGGATGTGGCTACGGCGTGCATGGTCCTCTTCTCCTTATGCCAGGTGCAGCGCTACGAGCAGCATGTCGATGGCCTTGATGCCGGCAAACGGGACTAACACGCCGCCGACACCGTAGATGAGCAAATTCTGGCGCAGCAAGGCTTCGGCTGCCTTGGGCTGATATTTGACGCCTTTGAGAGCCAGCGGAATCAACGCGACGATGATGATTGCGTTGAAGACCACTGCGGACAGAATGGCCGACTGCGGCGAGTGCAGATACATGATGTTGAGCGCGTTCAGGACGGGGAACGCGCCGGCAAACATGGCGGGGATGATCGCGAAATACTTGGCGACATCGTTGGCGATGGAAAACGTGGTGAGTGCGCCGCGCGTCATGAGGAGCTGCTTGCCGATCTCGACGATTTCGATGAGCTTGGTGGGATTGGAGTCGAGGTCGACCATGTT
>DCFV01000153.1:9377-10710 GCA_002314435.1 Acidobacteriaceae bacterium UBA1795 | reverse complement strand
TTGGTGCCGTCGCCGGTCATGGCAACGAGCTTGCCTTTGCCCTGCTCGCGCTTGATCAGGTCCATTTTGTCTTTGGGTTTGGCTTCTGCGAGGAAGTCGTCGACGCCGGCTTCGCGTGCAATCACGGCGGCGGTGAGGGGGTTGTCGCCAGTGATCATGATGGTACGAATGCCCATGGCGCGCAGGCGAGCGAGACGATCTTTCAAGCCGCCCTTCACGATGTCCTTTAGGTGAATGACGCCGAGCGCGGTGGAGTTCTCGGCAACGACGAGGGGAGTGCCACCGGCGCGCGCGATGTCTTCAACGTTATCGCGGACCTTCCTGGGCAGGGACGAACCCTGATCTTCAAGGAAGCGCGCGATGGCATCTACAGACCCCTTGCGAATGCGGACGCCGTGCAGGTTGACGCCGCTCATGCGCGTCTGAGCGGTGAACGGGACGAACTCGGCATGGATGCTGCTCATGTCGCGGCCGCGCAGGTTGTACTGCTCCTTGGCGAGCACGACGATGGAGCGGCCCTCAGGCGTTTCGTCAGAAAGAGACGCCAGCTGTGCGGCATCGGCGAGCCGCTCCGCGGAGACGTCGGGGGCAGGGCGGAATTCGGTGGCCTGGCGGTTGCCTAGGGTGATGGTGCCGGTCTTGTCGAGCAGCAGGGTGTTTACGTCGCCAGCGGCTTCGACCGCGCGGCCGCTCATAGCGAGCACGTTGTACTGTACAAGTCGGTCCATGCCTGCGATGCCAATGGCGGAGAGCAGACCGCCGATGGTGGTGGGGATGAGGCAGACGAGAAGCGAGACGAGCACGAAGATGGTCTGCGGCGCCCTGGAGTAGATAGCGAAGGGCTGCAGTGTAACGACGGCGAGCAGGAAGACGATGGTGAGGCCGGAGAGCAGAATGCTGAGCGCGATCTCGTTCGGGGTCTTCTGGCGCGAGGCGCCTTCGACGAGCGCGATCATACGGTCGAGGAAGGTTTCGCCGGGGTTGGAGGTGATCTTGACCTTGATCCAATCGGAGAGGACCTTCGTGCCGCCCGTAACGGCGGAGCGGTCGCCGCCTGCTTCACGGATGACCGGAGCGGACTCGCCGGTGATGGCGGACTCGTCAACGGAGGCTACACCTTCGAGGACCTCGCCGTCGCCCGCGATGTAGTGGCCGGCAGCGACGTAGATGATGTCGCCTGCGCGGAGAAGGCCGCTGGCTACCTCCTCAAAGGTGCCATCGTCCCTGTAGCGTTTGGCAATTGTTTCGCCCTTCGCCTTGCGCAGCGTGTCTGCCTGGGCCTTGCCGCGGCCCTCGGCCATGGCCTCAGCGAAGTTGGCGAACAGCACGGTGA
>DCFV01000153.1:8322-9117 GCA_002314435.1 Acidobacteriaceae bacterium UBA1795 | reverse complement strand
AGCACGGTGAACCACAGCCACAGGGTGATCTGCAGATTGAATGCGAACCCGGGCCGGTTGTGAATCACGTTGTCAATCAGCAGCGCGGAGGTGAGCAGGCTGCCGATCTCCACCACAAACATGACGGGGTTTTTGACCATCCAGCGCGGGTCCAGCTTGCGCACGGAGTCCAGCAGCGCCTGGCGCATGATCTTCGTATTCCAGAGGCTTGTCTTTTCAGCCATGACAGTTCGTTTCTCCCTTGCTCACGACGGAACGCGTCCGATACGGGTTAGAAAAGCTGGCCCGACTTCAGCAGCAGGTGTTCAAGCACCGGCCCGAGGCTCAAGGCCGGGAAGAAGGTGAGTGCGCCGAGAATCAGCACGACGCCCACGAGCAACACTGTGAACAGCGGTGTATGGACGGGGAAGGTTCCCGGTGATGGGGGCACGCTCTTCTTACGGGCCAAATTGCCGGCGAGCGCAAGGACGGGGATCATCATCAGGAAGCGGCCGATGAGCATGTCGAAGCCGAGTACGACGTTGTACCACCAGGTGTTTGCGCTGAGTCCGGCGAAGGCCGATCCGTTGTTCCCCGCGCCGGAGGTGAAGGCGTAGAGGATCTCGGTGAGGCCGTGCGGGCCGGCGTTGTTTAGCGCGGGCAGGCCGATGTTGGGCGAAAGCAAGAAGACGGCGGTGAGACTGAGAATGATGAGCGGGAAGATGAGCACGTAGAGCATGGACATCTTCACGTCGTAGGCCTCGATCTTCTTGCCCAGGTACTCCGGTGTGCGGCCGACCATGAGGCCGGCGATGA
>DCFV01000153.1:7555-8073 GCA_002314435.1 Acidobacteriaceae bacterium UBA1795 | reverse complement strand
CCGACCATGAGGCCGGCGATGAAGACGGCCATGACGACGAAGATGAGCATGCCGTAGAGGCCGGAGCCGACGCCGCCGAAGATGACTTCGCCGAGCATGATGTTGAGCAGCGGAACCATTCCACCGAGCGCAGTGAAGCTGTCGTGCATACCGTTGACTGCGCCGCAACTCGCGTCGGTGGTGATGGTGGCAAACAGCGAGCTTTGCGCGATGCCGTTGCGGACTTCCTTGCCTTCCATATTGCCGCCGGGCGCGGTTGCGGATGCGGCTTGCGCGGCACCGTGAATCAGCGGATGGGGATGCGCCTCAGCCCAGTAGATTGCGGTGAATCCGGCGGCGAACAGCACGAACATGGCTGCGAAGACCGCCCAGCCGTGGCCGCGCGAGCCGGTCATACGGCCCAGGGTAAAGGTGAGTCCGGCAGGGATGAGGAAGATGGAGAGGATCTGCAGGAAGTTGGAGAACGGCGTGGGGTTCTCGTAGGGATGGGCGCTGTTGGCATTGAAGAAGCCGCCGCC
>DCFV01000153.1:6264-7292 GCA_002314435.1 Acidobacteriaceae bacterium UBA1795 | reverse complement strand
CCGCCGCCGTTGGTGCCGAGCATCTTGATGGCTTCCTGCGAAGCGACGGGGCCCTGGCCGATGGTCTGCGTCTGGCCTTCAAGCGTGTGCGCGACTGTGTAGGCGTGCAGGTTCTGCGGTACGCCCTGCGCGACAAGGAGCAGCGCGTAAATGATGGAGCCGGGCAGGAGGATGTAGAGGATGGTCCGGGTGGTGTCGACCCAGAAGTTGCCGATAGTGGGCGAGGTGGTCCGCTTGATGCCACGCACGAGAGCGACGGCGACGACGATGCCGACAGCGGCCGAGAAGAAGTTATGCGTCGCAAGGGCGGCCATCTCAGTGAGATAGCTCATGGTGCTCTCGGGCGTGTAGGACTGCCAGTTGGTGTTGGTGGTGAAACTGGCGGCGGTGTTCCAAGCCAGGTCCGGCGTGAGCGCGGCGAGGCCCTGGGGGTTCCCGAGCGGGATGAGGGCTTGCAGGCGCTCGATGGCGTAGGTGAGGACAAGGCTCACGGCGGAGAAGCCGAGCAAGGCGTAGGCGTATTGCTGCCAGGGCATTTCGCTTTCGGCTTTAACGCCGCACAGCTTGTAGAGCAGGCGCTCGATGGGGCGGAGGATGGGGGAGAGCCAAGTGCGCTCGCCTTCGAGCACGCGCGCCATGTAGATGCCAACCGGGCGCACTGTGAGCAGGAGGACGATGCAGTAGAGAGCGAATTGCAGCCAGCCGTTCGCGGTCATGTCAGAATTTCTCCGGGAAGAGCAGGGAGACGGTGAGATGGGCCATCAGGACAATGGCCAGGATGAGCGCAACAGCGGTGATCCAGTCCATGGGTTACCTCAGCTTCTGGCATGCCTTGACGTAGAGAAACGCCAGGCCGAAGAACAGCGCCGTGAAGAACAGCATCGTAAGATCTTGCATCGCGAAACCTCGGTCAACGTGCATGGCGCCAGACCCACAAGTTGGCGCGGCACCTCAGTACAAGACCGATTGTGATTCTGGCGATGTTGGAAGGGCGGAAGGGAAACCTAAAGAAAATATAAAGATGAGTG
>DCFV01000153.1:0-5886 GCA_002314435.1 Acidobacteriaceae bacterium UBA1795 | reverse complement strand
CCTGATTCGAGCTTCTTGCGAAGCTGGGCCACGAAGACGCGGAGGTATTCCGGCTGATGGGCCGACTGGGCTCCCCACACGGCGGTGAGCAATGCACGATGCGTCATGACTTTGCCCGCGTTGCGTGCGAGATGAAGCAGCAGGTCGAACTCCTTTGGAGTGAGGTGAATCGGTTTGTCCTGCACGGTGATGGTGTGCGCTGATTCATCGACCAAAAAGTCGCCGGTCTCGATGACGGCGGTGGTGCGCTCGGGCGCACGGCGGAGATGGGCGCGGACGCGGGCGAGCAGTTCCTGGATGCTGAAGGGCTTGGTCACGTAATCGTCTGCGCCGGCGTCGAGCGCCTCGACCTTGGACCGCTCGTGTTCGCGAACAGAGAGGACGATGACGGGGGTGGAGGAACCGGCGCGGATGGCGCGGCAGACCTCGACACCGCTCATCCCGGGCATCATCAGGTCGGTGATTACGAGGTCCGGCTGCCAGTCGCGAAACAGGAGCAGGGCTTCCTCGGGGTCGTTGGCCGTGCGCACGTCAAAAGCCTGCGCGGTGAGCGCCGCGCGCAGCACGCGCGTAATTTGAGGCTCGTCGTCAATGACCAGAATTCGTCCCGGCATGTGTGGTCCATGTCCCTGAGGAAGATTACATCATAGGCCGGGGTCGGTATGATTCCTGACAAGACTCATGGAACTGTCGTCACAAGTTCGAATGCTGCTTGCGTGGCTGGGAGCCACGGCCGCGGCCGTGCTGGCGACTGCGGTTCAGTCCTGGCTTGGCGTTGGCCCAACGACGGCGGGGATGGTGTTTCTCGCGCTTGTGGTGTGGATGGCAACACAGTCGGGGTTGGCGGTTTCGCTCTACTGCGCCGTTGTGTGCGCGGTGTCGTTCGACTTCTTCTTTCTTCAGCCGGTGCACACTTTCACGTTGGCCGGTCCGCAGGAGTGGGTGGCGATCTTCACGTTTCTGGCCAGCTCTGTGGTGGCCGGGCGTGTGGCGGAGCGAGCGCGCCGCCAGACGCGGCAGGCCGAGCAGCGCCGCGAGGACGTGGAGAGGCTGAATCTGCTGGGACAGGAGATGATGCTCTACGAAGATACCGCGGGACTGATGAGCGAGCTGCCGCGCATCCTGCAGCGCGTTTTCTCGCTGGATGCCGTGGCGCTCTATGTGCGGGATCCGGAGCAGTTCTTCACCTCGTCCAACGACCTGCCGATGAGCCTGCAGGCAAGCATGAGTGCAATGGGCCACGGGCAGGCGACGATTGAAATGCTGCCCGGAGAAATTGCCGCCTTGCCACTGATGGTTGGTATGCGGAATGTGGGCGTTCTGGGCTGGCGGCCGCCTGCGCTGTCGCGGGAAGTGGCTTCTGCCGTGAGTGCGCAGGCGGGCATTGCGCTGGCGCGTGTGCTGGCCATGGAGGCCTCGGCGCGCGCGGAGGCACAGCGCGAGGGGGAACGGCTGCGCACTGCGCTCATCGACTCGCTGACACATGAATTGCGCACGCCGCTGACGTCGATTCGCGCGGCGGCTACCACGCTTGTTGAGGGCGGCGACGGGCTGGACGATGCGGCTCGGCTGGACATGGCGGTCATAGTAGCCGAAGAGAGCGCACGGCTAGATGCGCTGATTGGCGAAGCCGTGGAGATGGCGGAGATCGACGCCAACGTGGTGCAGGTGAACGCCGTGCCGCTGCGCACGCGGGCGCTGCTGGAGAACGCGGTAGACAAGTCGTATGCTGCGCTGAAGAAGCACCAGGTGGTGGTAACGGTGGAGGAGCCGGACACGCCTGCGATGTTCGACCCGCAACTGCTGAGCCGGGTGCTGCGGCACCTGCTGGAGAATGCGGCGCGCTACACGCCGCCGGGCAGCCGCATTGTGCTACGCAGCCGACGGGCAGGAGGGCGGCTGGAGTTCGAGGTAGAGGATAACGGGCCAGGGATTGACCAGGCGGACCTGCCGCTGATCTTCGAGAAGTTTTACCGCGGTAAACACAGCTCCGCAAAAGGCAAGGGAACGGGCATGGGGCTGGCGATTGTGCGGGCGATTCTTACCGCGCACGGGGGCGGTATTGAGGCGGTGAATGCACCGGGGGGCGGGACGAAGTTCTGCTTCTGGGTGCCGCTCGAGGAGAAACCGGATAACGCCTCGAACTGAGGCGGCTACTCCGGCGCGCCGCTCCAGTCGCACTCGATGTCACGATGAGCTTTCGAGCTTTCGGCGGCCCACTCAAGGACACGTGCCGCTCGCCAGGCATCGGCGGCGCTGACAGGTGCAGGACCCTTGCCCAGCAGGGCGTCGCGTACGCCTTCGTAGAAGAGCCGGTAGTCGCCGGGGACGGTCTCGATGGGGCGCGTGACGATGTTGCCATCCTCGTCTACACGGAGGGTTCCCCAGCGATCAGCTGGCTCCCTGCCCCAGCTGGTTGTGGCAATGCTGGTGATCTGGCCGAGCGCGTCTTCCTGCGGGTCGAGGCCCCACTTCCAGAAATTGCCGCGGGTGCCGCGCAGATGGAAGCGCGGCCGAGGGAGCGAGGAGAGACAGTTGGCGCCGAGGGTGACGGAGAAGCCGGTGTAGTAGTGCAGACGGACGGTGAATGTATCGTTGGCGCCTTCGCCGTCGCGCTCTCGGCGTACTTCTGCACTGACGGACTCGGGCAGGCCGAAGAGGGTGAGGGCCTGATCGACGATGTGGGTGCCGAGATCGAGCAGGATTCCGCCCTGATCAGGATCTTCCTTCCACGCTCGCGTGGCTGAGCCCGGCCGCCAGCGATCGAAGTTCGACTCATAGTGAACCAGGCTTCCGAGGAGTTTCTCCTGCAGCAGGGCATGCACGGTGCGAAAGTCGCCGTCCCAGCGGCGGTTGTGGAAAGGGATGACCTGCAAGCCGAGACCACCGGCGAATTCGGCAAGTTGGGCGATCTCCGCCGAGGTGACCGCTGCGGGTTTGTCGACGACGACGTTTTTTGCCGCTTCGAGCGCCTGTGTGGCCACTTGATAGTGGGTGTCGTTGGGCGTGGCCACGACGATGAGCTTGATGCTGGTGTCGGCCAGGAGTTCTTCAATAGAGCGATAGGTGGTGATGCCCGGGTAGCGCTCGGCGGCGTGGTTGGAGGAGCGCTCGACAACCGCTGCCAGTTCCAGTCCATCAACGGAGGATATCAGCGGGGCATGGAAGACCCGCCCTGCCAGTCCAAACCCTACCAGGCCGACTCGAATCATGGATCGCGCTCCCGGATGCGAGTCCGCTTACCGCTGGTCCCGCGTCGTCAGCCTTCCAGCTTATAACGAGTTTCGGCCAAGCGGTAGAGCCTTCGCCAAACCAAACGGTTCATGGTAACCACCATGACGGAGATGAGGATGGTGGCGAGCAGGAGGATGGGGAAGCGTCCGGCATCGGTGGCGGCGCTGATTTGTGCGCCGAGGCCGATGGTTTGCAGGGTGCCGCCGGGTACATGCGAGTATTCGGCGAAGACTGAGGCGTTCCAGGCTCCGCCGGAGGCGGTGACCATGCCGGTGATGAGGTAGGGGAAGATGCCGGGCAGAATGAGCCGCTGCCAGCGCTGCCAGCGCGTGAAGCGATAGAGCGAGGCTACCTCACGCAGGTCTGATGGGATGGACATGGCGCCGGCGATCACGTTGAACAGGATGTACCACTGCGTGCCGAGGAGCATGAGGGCGATGGAGCCGATGCCGAGGCCGCCGCCGAGCTTGACCAGTCCGATAAGCAGAATCGGGAAGAAAGCGGTGGCCGGGACGGAAGCCAAGATCTGCGCGACGGGCTGAACAAAGCGCGCGAGGCGTGGATTGAAGCCGATAGCGACGCCCACCGGGACCGTCCAGAGGGCGGAGATGAGCAGGGAAGCATTTACGCGCAGGAAAGTGGCTCCGGCGCCCTCGAGCAACTGGCGCAGTTCCGGCCAAGTGACGGTGCGGAGCATCAGGCCTGCCTGAACGGCACCCCAGCCTGCGATGGTGAGGGCCAGCACGGCCAGAGTCCACAGAACTGGCGAAGCTCCCTTGCGGACAGGGCCGTCGTCGAGTGGCTGCACGATGTGCGATTGCGGCGTCCTAGCGAGGCGACGGTAGAGAGGTTCTTCAATGCGCGCCCAAAGTTGGCCGGGCACCGCGCTGAGAATCTGCGAGCGGCGCAGCAGTTCGAGGACAGGCGAGCTGATGCGGTCGGCTGACTCAACCTGTTCGAACTTGAACTTGTCGCTCCAGGCAATCAAAGGCCGCCAGAGAAGCTGATCGGTGGCGATGACGATGAGGATGACGACTGCGAAGCCAGCCACGAGGGCGCGCATGTCGCCGGAGTCGGCGGCTGTCTGCAGGTAGCTGCCCAGGCCGGGCAACTGGAAGTTGCGTGTGCCCATGGTGAACATTTCGCATGCCATGAGTGCGAACCAGCCACCGGCTACCGAGACGATGGAGTTCCAGACGAGGCCGATGGCGGCGTAGGGCATCTCAAGCTGCAGAAAGCGCTGCCAGGCCGAGTAGCGGTAGATGCGCGAGGCTTCGAGCATTTCGCGCGGGATGTTTTTGAGCGAAGAGTAAAAGCTGAAGGCCAGATTCCATACCTGGCCGGTGAAGATGAGCAGTACGACGCCCATTTCAATGCCCATCTGGTGGCCGGGCACGAGCGCCACCATGGCGAGCACCAGCGGAGGCAAGAAGCTGAGCACGGGGATCGATTGCAGGATGTCGAGCACGGCGATCATCCACGCTTCAATGCGCGGGTTGTAGGCCGCGGTGTAACCGTAGGTGATGGCGAAGGCCAAGCTGAGCAGGTAGGCGATGCCAATGCGTACGAGGGAGTAGAAGGCGTAGCCCGGCAGAGCGCCGATGGAGTGCGAGATGGGCACTACCGGCACGGGCTTGCCCAGCCAGTAGGTTCCGGTGCTGACGATGGTGAAGAAGAAGGCGAGCCCGCAGGCGCCCACGGCGAGGTCAATGACCACGGGCCAGGTGCGGTCTATTACCAGCGTGCGGGCGAGCGGTTGGATTTTCACTTGGCGGCCTCGCTGTCGGCGATCTCTTCTTCGAGTGCGTCGGGCATGACGAAGCGGCGTCGCGCGGCGTCGAAGTCGAACAGCTCGGCGTAGCGGCCCCAGGTGACGGCTGTTTCCATCTGGCGCAGGCACTCTTCTTCGCTGAACTGCTCGTCGAGCATGTCGAGGAAGAAGTCCTCGGCGACGGTGTGATCGCTCTTGGATTCGAGGGCGCGACGTATCTGGCGCAGCAGCAGGACGTTCTCGACCGCGGCGTCGCGGAAGAGTTCTTTTTGCCGGAGGATTTCGCTGTTGGCGTACTCGGCGCCGGGCTCGGTGATGGCTGCGTCGCCTTCTTCGATCTTGAGGAAGCCGAGGAGCTGCGCCGCATCGACGATGGGGAGCAGGTCGTCAATCTCGAAGGCGAAGTCGTCAGCGAGGCGGTAGATGTCGTCGCGCCCGCCCTTGTCGAGGAGCAGTTCGAGCAGGCCAGCGATGCCGCCGGGGCGCGCGTGGGGCAGCATCTGGTAGCGCATCTGGCGCTGGTCGCGCGGGCGGCTTACCTGCTGCTCGGGAGCTTCGGACGGCGTGACGTCAGGGCGCGTGAGAACTTTGTAGATGTAGTCGACGAGTTGCGTGAAAGGCTCGGACTTGCGGTCGCGCGGCTGGGCGAGCTGCACGCGGAAGTCGGTGCGGATGTGGCCGGGATTGCGGCCGAGCACGATGATGCGGTCGGCAAGGAGAACGGCCTCTTCAATGTTGTGCGTGACGATGAAGACCGAACGGGTGGGCATGGTCTTGTTGGCCCAGAGCTCGAGCAGTTCGCTGCGCAGGTTTTCTGCGGTGAGCACATCGAGGGCGGAGAAGGGCTCGTCCATGAAGAGGACTTCCGGCTCGACAACCAG
>DCFV01000206.1:49555-76140 GCA_002314435.1 Acidobacteriaceae bacterium UBA1795 | reverse complement strand
CCGACGGCCATGCCCGCCGGAACAGGATGCGGCAAAGTATTGGCAGAAAGGGTGCGTCTCAGAATTCGGCAGCGTAGCGGTTGTATGGATATGTCGCAAGACCGAGGGCAGTGGAATTGATTGAGGTGAATATGACTGTACCGAATGCAAGTATTCCCAAAGGCAAGGAGACAGTGCTGGGACTCTATGTCACGGCGAAGGAGGCCTGGGAGAAGTGGAAGGCCGATCCGGAGAAGGTGATGATACTCGACGTCCGCACCCCCGAAGAGTATCTCTTTGTCGGTCATCCGACCATGGCTTGGAAAATCCCTATCGCCGCTCAGACCTATGAGTGGGACGCGGAAAAGGGGCAGTTCCCCATGAAGCTTCTCATCGATTTCGTCTCCCGGGTGAAGCAGGCGGCCAACGCCGACGACACGATTCTAGTGATGTGCCGATCGGGCGGCCGCAGCGCGATCGCCGTCAACCTTCTCGCCAAGGACGGATTCAAGAATGTTTATCAGATTCTTGACGGCATGGAAGGAGATGCGGTTGAGGATCCTGAAAGCGTCTTTCTGGGCCAGCGGTTGAAGAATGGATGGAAGAACTCGGGGTGTCCCTGGACCGACAAACTCACCCCCGACCGGATGGTGCTTCACAACGGGCGGTAAGTGGGCTCAGGCGGACGGCAAGTCGGGTTGGCGAAGATCGCAATTGGAGCTTACTGGATGGTATGGCCGGCAGTTTGGCTTCTCCCGACCAATTCAGCGAGTAAAGAGGGACAGACGCAGAACGGAGATCAACGCGATGCTCAAACGCTATTTTCCAATTCTGGAATGGGGACCAAAATACTCCCGAAGTACGTTGGTCAACGATCTAACTGTAGCGGCGATTGTAACGATCATGCTGATTCCGCAATCGCTGGCGTATGCCCTTGTCGCCGGCCTGCCGCCCGAGATCGGACTCTATGCTTCAATGGCGCCGCTGGTGCTCTACGCAATCTTCGGCACCTCGCGCGCGCTTGCGGTTGGTCCCGTCGCGGTGGCTAGCTTGATGACCGCTGCCGCGGCTGGAACGCTAGCGTCTCAAGGGACGCCGGAGTATCTCGGAGCGGCCGTAGCGCTTGCCATGGTCTCCGGGCTGATGCTGATCGCGATGGGACTGTTGCGGCTCGGATTCCTGGCGAACTTCCTTAGCCATCCAGTCATTTCCGGCTTCATCACGGCATCTGGCCTGCAGATCGCGGCGGGCCAACTCGCTCCAGCTCTCGGCATCCATGCAAAGGGCGAGAATTTCTTCGCAATCGTCATCGAACTCGGTCGCAATATCAGATTCATCAATCCGTATACTGCGGCGATTGGAATTGCTTCGCTCATCTTTCTGTTCTGGGTTCGTAGCAGTCTTAAGCCACTGCTGCGCCGTGCTGGCGTTGGAGACCGAGTTGCTGACATTCTTGCCAAAGTGGGACCGGTGGCTGCTATCGCCATTACGACTGCAGTTGTCTGGCGTTTCGGGCTCTCATCGCACGGTGTGAGCATTGTCGGCACCGTCCCGAAGGGCCTGCCAAAACTCGCTTTGCCGCCGCTCGATCTGAGCCTGTGGATGAAGATCCTTGTTCCGGCTCTGCTGATCTCTATTGTTGGATACGTCGAATCGATTTCCGTCGCGCTGACACTTGCAGCCAAGAGCCGTCAGCGCGTCGATCCCGACCAGGAACTGATTGCGCTCGGCGCCGCCAACATCGGTGCAGCTGTTTCGGGCGGATTTCCAGTCACCGGCGGCTTCGCCCGATCAGTCGTGAACTATGAAGCTGGAGCGGAAACACCAGCAGCAGGCGCCTTCACTGCCGTTGGCATCGCCCTGGCAACCATGTTCCTTACTCCGCTCCTGTTCTTTTTGCCGAATGCCACTCTCGCGGCGACGATCATTGTTGCGGTTCTCTCGCTGGTCGATCTTGGCGCACTCAAGCGAATCTTCATCTATTCGAAGGCGGATTTCGCAGCCATGGTCGCCACCATCCTTGCCACCCTGGCTGAGGGCGTTGAGATGGGGCTTATTGCCGGCGTGTCTCTCGCGATTTTCCTTCATCTCTACAGCACATCAAAACCTCACGTGGCCGTCGTGGGACAGATCCCCGGCACTGCAACCTTCCGCAATGTCGCGCGGCACACCGCAGTATCTGATCCGGAAATCCTGTCACTTCGAGTGGACGAGAGTCTCTACTTTCCAAACGCCCGCTTTCTCGAAGACCTCATCAACGGATCGGTCGCGGAGAATCCTCGCATCCGTCATGTCATTCTCGAATGCCCGGCCGTGAACGCGATCGATGCCTCGGCACTGGAAAGTCTTGAGGCGATCAACCAGCGGCTGAAGGATGGTGGCATCACTTTCCACCTTTCTGAAGTGAAGGGTCCAATTATGGATCGGCTCAAGAAGTCGCACTTCTTGAAAGAGCTCACCGGCGGCGTGCACCTCAGGCACTATGACGCTGTGGCAAGCATCAAGCCCGACCTCGCGGACCGCACGCTCCATGCCGGGCGTGTCGAGGAACCCGTGGCATAAAGCCATTGCTCGTCCTTATTACCAGAATGCTGTCTTGTGAAGACAGATTGCCATTGAGCCCGGGATCGATCGGAGCACTGGAGAAGTTCAGATGAAAGCCATTACCGTAGAACCACACAAAACAGCATCCGCACGCCTCGAAGATATCCCTGAACCCGAACTGCAGTGCGGGTCCGTCGTCGTGGAAGCCATAGCAGTCGGCGTTTGTGGGACCGACGTTGAAATCGTGGAAGGCAAGTATGGCTGGGCTCCACGCAGCAAGGCGCGCCTTGTGCTAGGGCATGAATCACTTGGCCGGGTGGTGGATCCAGGCCCGCGGAGTTCGCTTCGCAAGGGCGATCTCGTGGTCGGCATCGTCCGGCGTCCCGATCCCGTGCCTTGCCCCAATTGTGCGGTGGGTGAGTGGGACATGTGCCGGAACGGCCAGTATACCGAGCGCGGCATCAAGGAGATTGACGGCTTCATGTCGGAGCGTTGGCGAATCGAACCAGAGTACGCCATGAAGATCGACCCCTCACTGGGACTTATGGGCGTTCTGCTTGAGCCTACGACAGTTGTTGCAAAGGCGTGGGAGCAGGTCCGCGCGGTCGGTCAGCGCGCCTTCTGGGAGCCGCGCACCGTGCTAGTAACCGGTGCTGGACCGATTGGCCTGCTCGCAGCCCTCGTCGCAAAGCAGCATGGGCTTGAGGTCCACGTGCTCGCCCGGGGGGAATCCGGACCCAAGCCGGAACTTGTTCGCGCTCTCGGTGCAACTTACCATGCTGGCACTGTCGAGAGTGTGGGATTTGAGCCGGATGTAATCGTTGAATGCACGGGTGTCGGGCAGGTCATCAGAGACTCTCTGACACAGATCGGCGCAGGAGGGGTCGTGTGCCTCACCGGCGTCGGGGCCGGCGGTTCCACAATCGGGCCTGCCGCCGCTGATCTTGCTGCTGCAGTCGTGCTTAAAAATAATGTCGTCGTGGGCAGCGTCAATGCCAACAAGCGGCACTGGTACAAGGCGGCACAGGTACTGGCCCGCGCCGACCGCTCGTGGCTTGCTCACCTGATTACTCGATGCGAGCCGCCGGAGGAGTTCGAGCGCGCTCTGAAACGTCAGCGGGATGACATCAAGGTCGTAATCCAATTTGGGGAAGCTTGATCACCAGGCGCCTCACCCATGCCGTCAGTCCGAAGCCGCTGGCACATGATTTGCCGGCCATTCTGTCGAACAATGGAGATTGCATGGGGTATCGGAGGCGTGTCACTTGGACTGGACACGCTAAACTTGACTGCTATGCAAGCAGTGCCAGAAGCGAAGAGCGGTCGGCAGGGCATGAAGCAGCCCGGCAACCTGGCAATCTGGGTTAGCGGTGCGTGGCCCCTGCCTTTACTCGCAGTCGTATGCTGGCTTCTCCCTGCCTCGACCTCTGTGCGGGTGGTGGCAGCGATTCTAGCGATTCTGCTGGCGCCGTTTCCGGCGCTCCTCTATGGGCGTCATCGACACCGGGAGCAGCTTGCGCGCGAAGCGGCGACGCGAGAAGAGATCGCGCAGGTGAGGCTGCAATTGGACACGGTGCGATACCGCACTTCGCGCCTGCGCGAGGAGTTGCAGGCAGCGGACAGGCAGGCTCGTCTGTCGCATCAGCTCACGCTGCTAGGCCAATTCACAGCGGGCTTTATGCATGAGTTCAACAATCCTTTGGCAATTGTGGCGGGGCGTCTAGAGGTGCTGCTTGATGAGCGCAAGGACGATCCTGAGCTGTGCGCCGATCTGGCGGAGATGCTAAAGGAGTCGCGTTACATGAGCAACATCGCGAGCACGCTGCTGCAGGCGCTGCGGCGCGAACGCGGCGGGACGGTGTATGAGCCTTCGGTTCCGCTGACGGCGCTGGAAGAAGCGCAAAAGACGCAGCAGCACATGGCGGCGAGTCACGGTGTGAGACTGATTCTGGAGGGCGCTGAGACGCCTCGGGTTGATGTTCCGGAACACGTGGTGGGCGAGGTTGTGCGTGGACTGCTCAGCAACGCGGTGGACGCTCTGGAGGGACGTGCGGACGCGACGATCTGGTTATGCCTGGAGCCCTATCGTACAGCAGGTGCGAAGGTGGTGATCCGGGTGGAGGATAACGGACCGGGGGCGCCGGAGAGTATCCGCGAACATCTCTTCGAGCCGTTTGTCTCACAGAGCACGGGCCGGGAACGCCTGGGGTTGGGGCTTTTTTTGGCAGCGAGCCTGCTGGATATGTATGATGGCCGGATTCGTTACGAAACAAGAGAGGGCGGAGGCGCCAGCTTTGTTGTCGAGCTGCCGCCGGCGCGATTCACTCGCGGCCAGCCCTACCACTGGTTCGCTGGAGGAACGACAGAGTGAGCCGAATTCTGGTGATCGATGACGAAGCTGCCCTGGGTGAAAACATCCAGCGCATGCTTCGCCTGCCCGGCGTGTCGGTTTGCACGTATACGGATCCTGCCAAGGGGCTGGCGGAAGCGCTGACTCATCCGCCAGACCTGGTGCTGCTGGATGTGCGGATGCCCGGGATGTCGGGCGAAGAGGTATTTGCGAAATTGCATGAGGCGCAGCCCGGGGTGCCGATCGTCTTTCTGACGGCGTTCGGATCTGTAGAGGGCGCGGTGCTGGCGATGCGCAATGGCGCGTTCGACTATTTGCAGAAGCCATTCAATCGCGATGAGCTGCTGCTTGTGGTGAAACGGGCTCTTGCTCTCTCGAGCCTGGGGCATGAGGTGGAGAAGCTGAGGGGCCGCCTGGAAGCATTGGGCGAGGCGGATGCGGCGCAGAGCCGCAACAGCATGATGCTGGACCAGATGGACAAATGTCGCAAGGCCGCCAGTACGGATGCGACGGTGATGATTCTGGGTGAGAGCGGCACGGGCAAAGAGGTCACAGCCCGCTACATTCACAATCAGAGCAGGCGCAAAGACGGTCCGTTTGTTCCGGTGGAGTGCAGCGCGATGCCGGGGTCGCTGATTGAGAGCGAACTGTTCGGGTACGAAAAGGGCGCGTTCACGGGGGCCGAACGCACGAAGAAGGGATTGATCGAGTCGGCGGACGGGGGCACGTTATTTCTCGATGAGATTGGCGACCTGGGAGTGGAGCTGCAGACGCGGCTGTTCCGGTTTGTGGAGGAGCGGGCTCTGCGGCGGCTCGGCGGACTGACGCAGGTGCGCGTGGATTGCCGGATTCTGTGCGCAACGAACCAGGACCTTGTGGCAAAGATCAAGGAAGGCAAGTTTCGCGAGGAGCTTTTCTATCGTCTGAGCGTGATCACGGTGAAGCTGCCGCCGCTACGGGAACGGCCTGAGGATATTCCGCACCTGGCACGCTTCTTTCTCGAGAAGTTTTCGCGCCGCTATGGGAAGAGTCTATCCGGTTCGCCGCAGTTCTATGAGGTGCTGCTGCGTCAGAGGTGGCCAGGGAATGTGCGCCAGTTGAAGAACGTGATGGAACGGCTGACGGCGCTGCATCAGGGGGGAGTGCTGGGCGCAGAGGATGTGGAAGAAGATTCGCCGAATGTCGAGGCGAACACCAGCCTTTCCTATCTTCCGTGGAAGGACGCGCGCGAGCAGTATCTTGCCAGCTTCGAGGGGTCGTATGCCAACGCGGTGCTGGCCCGCTGCAAGGGGAACGTGAGCGCAGCAGCTCGCGAGGCCGGGGTGGACCGCAAGACGTTTTACGTGCTGTTGAAAAGAGAGAAGGATCCGCAAGGTGAGGAATCCACGCCACAGGCGGAGCCGGGAAGTGGGGAATGAAATCCCCAGTTTGGGCGAAAAGGACACTGCAACCCATTGAAAACAAAGAGAGGCTGATTCGGCCCTAGATGTGCAAGGGATAGTAGCAGGAGTTCCCGCACATGAGAGTCTGGACTTCAGGCCTGAAGACAATTCTGCTGGTGATCGGCGTGGTTTTGCTGATGCCTCTGCCCGGCAACGCGATTCCAGCGTTTGCGCGCAAATACGGTGTGAAATGTTACACCTGCCACACGGTTCCGCCGGCGCTCAACAAGAACGGCTACATGTTCAAACGTCTCGGCTATCGGATGCCGCCGGACGAGATGGACGGCACAAAGCCCGCTCCGAAGGTCACGGCACTCGACAAGGACATCAAGTTCAGCCTCATCAACTCCTTTGCGTTGCTGATGCAGGCGAGTGTGACGACAGACAACACAGTGGCGGATGCAGGGAATCCCACTTCGGCATCTCCCGTCACATCGTGCGGCAGTGACACACAGTCGAGTTCGTCGTGCTCCAGCTTCAACCTGGATGAGGCAGCGCTGTTTGTTGCAGGGCCGGTGCCGGAGACGGGCTTCTCCTATTTTGCGCACTATGAGCTCTACCAGGACGGGAGCAATGGCCTGGAACAGGGGTTCGGTGTGTACACTGCAGGCCGCGCCAACTCGAGCTTCTTCGTCAAGGGCGGCGAGATTCACATGCAGGAGGGCGAAGGCACACGGGCTTCGATGTTCTACAACCTGTTCTCCGATCCTGCCTACACGCTGACCAACACGGACCCGATCAACTTCACGCTCGATCAGCATCCTGTGGGTGTGGACGTCGGGTACACCTGGGCTTCCAACTACTTCAAGAACATCTTTGCCGTGTCGGCCAAGGTAACGAATGGGCTAAATGCGGACGGCAGCGAGATTCTGGCTGGTTCGACAAAGAACGCGAAAGACGTGTGGGTTGACGCGGACTACTGGTTTGGCCCCGACGGCGGGGTAACGATGATGTACTACCACGGGTCAAAGGACCAGATACAAAACGCAGGCCTGGACAACGAGTTCACCTATCGGCCCAGCTTCTACCGTGTAGGCGGCTTTGGGAACTACCTGTTCTTCGACAAGCTGGATGTACTGGGCGGATACGTTCACAGCCACGACGATTGGCGGTGGGACCAGACATCTGACATGTCGTACTACAGCGCCGACACTTATCGCGGCGAGGCGGACTACTACTTCAAGCCGGGAACGGTGCTAATGGCGCGCCTGGATCGCGGCACATCGACGATTTCACCGCAACCCACGATGCATACGCGCGCGTGGGGCGTTGGCGCCGAGCATGCTCTGACGCAACTGGGCAACATCATTGTGCGTGCCACCTACAACCAGGAACACGATGGCGATCCTCTGGCTCTGGTGGGCACGACGGACAAGCTGTTCAAACTCGATTTCCGATTCATGTGGTAAGGAGAGACTGAAATGCACAAGGCACTTCGATTCATGGCACTCGCAATTCTGATTGCGCCTGTATCTCTGGCTGCGCAAACCAGCAACGTAACGCTCCCTCAGGACAAGGGCCCCAACAAGGTTGATGTCTCTTCCTACCCCGCGGAACAACAGAAGTCGTACAAGGTCTTCACGGACAAATGCTCCAAGTGCCACACCATTGCACGGCCCATCAATACGACGATGAGCAAGGAAGAGTGGGAGCGCTACGTGAAGCGCATGATGCACAAGCCGAACTCGGGCATCAGCGACAGCCAGGGAAAAACGATCTTCGAGTTCCTGGCTTATGACCAGGCGACGCGCAAGGACAAGAACCCGTCGGCGTTCTTCAAATCCTTATCTGACGCCGAGATTGAGAAGTTGAAGGCGCAACAACAATAGTTCGCACATCGGCAGCCTCCGTCGAGGTGCGCATTATCCCGGCGAGCCAAGAAGCAACTCGCCGGGAGACTCATCCGATACGCCGCAACTCCAGCGATGCATCGACTTGAACCGGCTGAAAAGCGACTGAGACAGGGAAACGTATGAGCTATTCCATCAAGATCCCGGACCGGGAGTATTTCGACAAGAATATTCCCTGTCAGTCGGCTTGCCCGATCCACACCGAGTGTGGGCGTTATGTCCAGGCCATCGGGATCTCGAAGGATGAAGAAGCATATCTTCTGGCACGCGCGCCAAATCCATTTGCGTATGTGCTGGGAAGAATATGCGCGCATCCGTGCGAGGATAACTGCCGTCGCGGGAAGATTGACGAACCGATTGCCATTTGCGCTTTGAAGCGCTACGCAACGGATCGCCACAACCTAGGATCAGGGCATGATCCAGCCAGGAAGGCTCTGCCATCTGCACCCAAGCGGGACAAGCGTATTGCGATTGTTGGAGCCGGCGTGTGTGGTCTGACTTGTGCGCATGATCTGGCGCTGCTGGGATACACCGTAGAAGTCTTTGAGTCAGCGCCGGTACCCGGTGGAATGCTCTATCTGGGCATTCCGCAGTTTCGCCTCCCCAGAGAAATCATCAAGATGGAGGTGGACAACATCCTGGCCATGGGCGTCACGCTTCACACGCGCGTGACAGTGGGCCGCGATATTTCGTTTACCGAATTGCGTTCAAAGTTCGACGCCGTGCTGCTAGCCACGGGACTCAACAAGGGCCGCGAGTTGACGATTCCGGGCGTGCATCTGGCCGGTGTGTACAACGGCATCGATTTTCTCATCAACGTCAATCTTGGATTCGAGATCGAGTTGGGCAAGCGAGTCGTGGTGGTTGGCGGCGGCAATGTGGCGATTGATGTGGCGCGTGCCGCGGTGCGACTGGTGCACGAATCGGCGGATTTTGGCGAAGAGGATGAAGACACGAAGGGCCTGCAACCGGCGTTTGATGCGGCGCGCATGGCTCTGCGGTCGGGCGCTGAAGAAGTGGAACTGGTGAGTCTTGAGTCCCGCGCGCAGATGCCCGCGTGGAAAGGCGAAGTGGACGAAGCTGAGCATGAAGGCATTGTGGTAGACAACGGCTGGGGACCGAAGGAAATTGTAGGCGAGGACGGAATCGTCACCGGGCTCAAGGTGCGCCGCTGCCTGACCGTCTTTGATGAGAATGGTCGCTTCAATCCTGTTTTCAGCGACGAAGAGAAGATCATCCCCTGCGATAGCGTGGTCCTTGCAATTGGTCAGCAGGCAGACCTTTCTTACCTCGGCAACGAGGATGGAGTTCAGGTCACGCCGCGCGGAATCCTGAAGATCGATGAAGATCTGCAGACCAGCGCCCCGGGCGTCTTTGCCGGCGGCGACGTGGCATTCGGACCGCGCATCCTGGTGGAGGCAGTTGCGAACGGACATCGCTCCGCGCGCTCCATTCACCTGTACCTGACTGGAAAGACTGAAAAGACTGTGCGCAGCCGGTTCCGCATCCTGCCCAACTGGAAGATGCCGAGCGGCTTCCTCTCCATTGCGCGCCAAAAGATGCCGGTGCTCGCGGCGAATCGCCGCATAGGCATTGCCGAGGTGGAACTGGGATTCGATGAAGAGCAGGGCCGCGCTGAAGGTCGTCGCTGCCTCAACTGCCAGGTCAACACCATATTCGACGGATCGAAGTGCATTCTCTGCGCAGGATGCGTGGATATATGTCCTGAGAGTTGCCTGCGCCTGGTGGATCTGATTCAGGTGCGCGGCGATGAACGCTACGACGCACTCATCTCACAGCGCTACGGAGTTCACGCCGATGAGCTGAAAGTCGGTCAGGCGGGCGCCATCATCAAGAACGAGGAAAAGTGTATCCGTTGTGGCCTTTGTGCCGACCGGTGTCCAACCGGGGCCATCACCATGGAGGCCCTCGAACGGCAGGAGCGCGAAGTCTTTGAATAGGGAGCCAAAGGGAATGAATCGTCGAGCTTTTCTCGGTTGGGGAGCAGCAGGTTTCGTGGCACTATGCTCGGGCGTTGCGGTGAGCCTCGCAGCTGTGGTGCGGTATCTGGTGCCAAGTGTATTTTATGAACCGCCTCAGTCCTTCAAGATCGGCGACCCTGCCGACTTTCCGTTCGGTCCTCCAACCTTTCTTCCGGATGAAAAGATATTTGTGTTTCGTGACAGGGAGAAAGGGTTTGCAGTGGCGAGCGCAGTTTGCACGCATCTTGGATGCACGGTTGCGTATTTCCAGAGCGACCAGCGTTTCCACTGCCCATGTCACGGCAGCGTGTTCGGACCGAACGGTACGGTACAGCATGGTCCAGCGCCGCGAGCTTTGAACTGGTTTGAGATCACTCAGGCACGCGATGGGCAACTCCTCGTCGACAAGGACAAGGTTGTGCCTCCGAGCTACCGGTTGATGGTGTAACGATGAATCTGATTCGAGAAATCTGGCAATCGATCGTTCGGCGGGATCCGCTGTCAACCGACAAGGGAAAGTCCGAGTTGGTCTTTCTCAATGTCTGGCTGCATATCCATCCGGCCAAAGTGAAGAAGGAGAATCTCAGATTCAAGTACACCTTCTATCTGGGATTCATCACCTTCTTCTTGTTTGTGATCCTGTTGACCACAGGAATCGCGCTGATGTGTTATTACCGGCCGTTTCCGCCGCAGGCCTATCAGGACATGAAAGACCTGGAGTTTGTCGTCTACATGGGTCCTTTTCTGCGGGCCATGCATCGGTGGGCAGCTCACGGCATGGTGGTCTGCGTCTTTCTTCATATGTGCCGCGTGTTCTACACGGCTTCCTACAAAAAGCCACGGCAGTTCAACTGGGTTGTCGGCGTTCTGCTTCTGCTGCTCACTCTCGGTCTGTCGTTCACAGGGTATCTGCTGCCCTGGGACCAGCTGGCCTATTGGGCCATCACCGTGGGAACCAATATTGGTAGCTACGCGCCCATCATTGGCGGCCAGGTTCGAGAGATCCTGCTGGGCGGCCACACAGTGGGTGAGGCAGCGCTGCTGCGCTTCTATGTGCTCCACGTCGCGATTCTTCCATCGGCACTCATCCTGCTGACTATTGTCCATTTCTGGCGCATTCGCAAGGACGGAGGACTCTCGCGGCCGACCTGGAAACTGAAGCCGAACCAACCGGAAGCGCTGGTGACCATTGGCGCGCCGGCGCAGGTGGAACCGCTCAGGACCGTGGCAGCTTCGAAAGACAAGACCTATGGACTCATGGAGGTGGTTACCGGAAAGCCTATCTTCGAAACGATCGAAGCGGATGAGGAGGAAGACGCGGTCTTTTCGTACCCTTATGCGTTCTTCCGCGAGGCGATAGCCCTGATGGTCACAGTCACGGGCATCATGGCGATCTCCCTCTTCTTTCATGCACCGCTTGAACAACTGGCGAATCCAGCAAAGACACCCAACCCGGCCAAGGCGCCATGGTACTTCCTTGGCTTGCAGGAACTAGTCAGCCACTCCGCACTTTTGGGAGGCGTGGTGGCACCTGCGCTCATGGTCCTTGCGCTTCTGGCGATTCCCTATTTCGACAGAAATCCCAGCCGGCGCCCAACAGACCGCAAGTGGGCCATCTGGCTGTTCACGATCTTCGTCGTGGTCAATCTTGTCCTGATTGTCATTGGAACCTTCTTCAGAGGCCCAGGATGGGCATTTGTTCCACCGTGGGTCCATGTTGTTGCGGGGGCGGAGTAATGGGACGCAGACTACCGCAAATTTTCTTTGCGCTGAGCACGCTCGCGCTGGTGCTGATCGTAGTGGCAGTGTGGCAAGCGAGCACGCCCTCGTGGAAGGACTACCAGCGCCGGTTCTTTCAACTGGAGTCGCAGGCGGAGCCCAATGCGGTGACCAAGGCCGCTGTTCTGGCCACACCACCTCAGATTCATCAGATTCTCCTTCCTGGACTGCAACGGGTGGACCGCTGCACCACGTGCCATCTGGGCGTGGATGACCCAACTATGAAGAACGCCCCGGAACCGTTCCGCTATCATGCTGGCCTGGGGTCCCACATTCCTTCAAAGTTCGGTTGCACGATCTGCCACGGCGGCCAGGGGTTGGCCACAGATGTAAAAGGCGCACATGGCAGCGTGCCCTTCTGGCAGGACCCGCTTCTGGCCAAGGGTTATATTCGTGCCTCCTGTGGACGATGCCACAAGGAAGGCGATGTGCCCGGAGTGCCGGAATTGACCGCGGGAAGACGCCTGTTTGAAACCGAAGGTTGCCATGGCTGCCACAAACTGAACGGCGTGGGAGGAAGCATCGGCCCGGACTTGACGGAAGAAGGTGCAAGCCACCGCTCTCCCGAATGGCTCGAAGGGCATTTTCTGGCGCCTAACGTGGTTTCGGCCGGTTCGGCAATGCCCAACTTCCACTTCACAAAGCAACAAGCGCGCGAACTTAGCTATTACATGCTTTCGCTCACCAACGCCGACATGGGATTTTTCTACTCAAGCTTGCGCCTGATCCCAAGTCCTGAGTATGGCAGACAGCTCTTTGAAGAGAAGGACTGCATCGTATGCCATGCCATTGGAGGCGTAGGCGCAAAGACGGGACCCGATCTGCTGGCCGTTACAAAGCGCCACTCGCCTGAATGGCTTGACGAACAGCTGGTGAATCCGCAGCTTGTCTATCCGGGAAGCTCGATGCCCGAATACGATCTGGAAGCCAATGCGCGCAAGGCGCTGGTTGCCTTCATGTCTTCTGCTACAGCAGAAGATGCGCAAAGCATTTTGGCACACCGGGGCAATGCCCTCACTCCTGCGGACGTCGCTATCGAAGCGGGCAAGCGGGACTTTGCACGCTTCGGTTGCGCGGGTTGTCACGGCACTGAACTCCAGGGTGGCGTGCCCAACCCTAACGCGCAGGGCGGGCAGATACCTTCGCTTCTGCATGTATCGGACGACTACACAAAGGGAGAGATCATCGAAGTCATTCGCAACGGCAGAGTGCCTCCGCTGGAGAACCCCGCCGGCCCCACTCCGCCGTTGTATATGCCTTCGTGGAAGAAGCTGATGAGCGACGAGGACATTCACCAGATCGTCGACTTCCTCTGGTCGAAACAACAGAAGGCGAAGGACAGCTGGTAAGTACAAACGCATCGCGCCGGGAATTCCTCAGCTCGCGAGAGGAGGGGAATTTCGGCGCGGTGACGAAAGCCGGATGCGCAACAACGAGCCCGCGCACGAGCAACGTCGCAGGATGCAACTTACGCGCATCATCGGCAGGATGGGTGCCCTGTCCGTCGCATTGCGGAGGATTTCTCTTGCATCCATCACCAACATCTCGATTCATCGTCCTGGCAGTGGTGTTGGCAACATTTCTGGTTGCAGCAGTTACGGGGGCTCTGGCTGCCCAAGAGCCACAGAGCCCTGCAGGCAGCTCACCTCCGGCTCCGCTTTGCGTCTATCCGGCGCCGACCAACCTGAGAGTGTTACCGAAAGACATGACGGGCCAGCAGGTCCACGACATCATGGTGCGATGGAACGCTGAACTGGGTGTGGAATGCAGAGCATGTCACACTGAGGACTCCACCATCATTGTTACCGGCGGACCACCGCGCTCCAGATTTGCTGAAGACTCCAAGGCCATGAAGGAGACCGCGCGCCTCATGTACGTCATGACTGAGGTGATCAATAGCAACCACATTGCCAAGGTCGAAGGATCAGGTCTGCCAGTGACCTGCGGCACATGTCATCGCGGCCACCTGGGCCCCGAGCCGTTTATCGTCCAACCAGCCGACAGGCACTTGCCAGATCAAGTCCCTCAGGATGGCCAGGCTAGGTGAACCCTGCAATGCGTATGCGAATCGCCTGGGATTTGAGGAAGATTGCGAGCATGAAAGCATGTCTGCTGCTACTCCTTGCCGTGCCCGTGCTTTACGCGTCCGCAACGAAAGCACAGCAAGAGAGTCAGCCAGCAGCGCTGCCGGGTTCTGGAGGTTCTCTGCGTAGAGAAGCCTGCGCGAACTGTCACGACGAGATATGGAAGGGCTATGCCAATAATCCACACAGCAGCGAGGCGATCATGCATGCCGGCGAGGGGATGACGTGCAATAGCTGTCACGGGCCGGGCAAGGACCACGCGGGTGACAGCGGCGATGCGGCGAAGATTTTCGATCCTGGAAAGTCCACAGCCAAAGAGGTGGATGACAACTGCATGAGCTGCCATGCAGGAAGCCATTCAAACTCCGAGCGCTCGCGCCACAGAGAAGGCAACGTAAGCTGCATCAGTTGTCACAGTATCCATGCCGCCGGCGAGCCGAAGAACTTGCTGAAAATGACGCAGCCTCAGCTCTGCTATCAGTGTCACGACAACGTGAAGGCGCAGTTCGCCTTGCCCATCCGCCACAAGGTAGAGGAAGGGTTAATGCAGTGCACTGACTGCCACGATCCGCACAGTGTCCCTGCGCAGAATGCACTGGGAGCCTCTGCACGTCAGATATTGATGTGTGTCAAATGTCACACCGATACGGCTGGACCCTTTGTTTATGAACATGCTGAAGTCAAAGTCGAGGGCTGTACCGGATGCCATGTCCAGCATGGGGGATCGAATCCTCGGCTTCTGAATCGCTCCAACGTGAACACGATCTGCCTACAATGCCACTTGCCGTCGCCAATTTTCACAACGAGTCTGCCTTCCAGGCCGGCTCATACTCCGGCGACTCAAGATAAGCCATGCACTCTCTGCCACAGCAGCATTCACGGATCGAACAGCAGCGCCGTGTTCTTCCTATCTGAACAGGAAGAAGGAGGGCGGACTTTCTGAAACGTCTGGACAGAGCATATCCCGGGCTCCACCTTCCCTGTCGTCCACACAGAGCTTTTTGGTCATTCCAGGATTTGCGGTGTAGTTGTCGGCTCAAGGCCGACTTCGGAAAGACAGCCAAGACAGGTTAGGTCATAACGAGGCAAAGGAAAGAGGCTGCATCCAGAGTGTTCGGCGTACTCTAACACTCCTCTCAAGATCAAGCCGATGCAATTGCGATCAAGAGTGCGTTGCCCGCGCCAATTCGCGCTTCAGCACGGATTCCAATCCTGCCTTTATTGTTGCGTACTCTTCGGGCGAAAGTGCGCCTGTCAGCTTTTCACTTTCGATGGCGAAGAGTTCCTCTTTTATGGCGGCTAAGAGCACGCTGGCCCCTGCTGCCTGCAGTTCCATCTGAGTCTCGCCATGCTGCAATCGCGCGGGAGGCTCGGATGGCTTGAACCGACGCATTTGCTTGCGCCGTCGATGTTGTACGACTTCAAGGGTCTGTACAGGGCCACGGCACGCAATATCGCCGATTCGCAAAAGCAGAATGATCCGAATCTGGGGCGCGTAACTGAGCCGTCGCGGCGCTCATTCCGGCTGAGTTGCTCCCCGTGGCTCGCATCGTAACCGATGCAGTCGGTGCATTTTTCTAATGCAACTTATTTCTATCCGAACGTCATACTCCTCCTAAATTAAGGACAAGTCAACGCACCAGAGACCCATCTGGCTAGGCCCTAGATTTCGATGACGTCAAACGATCCTGCACTTTAGCGCACATGGATTGAATGACACCTCTGAGTCTCTGGTCTTCACAAAATCGTTTTCGTGTTGAACCTCTGTGATCAAAGGTCAAACGTAAGGTATTGAAGAAGGCAAATTCAAATGAGAAATAAAATTTTCCTTGACAATTCACTTTAAGCGTAACTAGCTTTGCCGTGCATCTGGATCAGGCTATTCCCAGCGAAGGGCAAAAAGCACGGGGACCACCCTAAATACGCTCAAAGGCCGAGCCAGGGCAAAGCCACGAAAGGTACGAATTCGAGGAGGGTCAGTAGATGCGAGCAGCTCGTATCATCCTATGTTTCACCGTTCTGCTTCTGACGGCCTGCGGGCTGTTTGCGCAAGCGGGAGTAACAGGAACAATTTTGGGAACCGTTACGGACAGTTTGGGAGCGGTAGTCCCAAACGCCAAAATTACGGTCACCAATACGGCAACGAAGGTTGCTTCCCAAACGGTCAGCAACAGTGCCGGCGATTACAGCGTTCCTGCGCTGAACCCCGGCTCCTACACGGTGGTGGCGGTGGCCCCCGGCTTCCAGAAGGCGGTGGTTTCCTCGATCACTTTGACGGTCAACCAGCATGATCGCGTCGATTTGTCTCTGAAGCCCGGCACAGTGAACGAGACGGTGACAACGACAGCACAAGCCGTAGCACTCGACACCGACACTACGGAGTTGTCCAACCTGGTCAGCCAGCAGCAGGTTGAGGATCTTCCGCTGAACGGGCGCAATTTCATGCAGCTTCTCATGGTGGGTGCGGGCGCAGTCACGGTGGGTGGTGAGCAGGGAACGATGCGCCAGGGCCAAGGCAACGCGATCAGCGTGAATGGCGGGCGTCCGGAAGGCAACAACTACACGCTCGATGGACTGGTGAATACCGATGCAGCTCTGGTAACGCCGGCTGTAGTCCTCTCACAGGATGCGATCCAGGAATTCAAAGTATCGAGCGGAACATATTCCGCGGATCAGGGCTTCAGCGCGACGCAGATCAACATCGTCAGCAAGGGCGGGACGAACAACCTGCACGGAGCGGCTTTCTGGTTCGATCGCAACGATGCGTTCGACGCCAAGCCATTTCCGACCGCGAATGATTACAACTCGGGCACGGCCACGGCGAACCCGGTGCTGCGCCAGAACCAGTTCGGGTTCGTGGCGGGTGGTCCGATCTACATTCCGAAGGTTTATGACGGCCGGAACAAGAGCTTCTTCCTGGCCAACTACGAAGGCTGGAGGATCACCAACGGTGCGCGTCAGGTGACGCAGATGCCGAATCCAGCGGTTTTGAGCGGTGACTTCTCGGCGGAAACCTACGCGGCGCCTGCCGGGTCCGGTCTGCCCGGCGGACTGCTGCCGGACTACGGAACGGCCGACTGCACCAAGCTGCTTTCACTGGGTGGTAACTGCATGCCGGTCGATCCGGCGACGGGCCTGGCGTACCCGGGCAACAAGATTCCCAGCGCGCAGCAGACCGGCAACGTCGGCCTAGTTGCGGTAACAAATGGCTTCTGGCAGACTCCGACCGTCGCGAACCAGCCGGAAGGCGTAGTCAACTACATCAAGAGCCTCGGGTTCCCGCTGCACCAGAATCAGCAGACGTACCGCGGCGATCAGAGCCTCGGCAAGTACGGGACGGTGTTTTTCCGCTACACCGATGCCAACTACAACAACCAGGGCTCATACAACTCCGGGGATCTGATTCACGGGTATGAGATCTATCAGCAGAGTCAGACCAGCTGGACGGTCTCTCACACGGTCAACCTCGGCGCAACGATGGTGAACAATTTCCGCTTCGGCCATCTGACGGCCAATGCGCCGCAGGGCGGCCCACAGATTACTGCGGATGCAGTTTCACAACTCGCACTCACCGGCACCTTCACGCATTTCACGGCTCTCCAACAGACCTGGCCCAATGTAAATCTCAACACCGGCGGGTTCGACAGCGGCGGCGGCTCGGGGAATTCCTATACCGGATCGGAAGGTCCGACCTGGGAGTACGCCGATTCGTTCACCTGGGTGAAGGGCAGGCACACAATTGGCTTCGGCGCCGACTATCGGCGCTGGCGGCTGATCCGCAACCTGGACGATGACTTCTACGGGGACTGGAGTTTCAACGGGCAAACCATCCAGTCGAACGGCACGGGCTGCACCACAGCGACGGGCCTCTGCGGAACCGGCAACTCGGTGGCCGACATGTTGCTCGGCTATTACTCCGGCGTGGGCGGATTTGTTCCCGGCCCGCTGAGCCCGACCAACACGGCCGGCAACCCGCAGGATCACGTCTTCAACTACTTCGCCCCCTATGTGATGGACGACTGGAAGGCGACGAGGAAGCTTACACTGAGCCTCGGTCTGCGGTGGGATTACCGCGCGGCCGCGTACGAGGCATCGAACCACTTCTTCTGGCTCGACTCCACGAACGATCAGGGCGGCCTCTGCTACGCTGACCCTGAGCTCTCGAAGAATGGCGTTGCACCGGGAGCCGGATACAACGGCGGTCCAATCCTGCGCTACTGCGGTTCGGTTCCGCACGCCGGCTCGAAGACGCCATGGGCACCGAGGGTCGGTTTCAACTATCGTCTTACGCCGAAGACCGTCATCCGCGGAGGGTATGGAATCTTCTACGATTCCGCCGAAGGCCGCGAGATCGACAACTCGGCTGACATCTACCCCTACAGCATTCGCAACTCGCTCAACCCGGCGACCAATTCCGCGGCGCCGAAGCTGAGCAACAACATGTTCCCGACGTACGGCACCCTCGGGGCCTTCCCGGTTTCGACGCTCACCTTCCTTGCCGTCATCGAATCCGAGAATCCTCTGAATCCCTACGTCCAATCCTGGACGATGGGAGTTCAGCGCGAGCTGGCAAGGAACACCACTCTCGAGGTGAACTACATCGGCACGCACGCCCTCCACCTGCTTGACCGGCGGAACATCGCGCAGCCCTACGCCATTCCGACCGACAGCCTGGCTTTCTGCCAGACTCAGGTGAACGGAAGCTACGTGAACCTCGGTGTGGCTCCTTGCAGCAACGCGAGCCGGCTACCTTACCCGAACTTTGTATCCTTCTACATCAACAGCGACTGGCACGGTTACTCGCACTACAACGGAATGAACGTGAAGTTCGAGCACCGCGCCAATGACCTGGCTGTTACCGCAGCCTACTCCTGGGCCCAGAGCAAGGACGACAAGTCCGCTGCTGCGGGCGTGGGCGCAACCGGTGCCGGTTACCAGGGCTTCATGGACAATCACCGTCCTGAACTTGACTACGGACTGTCGGACTTTGATGTCAACCAGCGGTTCGTCACAAGCTACATCTACGATCTGCCCTTCGGTCGCGGAAAGAAGATGGCATCCGGCGTCAACCGTGCCACTGATCTGCTGATCGGCGGCTGGGAGACCACGGGTATCGCAACCTTCCAGGCTGGCTTCCCGTACAGCATCACAGCGAACGACGTGAGCGGAGTGCTGAACAGCCAGTTCATGCGTGCCAACATGGTGCAGGGCTGCAATACTCACAGCAACCTGACCAAGACGTTGCAGCGCATCAATTTCGATTGCTTCTCGCAGCCGGGGTTGGGCACTTACGGCGATACTGCACGCAACTGGCTTCGCCAGCCGGGAATCAACAACTGGGACATGGGTATTGGAAAGAACTTCCGCATCGCTGAGACTGTCGGGTTCAGGCTCACGGGTGACTTCTTCAATGCCTTCAACCACCACCAGTACGCAATCGGGACCGGCGCCCTTATTGGAAGCGGTTCAGGCGGCGGATCATCGATCGACAACTCCATCACCTCCACAACCGCGGGACAGATTACCAATGCTTCTGCGTCCCGCATCATCCAAATCAGCGGGAAACTCACCTTCTGACAACTTCACTGGGTAACATTTCAATCCGCCACGCGCCAAAACGCGTGGCGGACTTTTCTTCGCAAGGGATACACTGATCCGAATCATGCGTCCTTCTTCGAAACTGGCCCTACTGCTGACTCTGTGCACCTGGACGAGCCATGTCGTGTTTTCTCAGGCGAGCAGCGACGAGCAATTGGCGCGCTATGCCCAGGCGGGGCAGAGGGCGCTGGCCGCAGGTCATTATGCGGAAGCCCAATCGAATTTTGAGCAGCTCGCCAGATTGCAGCCTGCCGTTGCGGAGGTCCACGCAACCCTCGCCGTCATCTACTTCAAGCAGCGCTCGTACGAGCAGGCAGTGCGCGAAGTGCGTACTGCGCAGAAGCTGAAGCCGGGGCTTCCCAGGCTCGACAGCCTGCTTGGGCTTTCTCTTTCCGAGTTGGGCGAGTTCAAGGATGCCCTGCCCTATCTCGAGAAGGGTTTCAAACAATCTACGGAAGTGGAAGTCCGTCGCATGTGTGGACTCCAGCTCTTGCGCGCTTATTCGGACCTCAGACGCGACCCCGATGCTGTTGAGACCGCTCTTGCTTTGAACAAGCTCTATCCCGACGATCCAGAGGTTCTTTATCACACGGGCCGAGTGTATGGAAACTACGCCTATGTTGTGATGGAAAAGCTGCACGATAGCGCGCCGAACTCGATCTGGATGTTGCAGGCGCAGGGCGAGGCAAACGAGAGCGCGAAGAATTACGACGCGGCAATCATCGCGTTCAATAACGTTTTGAGCCTGGACCCGCGACGCCCCCGGATTCACTACCGCCTGGGCAGGATTTATCGCGCGCGCTTCTCGACCTCACAGAAGGCCGAAGACCGCGACGCGGCGCGACGCGAATTTCAAGCAGAG
The DNA here is from genome assembly GCA_002314435.1 of Acidobacteriaceae bacterium UBA1795. GTDB lineage: Bacteria > Acidobacteriota > Terriglobia > Terriglobales > Acidobacteriaceae > Telmatobacter. The sequence continues at coordinate 55,670 of DCFV01000206.1, read as the reverse complement.
CTCGAGATCGATCCGGGGAATGGCAATGCCATGTATGAGGTGGCGACGATGGCAGCAGAGGATAACCAGCTTGACGAAGCACAGAAGGGCTTCGAAGCGGCTATCGCGCGGTATCCGGATTTTGAGCAGGCGCTGGTGGGACTGGGCGGAGTTTATCTGGCTAATCAGGCAGGTGCCCAGGCAGTCGCTCCACTCGAGCGTGCGGTGCAACTGGATGCGAACGATGATGTCGCGTGGTATCGGCTCGCTCAGGCGGAGCGCGCAGCGGGCAATCGTGACGCGGCGGAGAAAGCGCTCAGTACGTTTCGGACCGTGCACGCAGGAGCACGTGCTGCACAGTCTCCGAAGCCTGCTGAGGACGTCACGCCGCAGGTTCTCGATGCAGCCGCACAACCTTGATCAGAATTACTCCCGCACGAACTCTTGATTGCCCCGGAGTGTTCCATGTCGCCACGCGCTCGTCGTTCCAAACACAAGTATCTTCTTCTACTGGCATCGCTGGCCAGCGGTCTGCTTTGGTCGACTTTGACGCTGCCGGTCCGGGCGCAGGAAGCGGATGGGCCGTACTCGACAGCTTCGATAAGCAAACTCCACGCCGGTTTCCTTCATCCGCCTGACGATACACGGATCATGATGCGGTGGTGGTGGTTCGGGCCTTCGGCGACCAACGAAGAGATTCAGCGAGAACTGGAACAGATGAAGGCAGCGGGAATTGGTGGCGTTGAGGTAGCCACCATGTATCCGCTCGCGCTGAGCGATCCTGCGGTAGGATTCCACAACTATCCTTATGTATCGGACGAGCACATCGACCACCTGCGCTTTGCGGCGGAGCAGGCACGACGGCTCGGACTGCGCATGGATGTGACGCTGGGAAGCGGATGGCCGTTTGGAGGACCGCACATTTCGGCGACGCAGGCTGCGGGAGAGCTGCGGGTCGAGAAGGTCTCGCCAGCTCCGGCCGCGAAGTCCGTCGCTGTACCTGCACTGGAAGCCGGAGAGAAGCTGATCGCAGCCTTTCTAGTTTCCTCCGAATCTGCCGAGACGGACATGGCCGGTGCGCGGTCACTGCCACTGCCGAGTGGCTCGCGGCTCAATCTTCCCGATGAACCAGGATCGTCGAGCGTGTTGTTCTTCATTTCAAGCCGCACTGGCATGATGGTGAAGCGAGCGGCCGATGGCGCCGCGGGATTTGTCCTGGATCACTATGACCGCGATGCAATCGCCACCCATCTGCATGCCGTGGGAGATCGGCTGCTGTTGGCGTTTGGAGACCACCCTCCCTATGCCGTGTTCAGCGACAGCCTGGAAGACTACGGCTCCGATTGGACTCCCGATCTGCTGGTTGAATTCCAGCGACGGCGGGGCTACGATCTGACGCCTCATCTTCCGGCGCTGGCAGGCGATGCGGGGCCGTCGACGGCGGCGATTCGCCACGACTGGGGAAAGACACTGAGCGAGTTGGCCGACGAACGATTTCTGATGCCGATTCGCGCGTGGGCGCATCAACACCATACGCTGTTTCGTTCGCAGACATATGGATTCCCTCCTGTGACGCTGTCGAGCAATCGATATGAAGATCTGCCGGAGGGAGAAGGCAAGGCGACCATCCGCATGTGGCACGATTTTTCTGATACGCGCTGGGCCGCGTCCGCCGGGCACCTTTTCCGCCATAACGTCATTTCATCCGAGACGTGGACGTGGCTGCATTCGCCGTCGTTCCGGGCAACGCCGCTGGACATGAAGGCCGAGGCGGATCTGCATTTTCTGCAGGGCATCAATCAGCTGATCGGGCACGGTTGGCCGTATTCGCCGCCCATGGCCGGAGAGCCCGGATGGCACCTCTACGCCGCGGCGGCGTTTAACGCGCACGATCCGTGGTTTCCGGTCATGCCCAGCCTGAGCGCATATCTGCAGCGCGTTAGTTACGCGCTGCGACTGGGCAAGCCCGCAAATGATGTCGCGCTATTGCTGCCTAATGATGACGTGTGGGCGTCGTTTGCGGCGCGCATCCAGAAGAACAGGCCTGCCACCTCACTTGGCGGTTTCGATGAGACCGGATCGAATATTACGATCGATGAGTCGCTGCCGAAGTTTCTCGGTACTGATGTGATCCCGCAGATTCTTGATGCAGGTTTCAACTTCGACTTCCTCGATGCCGATGCAATCAACCAGCTCGGCATTCCTTACAAGGTTCTGATCCTCCCCGGGGTCGATCGCATTCCTGTAGAGACCTACGCCAAGGTTCTCGATTTTGCGCGGCATGGAGGTATCGTGATTGCAACACGCCGACTGCCGGGAACTGCACCCGGGTACAGGAACGCATCGGAAGATACGACGCGCATCGGAGAGACCTCCAACCAACTGTTCCATGGTGATGTGAGTACCGCACACTTTGTGAAGGACGAACAGACTCTGGGCGCTTCGCTGCGACAGTGGCTTCCGGCGGATTTCGTAACTACATCTGGCGTACCGGAGGTGGGCTTCATTCATCGGCACCTCGATACCGGCGATCTCTATTTTGTTGCGAACACCAGTAATCGCGCACAGCGATTCGAAGCGGCGTTTCGTTCGGCAGCGAAGCACGCTGAGGTCTGGGATGCATTCACCGGCGAGACAGTGGGAATCCCGGATCCACATCACGTTCAGTTGAGCCTTGAGCCTTATGAGTCGCGCCTGATCTTCTTTTCCGACACGGGGCTCTCGCCTGTTCGATCTGAAGCTCCGGAACAGACCAATCACATCGACCTATCGCACGAGTGGCATGTGACGTTTGGTGAGAATCAGAGCGTCGACATGCAGGACCTTGATTCTTGGGCCGACCGATCTGCGCTTCGCTACTATTCGGGGCGAGCCATCTATCGCAAGAGTGTCGATATCGCTCCCGGGGATCTGCAGCAACACGGGAGCTTCGTGTTGGACTTCGGACAAGGCACGCCGGTTCCTCTCCCGGACCCGCTGCCGCGGTTCAACATGCGCGCTTACCTTGAAGGACCGGTTAGAGAGGCCGCGGAAGTGTCTGTCAACGGGAAGGCGGCGGGGGTTGTGTGGCATCCACCGTTCCGAGTGGACGTCACGCCCTATCTTGTACCGGGAAAGAACGAAATTGTGATTACGGTTGGGAACACGGCCATCAACGAGATGGCGGGCTTTTCCACGCCCAACTACCGGCTTTTGTATGACCGATATGGTGTTGAGTTCATTCCACAGGACATGCAGAATCTGGAGCCGCTGCCGTCGGGCATGCTCGGCCCCGTGACCCTGATCGAGACGCGGCATGCCCACTGAGGCGGACGCAGAGTGAAGTTCAAGGAGGACGTCAGATGCAACGCATTGCCTTTCTGTTACGACTGAAACCGGGCACTGGCGAGGACTATGACAAGTCCCATGCGGCGGTATGGCCGGAGATGCTCGCGCTGCTGAAAGGCGCTGGAATCTCGGAGTATTCAATCTTTCGGCGCGACGAGCTGCTGTTTCTCTACATGCACATCGCACAAGACTTTGACACCGTGTGGGACAAGATTGAGGCAGATCCGGTGAATACGCGCTGGCAGCAGGCCATGAGCGCCTACTTCGTCCCCGTACAGGAGACGCGCACCGGTGAGCGATTCCCATTTATGCAAGAAGTCTTCCACCTGTCTTGATGCTGCGGTACCGCGACCGCCATTGTGCCTGCGGACACGGCAGCGCAGCCCTCGATGGCGCGGTCAGCAGACCTGCACAAACGGGATATCGAGGAGGCTCGCCAGCTTGCTGAGCTTCCCGGCCAGGTGACCGACACCGATGGCGCAGTGATGGGCCGGTCCTTCCGCGTTCCACGCTTCGACGAATCCCTTCGCACCAATCGAAAAGCGGTAGTGGCTGTTGGTATTGCCGATCTTGAGCACTTCGCCGGGAACACATTCGGCATGGGCGGCCAGCAATTTGAATCCGCGCGTCTTGTCTTCCACGACCGATAGCAGGGTTACCGGGCCGTGTTTCACGCTCATCTCGACGGACAGCCCCTGGCCTGCCTTGCCGTGATACACGGCCAACGGGCGCACCTTGGTTTTGTCTTCAGCAATGGCCAGGTGTCCCGGCCCATCATGCCCCATCAAGACATGATCGCTCTTAAGGTCGAGCGCGTAGTACTCGGTGAACGAGCCGCCCGCGTCGAAGCAATCCATGATCTTCATCGCCAGCACATTCTTCACTTCGTACTCGCCGGCAACCGGGATTCCGCGCGCCGTGAGCAACGACGTGCCCAGAATAATGGAACTCATGGTGTCTTCGTTGGCGGGCAGTCCGCTGCCCATGTAGTAGTAGGCCAGCGACTGCAGATCGTGTTGCGCCACGAATTGATCCAGGGCAACGGAGGTCCTTGCCGCGCGCGCCAGTTCTGCTTCCGCGCAGTCCGGTTGCACATCGAAGTGCCGGCGGAAGTCGGCAATGCGGTCATCTATCTGCTGGCCGGTCACGGCAGTGCGCAGGGCGCTAAGTTCATCCACTTCAAGATGTTCCACATGGCTGCCGAAAGTGATGGCCACCTGTGTAACATCAGTGACGATGTCAAGCATGCCACTGTAGTAATGCCCTAGAAGGCCGAGTCGATTTTCGGCGAGCGCCTTTTTCACGCGGGCGGCGGCGATCCACTCCTCAATGTCGCTCCAGAGACCGGGATCCCCGAGCACGCCGGTGACCTGGTGGAACGCAATGCCGGCTCGGCGCAGGACATTGGCAATCTCTGGCACCGGGCAGGCTGAGCAGAAGGCCAGCCACTCTCCGGTCATTGCGGTGCGATTGGGCAACTGGTTGAATGCCTGGTAGTCAATTGCCGCCTCGGGCTGCAGGTTGAGCACGAGGACAGGAACGTGTGCCCTCTGCACCATGGGCAGTACCGTGCTTGAGAGAGCGTATGTGGTGACGTAGATGACCAGAAGGTCAACATCGGCGCGGCGGCAGGCACGGCCGGCCTCACGGCCTTTCTGCGGCGTGTCGACCAGGCCGAGAAACTCCACCAGCGCACCGGCCTGCTCCAGCTTATCGCCGACCTGGCGCACATACGCCTGCAGGCGGTCGTGGAGTCCTTCGAATTGCGGCCAATAGGCCTCAAGGCCGATGCCGCACAGACCTACGCGCAGTTGTGTGTCCGTCATCTGCTCCACCCGCCGTCATGAGTTGAGTTCACGTTCAGTTGAAGCCAACAGCAAGCCGGCCTGGCACAAAGGGAACCCAAGTCATTTCCCTGTTCTGGTGTGGGCCGGCATGCTTGATGGTTGCAATCCTACTGAGCACTGAGCACGACCACGGCAAATGGTGCGAGCTTCAGGTCGGAACCGGTTACATTGCCAACACGTGGTGTATCGTCGCCGGTCTCTTCGTCCACCGTGCGGGTGGATGCGCCTTGTATGTCCGAATTGAGCTTGAGCGTCTTCTCGCTATTCGTCTTGTTGACGAGCAGAATCTTTTTGCCCTGTGGCGTGAGAAAGCCCTGGATCAGCACATCGCCGCTATCTCCAGCTTTATTGGCTACGAGTTTGTCTCCTGGATGGAAGTTGTCTTTGATGAGCTTGAGCACCCAGTAGCGTGCGTTGGGCTTTCCGTTGTTGTAGTCGATCATCGATACGCTGGGAAACTGCGACGGGTAGCCGACGAGCTGCGACTCACCAATCACGTCGACACCGAGTTTGGAGAGCTCGACGAACAGATAGCCATAGAGCGCACCTGCAGCGTTCCAGTAGCGATGGGGAATGTGGTCCGGTAGAGCTTTGGACGCCCGGATCTCCTGATCGTCGGTGGGAAGGATCACGCCAAGCTCGTCGGTGTCGATCCTGGTTTGCGGAGAGAGACGATCGCGGATGGCGAGGATGTAACGGGTGGTTGCCAGAAATCCCTGCGCCTGGTTGAAGAAAGTGTGCTGCCAACCGTTCAGGTCTTCATCGAGAGACGGCGAGGCGTAGAAGTGGAACGAAATGTAGTCGAGGGGGATGCCCGGCTTGTGATTGCGGGGGTCAAGAAAATGTTCGAAGTACTTGGGGTTGGCGCCGGGGGCCGCAAGCGCGAGACCAACGAATTTGGTATTCGGACTGACCTTTCTGATTCCTTCCACGATCGCGTCGTAGCGCCTGGTGTAGTCCTC
>DCFV01000206.1:0-49230 GCA_002314435.1 Acidobacteriaceae bacterium UBA1795 | reverse complement strand
TAGTGGTAGCCGGACTCGTGGAATTTGCCATTTTCGTCGGTAAATCCACCTTTCGTGAACCAGCTCACCAGGCGCCCGTAGTAATCGCCAAGTTCCTTTCCGGTAGGGTCGCGCAGTTCAGTTCCCTGCGTGTAGTTCCAGAAGACCTGGTTGGGATCCTGCGGATAGGTTACCGGCTTGTCGGTCCTGAACATCCATGCCGGGATGGTGCTGAAGTTGATGATCGTTGAGTGCCCTTCAGTGGCCGCAAGGAAGTCCCTTGTGACCGAATCGATGTAGGTAAAGTCCCAGGAGGTCTTGTCTTTGGTGGGTGGCTCGAGCTCCGCGACGGCGATTTTGGGATAGGGCAACCAGGGCACGTAGCGCACGTAATCCGCTCCGAGTGCCTTGAGGGCCGCGAACGATCCGTCGTGAATGGGAGCTCCCGGATTGAGCATCGGGTTCGTAACCACTTGCAGCGTGGCCGTCGAGCGGGAGACAATCACGACCTTGTTCCAGTCGATTTCCACCTTGGGCGGCGCGTCCTGCGCCAGGAGCGGCACTGCGGCGGCAAAGGCCGCGACGGCCACAGAGAGAATGACAGGAAGACTGATCCTGCGTTGGGATACACAGATCACGCACACCTCCGTTTGGGACTACCGGGCAAGCTAGTCCTCTGATCCAACTGAGGCAAACCTTTTCCATGTGTTGCGTATTTTGTTCCACGATACGGACTATCGAGTGGAGAGACTCCGATATTGTGTTGATTTGTCGTGTGATCTCGATTGTTCGGACTGTTTGCGCGTAGACTTGGACGAACAGAAGCTCCGCTATTCGGACCATTTCTATGAAATCGCTGATTCGTGCCTGCCAGGTTCTGAAGGTGTTCAAAGACCAGTCGGAGTGTCTGCGCCTCACTGACATCGTGGCCCGTACCGGGTTGCATAAGACGACGGCTCTGCGCATGTTGAGTACGCTCGTGGCTTGCGAACTGCTGTCGCGTGTGGATGAGACGAAGTACAAACTGGCGATCCGGCCACTTGGCCAGCACCGGTTTCGCTTCGGTTATGGCATGCAGAGCGCCGAGTTTGGTTTCAGCCGGGCAGTCACGGATTCACTACGTCGCAGCGCGGCGGCGGCGGATATTGAGCTGTTGGTACTCGACAACGAAGATACGTCGCGCGCTGCGCTGCGCAATGCCGATACGTTTGTGCGTGAGCGCGTGGACCTGGTCATCGAATCGCAGACCGACACGCGGATTGCGGAGCAAATCTTCTCACGATTCCGCACTGCGGCCATTCCTGTGATTGCATTGGAGATTCCGCATCCACAGACCGTGTTCTATGGTGCGAACAATAGCCAAGCGGGCCTCATCGCAGGACGCTACCTGGCGCGATGGGCCGAAGCGCATTGGGAGAGCCGTGTGGACGAATTGCTGTTACTCGAGTTGCCGAAGGCTGGACACGTGCCGAACGCGCGCATCCTGGGCGGTATGCTCGGCGTGCTGGAGCGGCTGGTGTGGCTATCGGAGCGCCAGGTGAAGATCCTTCGAACCACGGGGCATTATGAAAACACTGTGGCGCTGACACGGGCTCATTTGCGCCGCAGTCGCGCGGAACGGATTCTCGTGGTGGCGATCAACGATCCGTGCGCGCTCGGCGCTCTGCAGGCGTTTCGCGATGCCGGGCGCGAAGAACACTGTGCGATTGTGGGCCACAATGCATCCCCGGAAGTGCATGCGGAGCTGGCCACCAAGAATTCGCGGCTGATCGGATCGGTCGGCTATTTTCCGGAAAAATACGGAGAAGGCGTGATTCCACTCGCGCTCGATCTGCTCGGAGGGCGTCCGGTACCGCCAGCCACGTTCGTTCGTCATGAGATGGTGACCCCGGCAAACCTGCGCGCATTCTACCCAGCGGGTCCGCAGCGGCGGTAAGCGCACTGCGGAGACGCAGGAGCGGCACGGGGGCCTTCTCCTGGAAGCTGGTCAGGAACTCAGTAGCTCTTTCTGCGCGCTGGTGCGGGGCTTCCAACGGTACACGGCGATGGAGTTCTTCCAGAAATACTTCTGCTGCGCGGCGAGAGTCCGGGTAGCGATGCAGCCCTCCGCGAGCCTGAATGTTTCATCGTACGTGGCGATCGAGTCGCTATTCGGCCAGTCGCTTCCGAATAGCATGCGGTCTTCGCCAAACAGGTCACAGAGGGCATCAAGATTTGCCTTGTAGGTTCCCGCGTCGAGCGAGACGCGGCCTTCGATCTTCTTCGGAATCTCGGATCCCTTGGCAAAGACGTTGGGATGCTGGGCGAGTTCGCGCAGATGCTTGTCATATTCTGCGCGGGCACTGGGAGCCGCGGGGAGATCGGCATGCGGCAGGTGGTCCATCACGATGCGGAGGTTGGGGACGCGGTCGCATACCTCAAGGGCGGCGCCGAGGAGAGCGGTATTGGGATTGGCTGTTTCAAGAACGAGGCCTGCCTGGGCAAGCAGCTTGAGTCCTGCAACGAACGCAGGTGTCTGGATGGACGCGAGCAGGTCGCGATTCCAGAGATTCCCGTAGCGGATGCCCAGAAGGAGAGGACTACGGTGCAGCCAATCCAGAGTCGCCGCAAAGGAGGCGTCCGCCGGGTCGAGATCACCGATGTACCCCAGCATGGTGGGGTTTTTCTCCACCACATCCTGCAGCCAGAGATTGTCGATCATCCATGGACTGCACTCGATGGCAATGGCACCAACCACTCCATGCGGTTGGGCAAGCTTTTCGTAGCGAGGCGGAAGGGCCGGCTTGTAAAGCGCAGAGTTGGATGGTTCGGGCCAGGGAACGCCGCCGGGCCGCGCCGGGTCGAACAGGTGAATATGCGTATCGATTACGGGCATGTGCGACGGAGTTGCCCGGAGCAGGGGGTTGATCATGGCCGTGGCTGCGGCTGCCGCGCCGGATTTCAATAGTTCACGTCTGAGCATTACGACCGTCTTCTTCCTCAGCAAAGTAAGACGAGGCCAACCCGCGTTGGTGCGGATTCGCCTCGTCTGGAATACCCGCTGCCTTGCAGGCCAGCTTTCGGGTTGGTTGCTTACTCAGTAGCAGCACGCACCACGGCAACTGGTCCCAGCAGACCGGACGGAAGCAGCGGCGATTTCGCCTTATAAGGCTTTACATCAGCAAAGGTGTACTTGGTGGCGTTGGGCTGCTGGTCGCCGATGAGGCGGTTGACCCAGGAGTTGACCACCGTGATGGTGACTTCGTTGGCTCCCGGCTTGAGCGCTTCAGTCGCGTCGATACGATAGGGCGTGTGCCAGACCTGCCCGAGACTCTTGCCGTTGACCGTGACCTCGGCGAGGTTCTTGACGTCGCCCAGATCGATCCAAAGCTTTGCGCCCTTTTTGAACCAGTCCGCTGGTGCCTGAATGGTCTTGGTGTAGGTGCCGATGCCGGAGAAGTACTTGACGCCGGGATCCGCACTGTCGCTCCAGGAGGCCAGCGTATCCATCTTGATCGAGGCTGGTGCTCCGCGATCAGGCTGGAAGCTGACGGTCCAGGGACCGTCCACTGTGGCCACCTTGGTTTCGGTGATTTGGGGCAGCGTCTTAGCAGGAGCCGCGGCGGGTTTGCGGAACACCACGAAGACCGTGCCCCACGGTTCGAGCTTCAGCGGGACCGTGGTGCGTCCGTCCGCGATCTTGTAAGAGACTGGCTCCGACTTACCGGTTTCGGCGCGCCACAGTTCCGGAGTTTTCCCAGTGACACGGAACATTGCTTCAACGCTCTGTTCCTTGTCGCCGCGATTATCGACAAAGTAGAGATCGCCATCAGTCAACTTGCGGTGGACGAACTCGAGGCGCGTGTCGGCTTCGGGTTTGGTGTAGTCGAAGTCGGGCGCGACGTTGAGAGCGTGGAAGACGTCACCGAGGTTCTGGCCAGCGTAGACCGTGCCCATGCCGACCTTGTGCGTGCCGGTGCCGTTGCCGAAGAGCTCGTCGTTGAGCTTGCGGAATTCGGCCTGATCGTCGGAGAGGCTTGGGTCGTCGGCGGGTTTGGAGCCAGCGACAACGGCACCATCCTGCACGAGTTGATGAATTGCGCGCAGTACGGGCAGGGACATGTGGGTGCTGTATGGCGCGAGGCCGAGCACGTGATAGCTCATGCCGCCCTTGGTTTCGATGCGGCCGTTGGCTGCGTGCAACTCGTGGATCAGGGCATCGGCGTTGACGTAGTCGAAGCCGTAGCCGGCGGGAACTTCGGGTGAGACCTTGTCATAGATGGCGGTGACGTTGGAGTCTTCGCCGTAGAAGTAGATGAGGTCTGCGCCGAAGCGACCCTGCTGCAGGAGGAAGCTGGTACGCGCGAGATAGGTGATCCAGTCGTGCGCCTGCTCGGCCCAGGTTTCGTTGCGGTTGAACCACTGGCCGAACGGCCCGAGAGTCATGCCCGGAGCCTTGTTCTTATCCACCAGCGGCTGGTGTGCAGACTCGTGGATGACGAAGCGGTTGATGCCGTTGAGGAACTCCTGATCGGCGGTGGGCTTGAGGGTTGCGGGCGACCAGGCCCAGGGTGCGGCTGCGGCCGTCATGGACTCGGCGGCTGCGATGTTCTGCCCGTAGATGTGTGCCACGGAAGCAGACTCGCGGTCGTCTGCGTTGTAGCCGAACTGCTCCTCGTTCACGCCGGGGGTCTGGGTCCACATGGCGCTCATGGGTACTTCGTTGAACTTCTTCACTTCCATGCCGTCAGCCACAAAAGCGCGGCCACCTTCGTGCGATTCGCCGTAGTGGCCCATGTTCCACGCGTGGAGTGTTTCTTCAAGCTGGCCGTAGTGCTCGTTGGCGATGAGGTCGCCAATGGTCTTGCGAAAATCCCAGAGGAAGCGGTCACTGGCGGCAGCGCTCTCGACGATGCGGCCGGTGAGCACGGGCAGCCACGGTGTTGGGTCGTAGCCGCGCAGCTTCTTGAACTGCGCGATCATGTTGTCGGTCCAGTTCTGCGATCCGGCTTCCCAACTGTCGTTGATGACGTAGTGAATGCCCTGCTTGCCGATCAGCTCGGGGCCGACGGTTTGCTTGTAGCTGTCGAGGTACTTCTCGAAGTAGTCCTTCACGTAGCGGCGGTCCATCTTGTCCACTTCGAGGCCGGTCGCTTCCGCGGTTGCCGGATGGTTGGTGATGCCCAGTAGGGAGTAGCCGAACCGCAGAACGACCCAGTCGCCCGGTGGGGGCGTCCAGTCCAGCTTTCCGTCAGGGCTCATCTTTGAAGTGAGGTCGATGACATCTGATTTCACTACCGCGTCGGCGGAATCGACAGGCGGCGTTGCGAACTGGTAGAGATCGTCTTCAGGTACAAAGGCAGCCTTTTCTTCCCAGTGATTGACGCGAGCGCCGGGGTGCAGGACCAATTCCGCGATCTCATATTGTGTCGGCTTGGTCGGCAACTCGATGCCAAAGGAAGCAGGATCAAGCCCGGCGGCCCAGTCCGGGGGCTTGGGTGCGGGCGTGCGTTTGAAGACGATCCGGAAATATTTCGCAGTTTCCGCGGGAAAGGAAATAGTGTGTTCCGGTGAATCGCCGCCGGAGAGCTTAGCAATCTCGTGGAAGCTCTGGCCGTCGTCAGACGCTTCGAGGGTCTTGTCCGGTGCCGCACTCCCCGCGACAAGGGCTTCGATAAAGTTTGGATCCTTCGTCACAAATGTGACGCTGCGGATGGTTTGCGGCTGGGCAAACTCGTATTGAATCCAGGAACTCTGACCTTCTTCGGGGATGGGAATGCCGGTCGTTTTTTCAAGGTCGCCATCGGTGAGAAGCGCGAAATCCGGAGACCCGCCGCTGGCGGATACTTTAGGATGCAGGGCATCGAGGGGTTGGTCGCCTGCGGGGCGCTTGAATGCCACAACGACTGCGTCGGCATAGAACTGCGGCATGGGCATCGCGCCCGGCGGGGGCTGCTGGTCGTGAATACCCTCATTCTGGAAAGCTCCGGTGTTGGAGGGCGGATGAGGCAGGGTCCCGGTGAACGGCTTACCGCCTTCCACGAACGTCTCGCTCCACACGTATTTCTTCATTCCCTGCGAGCCGGGTACCCAGGGGCCGCCGGACTCGCTCCAGCCGGGAGAGCCGGCAATGGCCATTTCGAAGCCGAGCTGCTGGCCGAGGGTGATGGAGTACTTGAAGGCGTCTTTCCATTCGGGCGTCATGTAGGCGAGACGATGATCGACGACCTGCGGAGTCTGCAGGGCAGCGTCGAAGTTCTGGAAGCCGCCAAGGCCGGCGCGATGCATCCACTCGAGATCGAGCTTGATGCCATCCTTGCTGATGTTGCCGTTCATCCAGTGCCACCAGACACGCGGCCTGGCGCCTGCGGGTGGGTTCTCGAAGCCGCTTTTGAGCGAGTCCGGGGGCGCCTGACTCAAGATCGGCCCCGTGCCAAGCGCAACCATAGCGATCGCAGTCAAAACCTCTCTTCTGCATGCATGCCACATGATCCTTCGCATCCCTCCATGTCATAAGGAATTTGTGTCTTGTCACAACGCCAAGATCCGCATAGATCTGAACCAGGGATCACCACTTAAAGACGAAGACGAGCCGAACTATAGGGGGCGCTCTTCGGGGGTGTCAAGACAAATAAATCATTTCTCTAATGGATTTTCAGATTGCTCTGTCCTGTTCGTAGCTAACGTGGTCGTTATCAAGCCGAAACATCTTCGCCGACGAGCCCTTATCCGCCAGCCGGTTCTCCCCGATACCTCTGGTGGATTTAGGCGTGCGTGTTCGCGCCGGACACATGAGCGGGGCGTGACGTGCAGCAGTTCAGTCGGGCGGAGGCGGAGCCTGCTCAACCGGCCGGTACCGCTTTCTATCCGGTTCCTTTTTGAGTGACTGCTGATGCAACTCAGAGAGTCGCTTCACGAGTTCCTGAAGGTCGTCTTTATGGCCTGTATGCCGTAACGCGCTGACGCATTCCGTTGGCAGTGAGATAGAAAGTTGCACCTCAAACGCCACGAGGGCACTTTGGGCCGCCTACGAGCTTCAACTCAACCCAGTGATGATTTCCAGGATTCACGTTGCGCAGGATATCAGGACTACTGGCGTGGCGAATTTGGGGAACGATGCACTACCTGGTGTATCTCGGACTGCGCAACTATGATGACGCAAGTGTTCGATCTGAGTTTGCACAGAAGTCGTACGACTTATTCCTGAAGGAATGGCATGACAAAGGGCACGTGCACGAGAATTACAACGCAATTCTCGGCACGGGGGACGACGTCAAGAATAGCGATCGGTTCTACCATTGGGGCGCACTGCTGGGTTACATAGAGTACCTCCAAAACCTCGAGCCGAATTCCACACTCCATCGTCAGGCCCCGGCGCAGATGTAGCCTGAGCCACTCAACGAGATCGACGTAACAAGGAGGATCAATGCAAGTTCGCTTTCATATGCCCAGAGTGCGCAAGGAGCTTGTTGCGCTGCTGGTGGGTTCCGCAGTCTTCAGTGCAGGGAATGTCACTGCGCAACTTCCCGGAGATTTACCCCCTCAGCCCAAGATAACGATCCACGAAACGAAGACGGGGTTTGTTGCCCAGTCCAGCGCAGAGACAATCGAGATCAGCGTGTGCCGCGACTCGGTCCTCCATTTCGTTTCGCACGCCGCTGCGACGTCAGGCACGATACCTGCCCAACCCTGGATGCTCCCTGCAGCGGAAGCGTGTCCCGGCGGGCAATTCACGGTTGCGACGACGGACAAGGAGGCAACACTCAGCACGGCGAAGCTGACGTTTCGCCTTTCGCTCGAGGATGCCAAGGTGTCCTATGCGGTTGCTGGCGGCGAGTCGATACTGCGAGAGGGCCTCGGCCTGCCGCGCACCTACAAGCCGATGGAAGTCAATCGCGACAAGACCTATCAGGTCGAAGATCGGTTCGCTCCTGACGCTACGGAGGGCTTCTACGGTCTTGGTCAGCACCAGGGAGGAGTCTTCAACTATCGCGGCAACACTGTCGAGCTAGGCCAGAACAACACAGATGTTGCGATCCCGTTCCTGATTTCCACGAAGGGCTACGGGATCATGTGGAACACTGCTGCATTCAGCTATGCAGACAACCGTTTTCCGCTTGAGTTCCGATTCACCTCGAATGCACAAAGCAATATCGATTACTACTTGATCCTTGGTCCGGAGATGGACGAGATCATCCATCAGTATCGGAATCTGACAGGCCACGCGCCTCTCCTGCCGTTGTGGGCGTATGGTCTGTTCCAGTCAAAGGATCGGTATATCTCGACAGAACAGATTATTGATATCGCAACGCAATATCGTTCAAAGCACATCCCGTTGGATGCTATTGTGCAGGACTGGTTCTGGTGGGCGAAGGAGGGCGACCCTGTTTTCAATGCCAACTATCATGATGTTCCTGGCGACCTGAAGAAGTTGCACGACGAGCATGTCCACACGATGATCTCGGTGTGGGGGCTCTTCGACCCTGCTTCGGAAAACTTCAAGGAGCTGCATGCGAAGGGCTTCGATATCGCCGATGCCCACGTGTATGATGCCACCAATCCCGCGGCCCGCGACTTCTACTGGAGCCATCTTGCGGGCAAACTCCTTGCGCAGGGTTGGGATGCTTTTTGGCTTGATAGCGCTGAGCCTGAGGAGTACTGGCCGCATATGGGCGACGCGATCTTGCGCGATAGACAAATTGCGATTGGTAATGGCATGAGCTATACCAACATCTTTCCCTTCATGCATACACTCGGTGTGCAGGAGCACTGGAAGGCAACAACGCAAGACAAGCGTGTCTATCTGCTCACCCGCTCGGCGTTTCTAGGGCAACAGCGGGTAGGTGCCACAACTTGGTCCGGCGATGTCTACAGCAGCTGGTGGGCGCTTCAACATCAGGTTCCAGCAGGGCTGAACTTCGCCGTATCGGGCCTGCCTTACTGGACGACAGACATCGGCGGCTATCATCAGCCCGATCCGGGTAAAACACAGTTCGATCCGGCCTATCAGGACCTGTATGCGCGCTGGTTCGAGTACGGCACGTTCTGCCCGGTTTTTCGGACGCACGGTCACCGCGATCACAACGAGCTGTGGACGTACAACCGCGTCGAACCCACCCTGCTTAAGTTCGACAAGCTGCGCTACAGGCTCATGCCCTACATTTACTCGCTGGCATGGCGCGTCACAAAGGATGACTACACCATTCAGCGACCTCTCGTGATGGATTGGCGTACGGACCCCAAGGTGCGCGACATCGGCGACCAGTTCATGTTCGGCCCGGCTCTGTTGGTCAGCCCTGTCCTCGAACAGGACGCGACGAAGCGCAGGCTGTACCTTCCCGATTCACCTGCCTGGTACGACTTTTGGACGGGAGAGACAGCTTCGGGTCACAGCTATCTCGAAGTTGACGCTCCGCTCGATACGCTTCCGCTCTACGTTCGTGCCGGCTCGATTTTGCCGCTGGGGCCGGAGATCGAGTACACGGGACAAAAGCCGGACGGGCCCGTTGAGATCCGCATCTACCGCGGAGCGAACGGGGATTTTGAGTTGTATGAGGACAGCGGCGACAGCTACGACTATCAGAAAGGTCAGCACGCAACCATCCCCATGCACTGGGACGACAAGTCGGGTCAGTTGACGATCGGTCCCCGCAGCGGCAGCTATCCGGGAATGGTCCAGACGCGCACGTTCCGAGTCGTGTTCGTTCATCGCGGGCACGGTGCTGGTCCGCTTGAGTCGAAGGACGTCAATCAAGAGGTGACGTACACAGGACAAAGCCTGACGGTCAACGCACGCTGATCTAGTCCTGAATGCCAAGTCGTGGTCGTTCTCAGGTGCGGAGCTTTTCCGACGGACCACCATGTCCATAGAAGCCCATCGGTCTCCTATGGACATGCTTTGTCGAGACCCCACGGATCGCTGCCGGGCCGGCCTCAGTCAGCTAATTGAGTTCGCGTACCCAGATATTCCGGAAGCTGATCGGCTCGCTTTTGTCGCCGTGCGCCTGTAGCTTGATGGGTGCTCGGTCGTACTTCTTGTAAAACGGCTGACCGATGTAAAGCGTCTGGCCGCGCAACTGAAAGTGATTCTGCACGAGCACACCATTCAAGAAGACCGTCACGCAGGCAGCCGTCTTCAGCGTCCCGTCATCGTTGAATGTCGGGGCTGTCCACACCACGTCGTAGCCCTGCCACTCTCCGGGTTTGCGGTTCGGGTTCACGAGCGGAGCGCTCTGCTTGTAAATGCTGCCGGCCTGGCCGTTGACATAGGTTTTGTTGTTATAGGAATCGAGGACCTGTAACTCATACCCATCATCTCCGGGCCCGGTGGAAGCCAGAAAGACACCACTGTTTCCTCGCGCCTGGCCGGAGCCGGTTACGCTCTCGGGAATCCTCCACTCGATATGGAGTTGGTAATCCTTGAATAAGCGCCTCGTTTCTATGTTGCCTACACCGCCAGCCTTATTCACTGTCAGAATCCCATCGTGTACCAACCATCTGGCCGGAGAGTGGTCCTGGGCTGAAACCCACTCGTCCTCGTTCTTGCCGTCGAACAGTACGATGGCATCGGATGGGGGATTCGCCGTGGTCATGCCGGGAGTGACGATCTTCGGCTCCGGCTGCCAGACTTCCGTATCTTCTGGTTTGTTCTTCGCCGGCTCTTGCGCGAGCAGCGGAGAAATGATTGAGACGAGGGTGGCCGTGGCGAGGAAGCGGAGGACTCGAAGACTCATAGCAGTTGCTGCAGCATACACCGTGAATTGCAGTTGTGTCAGGCGGTTCCTGAGCCGCCGAAACTTGCCCCTCGCTTGGAGTGACCGGCAGAATCTGTGTAAGTTGGAATGAGACAAACTGGCATGTTGAAGGGCCGGGAGAAGCTCTACCAATCACAGGGCTGGGATTTGACCGATGGCGAGCGCAGCGCTCAGTCGGCGAGGCCGCGCGTGAGTTCGTCGGCGGCTTGGGTTATGCTTTCCGGGCGGCCGAGGTCGCGCCAATGATAGGCATCCGCACGGAATGCGGCGATGATTTCGCCCTGCGCGGCCAAGCGCAGGTACGCGGGGATGATGGAGAACGCGCCTTCCTCGGTGAGCAGTGAGAAGATGCGCGGTGAGAGGATGTGGATGCCACAGAATGCGAACGCGTGGGTTTCGGCCGCTGGTCGTGCCATCTCAGTGGGGCCGTCGAAGCCGGCTCGGCGGCCGCACAGGTGGTTAGTCCGGTCGAACAGCAGGTAGCGTGAGGTAGTGCGCTGCTGCACTGCCAGCGTGGCCAGCGCAGAATGTTCCACGTGGAACACTTTTAGAGCGTCGAGGTCGATGTCGCTGAGCACGTCCACGTTGTGCACCAAGAATGGTGCATCGAGATTTCCATCGCGCAGGAAGAAATCAGCCGCTTTTTTGATACCACCGCCGGTGTCGAGCAGCAGGTCCTCGCGCGAGATTTCGATGTGCAGGCCGAAGTTGTTGTGGGCTGTGAGGTAGCTGACGAGCAGGTCGGCGAAGTGGTGCGCATTGACAATGACCTCACGGATGCCGAAGCTCTGGAGGCGGTGCAGGGTGATTTCGAGCATAGTGCGTCCGGCGACCCGGACGAGCGCTTTGGGCCGGTCGTCGGTGAGCGGGCGCAGCCGTGTGCCCAGGCCCGCGGCCAGAACCATGGCTTTCATTCGGGCCAGTGCTCCTGCTCCATGTGCTGCACGACGACATCGACGCCATTGATGTTGCGCAGGTGTGCGGCCAGTTGCTCGGCCAGAAAGACGGAGCGATGCTGGCCGCCGGTGCATCCAAACGAGACCATTAGATTCTTGAAGCCGCGCTTCTGGTAGGCGCTTACGCTAGTGTCAACCAGCGACAGAACGTGGGCGAAGTACTGGTGCACGCTGTCCTGCTGCTTCAGGTATTCGATGACGGGCGCGTCGCGGCCGGTAAGCGGCTTGAAGCGCTCTTCGCGGCCGGGGTTGGGTAGGCTGCGTGTGTCGAAGATGAAGCCGCCGCCGTTACCGGAGGGGTCGGTGGGCAATTCGCGATGGAAGGAGAAACTGCAGACGCGCACGGTCAGGTTGTCGGCGGATGCCGCGAGGTTGTTGAGCGTTTCTGACGAAAGCATGCTCTGCAGCGCCTCGAGCAGCGCGGGCAGCGCGATGGGAAGCTTGACGTTGTGCGCCAGCCAGCGCAGGTTCTTGAGCGCGAAGGGTACGCTCTGCAGAAAATGTGCCTTGCGCTCGTAGAAGCCGCGAAAGCCGTAGGCGCCGAGCGCCTGCAGGATACGCACGTAGACGAATGCGTAGTAGTGCTCGAGGAAGGCGGCGCGATCGAACTTGATGGATTTGCCGAGGCAGTCGAGGTAGTGATCAAGTAGTTCCTGGCGCACGTCGGGAGGCAGGTCGGCTTTGCCGTCGAAGAGCAGGGAAGCGATGTCGTACTGCAGAGCGCCTTTGCGCCCTCCCTGGTAGTCGAGGAACCACGGTTCGCCATCGCGGAGCATCACATTGCGCGACTGGAAGTCACGATAGAGGAAGTAGTCGCGGTCGGCGGTGAGCAGGAACTTGGTGAGGCGACTGAAGTCGTCTTCAAGCGCCTGCTCGTTGAAGGGGATGCCGGCGAGGCGGAGGAAGTAGTACTTGAAGTAGTTCAGGTCCCAGTTGATGGACTGGCGGTCGAAGCTGGCGCGTGGGTAGCAGACCTTGTAGTTGAGGTCGCGACCGGCGTCCACCTGGAAGCGGGGCAGCACGGCGACGACTTTGCGGTAGGCTTCCAAGACGTCGGGAGCGAGCGTATCTCCGCTGCGGTGCGCGCCCAGGAAGTCGAACAGCGTGACGTCGCCCAGATCCTCTTCGAGATATGCGCCTTGCCCCAAATCCTCGGCGTAGATTTCCGGTACGGACAGGCCGTGGCGGCGAAAATGGCGGGAGAACTCGAGGAAGGCCACGTTCTCCTCGCGCACGGGATAGACAACACCCACGGCGGTGCGGCCTCCGCCGGTGACCCGGAGGATGGCGCGACCAGAGCCGCCGAGCTGGCCCTGCAGCGGCTGCACGCGCTCGGCCGGTGTGTGGAAATGCTGTGCGAAAAGCTGTTCGAGAACGTTCATAGATGTGGTGCGCACTGCGCGCAGTCCGCTTTAAAAAACGATACATGAGCCGGGCCGAGGCGGGGCTGGAATCGCGGGACACGCAGATGCGATTCCCGTTGCCACACCGGTGGGCGCTGGTAGCATGGGTGCCATGGTTTGCCGTTGAGGGAACCGCCTGCCCGCAATTCCCGTATGTGCAGGCATCAGGCGGCGGTTCTGCAGTACGCGGGTGCGTCTTCTTGAGTGAGTGCGCGCTGGCAGCGGCTGGACGCATATCAGCACCACACTCTGCCCCTGGAGTTTGTCCGCCGTTCAAGAGCCGGCGCGTATCTCGTACCCGATGGAGGCACAATGAAGCACGCTTTTTCCCGCCTGGCGCAGTTTGTGTTTGCGCTTGTTCTGGTGGTTTCTGTTGTTTTTCTGGCTCCGACTGCGCGCGCCCAGGCTCCGTTGCTGCTGCGCAACCCGTCGCTGGCTCAGGACAAGATTGCCTTTCTTTACGCCGATGATGTGTGGACGGTGAGCCGCGCAGGCGGCGAAGCAGAGAGGCTTACGTCGAACGGCCACGTCACGGCGGGCCCGTTCTACTCGCCTGACGGGTCGGAGGTCGCCTACTCGGCACACCTGCAGGGCAACACCGATGTCTACATCGTGCCTGCGGGCGGCGGAGTGCCGCGGCGCATCACGTGGCACCCTGCGGGCAGTACGGTGATGGGATGGTCGCGTGACGGCAAGAGCGTGCTTGCGGCGAGCATGGCGCTCAGCCATCGCCACTTTGGCAAGCTGTTCCTGGTGCACGCCGACGGTTCCGGCGTGCCCGAGCCGCTGCCTCTGCCGAGCGGCGTTCAGGGCTCGTTCTCGCCTGACGGGGGATCGATTGCTTACCAGCCTTTCACCAAGTGGCAGCCAGCGTGGAAGCGCTACGTGGGCGGGCAGACAACGCCGATCTGGATTGTGAACCTGAAGACGCTGGAGCTGGTGAAGATGCCACGCGAGAACTCGAATGACGCCAACCCCGTGTGGGTGGGCAATGCGATCTACTTTCTCTCTGACCGCAGTGGCGCGGTGACTCTGTTCCGCTATGACGTTGACTCGAAGGCTGTGACCGACGTGGTGTCCAACAAAGGGCTCGACCTGAAGACCTTCCAGGCTGGTCCCGGCGGGCTTGTGTATGAGCAGTTCGGCTCCATCCACCTGCTCGACACAGCGACGAACAAGGACACGCCGGTTGCGATCACGATTCACGGCGAGTTGCCGAATCTGGAGCCACATCTGGCGGCGGTGCGTGCGGACGAGATTCGCAATGCGGCACTCTCGCCCAGCGGTGCGCGCGCTGCGTTTGAGGCGCATGGCGAGATCTTTACCGTGCCAGCGGAGAAGGGCGACACGCGCAACCTGACCAACACGCCCGGTGCTGCCGAGCGCAACCCCGCGTGGTCGCCGGACGGCAAGACGATTGCGTATTTCTCTGACGCCTCGGGCGAGTACAAGCTGTATCTGCAGGAACAGACGGGTTTCAAGGCGCCTACGGCGATTGACCTCGGGCCTGAGCCGAGCTACTTCTACGGTCCAACGTGGTCGCCGGATTCGAAGCACATTGCCTACTCTGACAAGCATCTGCGCCTTTGGGTGGTGGATGTGCCCGATGGCAAGTCCGCCGAGGCGGGCAAGCCGGTGCTGGTGGACAAGGGCACCTACGGCAGTTTTGGCGGGGGCTTCGGGCAAGTTTGGTCGCCGGACTCGAAGTGGATCGCCTACCAGCGCGATCTGGATAACCAGTTGAACGCGATCTTCCTCTATTCGCTCGACACGAATAAGTTCACTCAAGTGACCGACGGCATGAGCGACGCGACGAACCCGGCGTTCGATGCGAACGGCAAGTATCTCTACTTCCTGGCGTCGACGAATGATGGCCCGTCGAACGCGGGCATCGATCTGTCGTCACTGGACCGCACGCAGAGCAGTGCGGCCTACGTAGCGGTGCTGGCCAAGGATGGTGCGTCGCCCATTCCGCCGGAGAGCGATGACGAGAAGGTAAAGGGCGAGAAGAAAGACGAAGACAAGAAGGACGCCAAGGACGAGAAGAAGGACGACAAGTCAAGCGACAAGGACAAGTCGGCCGACAAAAAAGACGAGGCGAAGGACGACAAGGACAGAGACAAGGACAAGGACAAGACCGTCAAGGTCACTGTAGATCTGGAAGGCATTGGCAACCGTATCCTGTCGCTGCCCATTCCGGCGCGCAACTACAACGGACTGACGGCGGGCAAGGCGGGCGTTCTGTATCTGGCTGAGGGTGCGCCGGTGGGCCGTTCGTCGGATGAAGACGGCGACGGCGCCAACATTCGCGCGGTTTGGCGGTTCACGCTGGAGAAGCGGCAGCCCGAGCAGGTGTTGGGCGATGTGGACGGGCTGACCGTCTCCGCGGATGGCTCCAAGGTAATGTATGCGCGGAAGGGCGGCTTTACCATTGCCGGAGCCGACGACCTGAAGCCCGGCAACGACAGCCCCGGGAAGCCGCTGAACCTGGGCGGTATGCAGACCACCATTGATCTGCGCGCTGAGTGGCGGCAGATCTATCACGAGACGTGGCGCATTCAACGCGACTTCCTCTACGACCCGAACACGCATGGCCTGAGCATTCCCAAGATCGAGGTCAAGTACAAGCCCTACCTTGACGGGCTCGCGTCGCGCGCAGAGTTCAGCTATCTCTCCACGGAGATGCTGGGCGAGGTGACTGTGGGACACATGTTCATTCGCGGGCCGCAGCCGCACGACAACGCGCCGAAGACTGGCCTGCTGGGCGCCGACTATAAGGTGGAGAACGGCCGCTATCGCATCGCGAAGATACTGGGCGGGCAGAACTGGACGCCCGGGCTGGCGTCGCCGCTTACGCTGCCCGGAGTGTACGTGAAGGAAGGCGAATACCTACTCGCTGTGAACGGCCGGGACCTGAAGGGCACAGACAATCTCTATGCGGCCTTCAATGGCACGGCCGGGAAGCAGACGGTGATCCACGTGGGGCCGAACGCCGACGGCAAGGACGGGCGCGACGTGACCGTGGTGCCCATCGACGATGAAGACGGGCTGCGCAACCTGGATTGGGTGGAGAGCAATCGCCGCAAGGTGGATGAGCTTTCCGGCGGTAAGGTGGCTTACGTCTACATGCCCAACACCGCGGGCGCGGGCTACGACAGCTTCAACCGCTACTTCTACGCGCAGCTTAACAAGCAGGCGCTGGTGCTGGATGAGCGCTGGAACGAGGGCGGCTACATTGCCGATTACGTCGTCGATGTGCTGCGGCGCTTCCCGCTCTCGGGTGCGCAGGAGCGTGACGGGAAGCCGATCCACGATCCGGTGGGCGCGATCTTCGGGCCCAAAGCGATGCTTATCAACCAGAACTCAGGGTCGGGTGGCGACTGCATGCCGTGGTACTTCCGCAAGGCGCAGATCGGCAAGTTGATCGGCACGCGCACGTGGGGCGGGCTGGTGGGCATTGGCGGCTATCCGCCGCTGATCGACGGCGGCAGCGTGACCGCGCCGCGCTATGCCATCTACGGCCTGCAGGGTGAGTGGGAGGTGGAGAACCACGGCATTGCGCCCGATGTGCCGGTGGAGGAACTGCCGAAGGATGTGGCCGCAGGCCACGACGTGCAGCTGGAAACCGGCGTGAAGATGGTGCTGGATGAGTTGAAGGAGCATCCGATCCCGGCGATTCCATTGCCACCGTATCCCAACTATCACAAGAACGACGGCCTGGGTAAGTAATAGGGCATGCAGGCATTCCTGCTTTTCATGGCCGTTTGATCTTTGCGCAGTGTGCGCGGCGGAAGCAGTCGGCAGCGTGATCGTTGACGATGCCTGCGGTCTGCATCCACGCGTAGACGATAGTGGGGCCGACGAACTTGAAGCCGCGGCGCTTGAGTTCCTTTGAGATGGTGACGGAGAGCGGCGTTTGCGCAGGCACGGGGCCAGCGTTCTGGATTGGCTTGCCGCCGGCCAGCTCCCACACCCAGTTCGAGAAATCGATGCCTGCGCTTTGCATGTCGAGGTAGACGCGCGCGCCGCCGATGGTGGCTTCGATTTTGGCGCGGGCACGGATAATGCCGGGATTGGCCATCAGCCGCTCGATGTCGGCCTCCGCGAAGCGCGCCACCTTTGCGGGATCGAAGTTGCGGAATGCTGCGCGAAAGGTCTCGCGCTTGCGCAGGACGATGATCCACGCGAGGCCGGCCTGAAAGCCCTCGAGCATGAGCAGCTCCCAGAGCGCGCGGCTGTCGAACTCGGGAACGCCCCACTCGTCGTCGTGATAGGCGACGTAGAGGGGGTCGGTGCCGCACCAGTGGCAACGCTGCTTCGGCTTGGGTGTCATGGTATGGCTCCTGTGGATGGGTGTTCAGCTGCCGGAACTGCCGAAGCCCTTGTGTGCGCGCGCGGAGTCTTCCAGGCTCTCGACTTCGTGGACAGTGCCCGTCAACACGGGGACGGGAATCATTTGCGCGATCTTTTCGCCCGGCTGGAGTGTGATGGCGGTGGCACTGAGGTTGGTCATCAGGACGAGGATCTCGCCGCGGTATCCGGCGTCGATGACGCCGCCGGTGGTGGCCAGTCCGCGCGCGGCCATCGAGGAGCGGTCGCGAACAAGCAAGCCTAGCGGTGCGCCGGTCGCAGGGTGGCGTGCCTCGACGGCGATGCCCGTGCGTACGCGCACCGTCGCGCGTGGCTCAAGCACAGCGCCCTCGAGCGCGAAAAGGTCATAACCGAGGTCTTCGCCCGGATGTGCCACCTGGGGCAACCGTGCACCATCTTCCAGCAACTTCACTCTCAGCATGTGTTCGATGGTAAAGGAGGGAAGCTTGGGCGCAGAAATGGTCAGCCCCGGCAGGGGATTTCCCCGCCGGGGCTGTTGTTGATTCGGCAAGAGGCCTGTAAGCCGAATTCTGTCGTGTGCGGTCATTCCTCTAGGCGCCGCGTTGCCGCGGACACTCATCAGCGACCTACCCGGAGGTTTCGGACCTTGCGTGGAGCATCCTTGCGGCACCGGGCCGGCGCCGTGCACGAGCCTTGCTCCGGGCTCGCGCATCCCTCCCTATTTGGTCTTGCTCCGTGTGGGGTTTACCCTGCCTGCGCCGTTACCGTCGCAGCGGTGCGCTCTTACCGCACCTTTTCACCCTTACCCCGGCACCACGCCAGCAAGCTGGCCTGGGGATGCCCTCGCCGAAACGAGGGGTAGCCGAGGCGGTTTGTTTTCTGTGGCACTGGCCGTCCACGGGCCTTTACGCCCGCGTCCCGGACGTTATCCGGCACACTGCCCTGCGGAGTTCGGACTTTCCTCCCCCGGTGCGCGCGGCTTGCGCCGACGCCCCGGCAGCGACCGCCCGGCGCTCCTGCCAGGGTTTAGTGTACCCCGAAACCGTGATCAACTTCGCGTGGGTTCAAGCCCAGCGGAATGGAGAACTTGCATCGGTGGTGGATACGGAGCCATCTAATAGAAAATTGAACTTCCCCCGTCTTCTGGAACGGCCCGTGGCCGCCCTGTGTGTTTGGCTTCATTGCAAAGGAGATTGCTCTATGAAGATTGCTGGCACCGTTGCCCGCCTGCTGCTGGGGCTGATGTTTCTGGTCTTCGGCTCGAATATGTTCCTCCACTTCATTCCGATGGGGCCGATGCCGCCGGGACTGGCGGGCGAGTTCTCTGGTGTGCTGATGAAGGCGCACTATATGGTCCCGGTGGGCGTGGTGATGGTGTTCTCCGCAGTGCTGTTTCTGGCCAACCGCTATGTGGCGCTGGCGCTGGTGCTGCTGGGGCCGGCGCTGGTGAATATTCTGCTGTTCCATCTGCTGATGGCGCCGGGGAGCGTCGGCATGGGGGCGTTTGCGACGTTGCTGTGGTTCATTCTGTTCTGGCGTGAACGCGAGGCCTTTGCGCCGCTGTTTGTGCCATGCCCGCGCAAGTAGGAACAGGCGGTGCAGCTGGCTACAATCGAGAGAGCATGATCCAGTACCTCTATCTTAGGCGCGTGAGCTACGACGAGGGGCTGCGCCTGCAGGAGGAGATTGCCGCGCTGCGGCTGGCGGGTCGCGTAGCCAACGTGCTGTTGCTGCTGGAACATCCGCCGGTGTTGACGCTGGGCCGTAACGCGCACCGCTCCAACGTTTTGGCTACGGACGAGATGCTGGCGCGGCGGGGCGTGACGTTGCACGAGATCAACCGCGGCGGCGACGTGACCTACCACGGCCCCGGGCAGCTGGTGGGCTACCCCATCTTTGACTTGCGCAGCCTGCACAACGACTCCGGCGGCCGCCTTGGCCCGGTGGACTTTGTGCGGCGCATGGAGGAAGCGCTGATTCGCCTCTGCGGCGTCTACGGCGTGCGCGCCGGGCGCATTGCGGGCCTCACTGGCGTCTGGTGCCCCGCGGGCGGCAGCCTTTTGGACGAGGGTAGTGGCCATGCCGACAGCAAAAAGATCGCGGCCATTGGGATTCACGTGGCACGCGGCATCACGTCGCATGGGTTTGCGTTCAATGTGACGACGGACCTGTGCGACTTTGAACTGATAGTTCCCTGCGGCATTGCGGATCACGGCGTAACTAGCCTGGCGCGCGAAGTGGCCGATCCAGCGGCGCTGCCGGGGCTGGTATCCATTGCTCACCAGGCGGCGCGGCAGTTCGGGCTGGTGTTTGGCGAGCAGGTGCTGGCGGTGGAGAGTCTGGAGGCGCTGCGGGCGCATCCGGTGGGCGAGGACACGCCGCTGACGGTTCCGCGTGACGTGGAGCGTCTGCACGGCGAGCCGGAGCGGCCTGTGCACGCCTGAGTGCCCGCGCAACCGCCTACCGCACCGAGATTTATAATCCGGCTGGAGCCCGGCCCCACGCCGCGGTCCCACATCGCGGAGAACACGATCGATGCCAACTGACGTCATCATGCCCCAGATGGGCGAATCCATCTTTGAGGGCACCATCACCAAGTGGCTGAAGAAGCCCGGCGACACGGTCGAAAAAGACGAGCCGTTGCTGGAGATTTCCACGGACAAGGTGGACGCCGAGATTCCTGCGCCTGCGGCTGGCGTGCTCCGCGAGATCAAGTTTCCCGAGGGAGCCACGGTCGAGGTAAACGCGGTGATTGCCGTGCTGGCCGAGAGCGGCGAGGCTGTATTGTCGCCCGAAGCGAGCCAAGGGGCTGCCGCGCAGCAGGTGGAAGTGGTGATGCCTCAGATGGGCGAATCCATTTTTGAAGGCACGATTACCAAGTGGCTGAAGAAGCCGGGCGACGCGGTGGCGAAGGACGAGCCGCTGTTTGAGATCTCGACCGATAAGGTGGACGCCGAGATTCCCTCGCCGGTGGACGGCGTGCTGACTGCGATCAAGGCCGCCGAGGGCGAAACGGTACAGGTGAACACCGTGGTCGCGCTGATTGGGGCTGAGGGCGCGGCGGTGGAAGCTGCGCCGGTTGCGGTGAAGACTGCCGCAGCTGTGGCTGCGCCGGGAGTTTCGAAGGTAGCTGTCGCACAGCCGCAGCAACTTGTTCAGCGCACGGGCAAGCTGCGTTCGTCGCCGCTGGTGCGCCGCATTGCGCGCGAGAACAGCGTCGATCTGGACTATGTGCCCGGAACCGGCTCGCAAGGGCGCATCACCAAGGACGACATTCTCCGCTACTTGAGCAACCCCGCGCCGAAGGCGCAGACTGCCGCGCCGCAAGCGCCGCCGGTGGAGCGGAAGCTGGTGAGCGAAGTGGTTCCGATGACGCGCATGCGCGCCATCATTGCCGAGCGCATGCTTGAAGCGAAGCACTCCATTCCCCACGCGCATACGGTTTACAGGGTGGACATGACCCGCATTGCGCGGCTGCGCGAGCGGGAGCGCAAGGGATTTGAGCAGCGCAACGGCGTGAAGCTCACGTACATGCCGTTTATTGCTGCAGCAGCCATCGACGCGCTGCGCAAGTTCCCCGTTCTGAACGCATCGCTTGTGGGCAACGACATCCACTACCACGGCAACGTGAACCTGGGCATTGCTGTCGCGCTGGAGTGGGGTCTGATTGTGCCCGTGGTGCGCAACTCCGAAGCAGCAAGCTTTGTGGCGTTGGCCAGGTCGATCAACGATCTGGCGGCGCGGGCGCGGACCAAGAAGCTGTTGCCGGACGAGGTGGGCGGATCGACGTTTACACTGACCAACTCGGGCGTTTTCGGCGGCGAGTTTGGCACGCCGATTATCAACCAGCCGGAGTCGGCGATTCTGGCGATTGGCGGCCTGCGCAAGGAACCGGTGGTGCTGACGGACGAACAGGGCAACGACTCGATCGCGATCCGTTCAGTACAGTACTACTGCTTGGGCTTCGATCATCGCCTGATTGACGGCGCGGACTCGGGGAAATTCATGAGCGAGTTCAAGAAGACGCTGGAGACCTGGGACCGGTCGATCGAGTAGCGCATTCAGCTACGGGTGCGGGGTCCAAGGGTTGTAGGTGCCGACGCTCCACGAGTGGCCTTCGGGATCTTTGACTGTGAACTCGCGGCTGTCGTAGGGCGTGTCCTGGATCTCGCGCACAATTGTGCCGCCGGCGACTCTCGCATGGGCATAGACTGCATCGGCATCCTTGACGACGATGTAGGCGCTGCGGGTTTCGACGTTGCCGAGTTCGTCGGGCGCCTTGAAACCGCGGCCGTATTCATCGTCTTTGCAGGAACCGAGCATGATCATGCCATCGCCCAGAGTGAGCTCGGCGTGGGCGATGGTGTTGTCGGGGCCGGGGTAGACGGTGTGGCGCGCGAAGCCGAAGACGTGGCAGAGCCAGTCAATGGCGGCGGGCGCATCGCGATAACGCAGCGTGGGTATTACGGTGCTGCGGGTGTCAGGCATGGGAAGCCTCTGCGGGCAGCGTAGCGCGAAACCGGGCGGAGCGCAATCCGCTATGCTTCCGGCATGAGCCTTCCTGCAGGCGATCGCGAATTGGTGCGGATTATGGATGCGTCATCGGCCGATGCGGCGCGGCGCGCGGGTAAGTGGCTGGCGTGCCGGCCGGGGTGCACGCCCTGCTGCCACGGAGCGTTTGCCATCAACGCGCTGGATGCCGAGCGGCTGCAAGCCTCCTTCACAGCGCTGCGTGCGGCGGACCCCGCGGCGGCAGCGGCCGTGGAAACGCGCGCCCGTGCGTGGGTGGCGGAGTTTGGCGCGGAGTTTCCCGGCGATGCGGCGACGGGGATTCTGGGGACGAGCGAAGAAGAGCAGGAGCGTTTTGAGGAGTTCGCCAATGATGCTGCTTGTCCGGCGCTCGACCCTGTGACGGGATTGTGTGCGGTTTATGATGGACGGCCGATGACGTGCCGCGTGTTTGGTCCGCCGGTGCGCATGGGGGAAGGCGAGTCTCTGGGCTGCTGCGAGCTGTGCTTTGTGGGGGCGAGCGAAGAAGAGATTGCCGCATGCGAGATGACGGTGCCGCATGAACTGGAGTCGCGGCTCGTGGCGGAGGCGGGCGGGGCTGACGAGACGGTAGTTGCGTTCGCGCTGCTGGGCGGTGGCGGCAGCAAAAACTAATCCGCGCGTGCTGCGGGTTGCGCTTAAAATGGGTAGCCAGAAAAAGGCAGTCGCATCTCAGCCAGCGGAGACGCCATGCCCGTCGCTCATCTCACGCTCGAACTGCGCATCGAGCACGCCCAGTCGCTCAAGGACCGGCGGCAGGTGGTGCGCTCGATGAAAGACCAGCTGCGGCAGGGGTTCAACATCTCGGTTGCCGAAATGGATGAGGCGGTGACGTGGCAGTCGGCCACACTGGGCGTTGTGGCGCTGTCGCGCTCGCGCGACTACCTGCACGGGCTCATTGAAGAGGTGGAGCGGGCGGCGCGTCGCATGGCCAATGAGCTGGGCGCGGAGCTCACTGACTCTTTCTGGGAGTATCTCGAAAGCTAGGCTGTGCGCTGCGTGTCTGCGCTAGGCGGTGTGTGGCGGATCTGGTAGGTGAGGACCACGCGCTCTCGCGGGCTCTTCCCCGTTCTTTCCCGGTGCGTTTCTGCCGGATCGGCCAACTGAGCTGCAGCGCATTTTCGGTTCCCCGGAGGCAGCATGGGCACTGACCCGCTAGGCACTCTCACCAATTTTGTTACGCAAATGATCGGATTGAGCGTTGCGGCCGAACGCGTGACGGAAACCCTGAAGCAGTGGATAGGCCCGGTGCCGACGCACAGGACTTCGGCTCGCTACGCCGCCCTCATCTAGACGATTGCAATTTTGAGCGGAGTGTTTGTCACGGCGTTCAGCGGGCTGAATCCGCTGAACGTGCCGCAGTTCAAGGCGTTCGAGTGGTCGAACACTGCGAACTGGATGAGTTGGGCGATAGGCGGACTGCTGGTATCAGGCGGGTCTGCCTTCTGGAATCACCTGCTGGACATTTTGAAGGCCGCAAAGGTGCAGCGGGAGGCTCTGGCAAACGCTGCCGTGGGCGAAGTGCCTCGGCCAGCTCTCCGGCCATTGCGCCGTAGGGGTTAATCGCGGATCTGCAGGCGGTCGAAGAAGGGAAACACCAGCACGGCGATCAGCGAGTTGACCACAGCGGTGCCGAGCTGGGCGAACCAGTCCGGCTCGATCGCGAGACCCAGCAGGAAGCGGTTGACGAAGATATAGAGGCCGCTCGAAAGCAGCGAGAGCAGGAAGATCAGCATCAGGCGGATGGTGTGGTTCTCCACGTCGATGCGTATGCCGACTGACGCTGCCAGGTAGCCCACCACGGTTTTAGCCACGCCATTGATACCGATGGCGTGGTGGGTGAGAGCGTCCTCAAACAGTCCCAGAACGCAACCCATCACCGTGCCCTGAATGGGGCTGCGGCGGCCCAGCGCGAAGTAGACGGTGACGATCAGCGGCAGGTCGAACCAGGCAAAGTGGCCCAGCAGGCGCGGCAGCCAGGCCTGCAGCACCAGTGCCGCCAGCGGGGCCAGTGCATAGACCAGCACCGGGTAACTGTGAATTTCGAGATCGCGGCGAGCGTCAGCCGACAGCACGGACATGGTTATTGGTTCCTCCGTGGAGCGGCGTCGCCAGCCGGCTTGGTCGCGGGCTTGGTGGTTCCAGCACCAGCCGGGGCGACTGGCTTCTTGGGTGCGGTCGCGGCCGGGGGCTGCGTCTCCGTGCCTGGCAGCGGCTCCCCGCTGCCTTCGGTCGCGCCCGGCGTAAAGCGGTCAGGGTGCAGCGGCATGGGCGTATGCGCCACGGGGTTCGGGTTCGAGGTGTCGTTGAGGGGCTGCTGGTCGGCGGGCAGATTAGGATCAATGAGCCCCGGCAGCCGCTCTGCCATAATCTCCGAGGCCTTCTTCTGCTCCTTGTCCTGCACGGCTTCGGCACCCTTCAGCGTCTCGCTGGTGGCAATATCTCCGGCCTGCTCGGGCGAAAAGCGCGGCTCGGTGGAGGTGATGACGAGAACTTCGTCCAGCTGGTCCAGATGCGCCGCGGGCTTGACGATCACGCGGATAAAGCCGTCTTGCTCCGGGTCGCGGATGACTTTGTCGACTACGCCTACGGGGAGTCCGCGGGGGAAGATTGCGTCACCGCCGGCAGTGAGCACTCGCTCGCCGGGCTGGATGCGGCTGTCGGCCATGATGCCCACGATCTGCGGTTGTCCGATGGCGTTGCCGCGCAGAATGCCGCGAATCCGCGTGGACTCGAGGATTACGCCTGCACCGCTCGACTGGTCGTTGATGAGCAGGATCTGCGCGCTGCGCGGAAACACGTCGCGCACCTTGCCAACAATGCCGTCTGCGGTGATGACCGCCATGTCGTGCTGCAGCTTGACGTCTTCGCCCTTGTCGATGACCAACACGTGCGACTGCTCGCTGCCACTGGAGCCGATGATCTGCGCGGGTACGGTCGTGTAGAGGTATTTTTCCCGGAAGCCGAGCATGGCCTGGAGGCGTTGGCCCTGACGCGCGTCTTCAAGCAGCGCGGCCTGCTCCAGCCGAAGCCGGTCGACGGTCATCTGCAGGTCCTGGTTCTGGCTTCGCACGTGGCGCAGGTCGGTGTAGTTCTGCCAAATCCAGACGAGGCCTGTACTGGAATTGTGGATGAAACGCTCCGGCGGCGACACGAGCGCATCGGCCCACAACCGGATCAGCCGCACGCCGCCGCTGTCGCGTGGGTCCAGGCTCATGCGCCCGGAGTCCGAGCGATGTACCTGCAAAGCGAGGCCGACGATCTGCGCCAGCAGAAGAGCCAACAGCACCAGCGGGTTGCGATAGCGGACGAAGAAGGATTCCATGGCAGTCCAGCGGTCAGTTGCCAGTGATCAGTGGTCAGTATTCTGGTGTGCGAGCCGCCGTCTGATCACTGACCACTGTTCACGGTCCACTGTCTAGTCGATCTTGATCTTGCGCAGCAGGCGGAAGTCCGAGAGCATCTTGCCGGTGCCCAGCACGACGGAGGCCAGCGGATCGTCTGCCACCGAGACCGGCAGGCCGGTTTCTTCGCGGATGCGCTTGTCCAGATTCTTGATGAGCGCGCCGCCGCCCGTGAGCACAATGCCGCGATCGCTGATGTCGGCCGAGAGTTCGGGGGGCGTACGTTCCAGGGCTACGCGGATCGCGTTCATGATCACGGCGATGCACTCGCCCAGCGCCTCGCGGATCTCGCTGTCATCAATAGAGATAGTCTTGGGCACGCCCTCGATGAGGTTGCGTCCCTTGATCTCCATGGTGAGCGGCTTGTCCAACTGGAAGGCGGAACCGATCTCGATCTTGATCTGCTCGGCCGTGCGTTCGCCGATGAGCAGGTTGTACTTGCGCTTCAGGTAGTTGGTGATGGCTTCGTCCATCTGGTTGCCGGCCATACGCACGGAGCGCGAGTAGACGATGCCAGAGAGCGAGATGACAGCGATGTCTGTGGTGCCGCCGCCGATATCAACCACCATGTTGCCTGAGGGCTCGGTAATGGGCAGACCCGCGCCGATGGCGGCAACCATTGCCTGCTCAACGAGATAGACTTCGCTGGCTTTGGCGCGATAGGCTGAGTCCTCGACCGCGCGCTTTTCCACCTGCGTAATTTCTGAGGGCACGCCGATGACGATGCGCGGATGCACGAGCATCTTGCGGTTGTGCGCCTTCTGGATGAAGTAATTCAACATCTTCTCGGTGACCTTGAAGTCGGCGATCACGCCGTCCTTCATGGGCTTGATGGCCACGATATTACCGGGCGTGCGTCCCAGCATCTCCTTGGCCTCC
Organism: Acidobacteriaceae bacterium UBA1795; assembly: GCA_002314435.1. Taxonomy (GTDB): domain Bacteria; phylum Acidobacteriota; class Terriglobia; order Terriglobales; family Acidobacteriaceae; genus Telmatobacter. Next base: position 22,996 of record DCFV01000206.1, on the reverse strand, counting down.
TTGCCGACGGCTTCCACCTCACCGGTGTTCTTGTTGATGGCCACAATAGAGGGTTCGTTGACAACGATCCCCTTGCCGGCCGCGTAGACCAGCGTGTTGGCCGTGCCGAGATCGATGGCCAGGTCGCTCGAAAACATGCTGAACAGCGAGCGCAGACCGTGCGACCGCGAGGAGCGGGAAGGATAACCGTTCAAGGACATTGGAAAGTGAATCTACCTCGGTATTTATTGTAGGCTAAGCGGACCGAGCCCGCAGCCACCGCAGGCAGTCGATGCTGCTAAATCGTGCTCTGGCGGAAAAATATACCGCTCTGTGAGTTGGTGCGGGTGCCGAATCGGGTTGCCATCTTTCCGGGCACCGGCCCGGCCTGCGACACTACTGCAGATGCAGGTATGTTGCAGGGATTCCGGCTGCCGGCCTCCGGCGAACGATCCCAGCAAACCGCGAACTGTGAACGAAGAACTGAGACCCTGACCATGAGCTATCCCACGTATCGCAATCTGATTGGCGGCGAATGGTTGCCGGCCAAGAGCGGCAAGACTCTCCTGAACCTTAACCCCGCCGACCATACGGACATCGTTGGGGCCTTTCCCTCCTCGCACGCCGAGGACGTGGAACTGGCCGTAGCTGCCGCCAAGAAGGCATACGCCACCTGGCGGCTGGTGCCCGCGCCCAAGCGCGCGGAGGTCCTTGTCCGCGCGGGGATCCTGCTGCAGGAGCGCAAGGAAAAGTTTGCCCACGACATGACCCGCGAGATGGGCAAGGTGTTGGCGGAGACGCGCGGCGACGTGCAGGAGGCCATCGACGAGGCCTTCTACGTGGCGGGTGAGGGCCGCCGCCTGTTTGGCGTTACTGCGCCCTCCGAACTGCAGAGCAAGTTTGCCATGAGTGTGCGCATGCCGGTGGGTGTCGTGGGCCTGATCACGCCGTGGAACTTCCCCATGGCGATTCCGAGTTGGAAGCTCTTTCCGGCGCTGGTGGCGGGCAATACGTGCGTTATCAAGCCCGCATCGGACACGCCGCTTTCGACGTATAACCTTGTCCAGACACTGGTGGATGCGGGCGTGCCGGCGGGAGTCATTAACATCGTGTGCGGCTCGGGCTCGGGCGTTGGCACGCCTCTGGTGGAGCACCCGGATGTGCGCGCCATCAGCTTTACCGGGTCCAGTTCAGTGGGTTCGCACGTGGGCCAGCGCGCGGCGGCGACGTTCAAGCCCGTCTCGCTGGAGATGGGCGGCAAGAACGCGCAGATTGTGCTGAACGATGCCAACCTTGATCTAGCGCTCGATGGCGCGCTGTGGGGAGCGTTTGGCACCACCGGGCAGCGCTGCACTGCTACCAGCCGCATCCTGCTGCAGAAGGGGATTGCCGCGCAGTTCACGGAGAAGCTGGTGGCCCGCGCGAAGGCGCTCAAGATAGGCAGCGGCCTTGATGAGTCCGTCGAAGTGGGCCCGCAGGTGAACCCCAGCCAGATCGAAACTTCTGCCAGCTATGTCGAAATTGCACTGGCCGAGGGAGCGCAGCTGCTGTGCGGCGGCCATGCCCTCACTGAAGGCGCTTATGCCAAGGGCACGTTCTTTGAGCCCACGGTGCTGGGCGGTGTGACGCCGACAATGCGCATTGCGCGCGAAGAGGTCTTTGGCCCGGTGGTGAGCCTCATCGAGTTCGAGACGTTTGATGAAGCGATTGCGATTGCCAACTCGATCGACTACGGTCTCTCGACGGCGCTCTATACCAAGGATGTGAACCGCGCCTTCGCCGCGATGCGCGACCTTGAGTCGGGGATCACCTACATCAACGCGCCGACGATTGGCGCGGAAGTACACCTGCCCTTTGGCGGCGTGAAGCAGACGGGAAACGGCCACCGCGAGGGATTGGGCGCGATCGACTTCTTCACCACGTGGAAAGCGGTGTACGTGGACTACTCCGACAAGCTGCAGAGAGCGCAGATCGACAACCAGCAGTAGAGCAAGTGAGCTGGCGCGGCGATGATGGCTAGTTGTTCATCCGCGCCAGCAGCACCACGGACGACCCTGAGCGCCGCAGGGAGCAGACGGCATGTTGGTCGCAGACATAGTGCACCAGCGCCGAATCGTCAGCCCATGCGGCGGCGGTCTGCAGGTCTACGGAGCGGAGCACTACAAAACTCTTGCCCGGCCCTACGGTCAGCACATTGCGCCCTGGCTCAAACGATGTTGCGTGGTCGTCGCCCTGCACCACATAGTCCGAACTCGGCTTTCTTGTCGCGCGCTGCTTGGCGCGTGCTGCTACGGCCTGGGCGCGGTCTACGGCAGATGCTTTCTCCCCGGGTTTTGTCGGCTGGGCCTTGCCCAGCATCTTGTCCTGTTCGGCTACTGTGGGGAAATTGGTGGTGAAATCCCAGTAACTAAACTGCGCGTACTGGTCGGACGAGCAGGGAAGCGCTCCCTCTGCCCAAAGCCCTTCCACGGCTCCGCTTTTGCCAAGGACTCGCTTGAAGGCATCGGCGCCAGCCGGCAGGGTGCCGCCCGCTGGTGGCAGGAGCACCAAGTGCTTGCCGCAGATGGCATCGCCCACCATGTTCAGAATGCGGACGTTGAAGACCAGTGGTTGGGTGTTCCCGGCGGTGGCGTGCGCAAAATCGTCTGCCTGCGGAAAGTTAATCGGCTCAATCTTGAGCTTGTAGTGCGCTGTCTTGTCCTGCCACGCGGTTACCAGATGGCCGCGCACGCCGGAGTCAGTAGCGACGCCCTGCCCCAGATCGCCCGTACTGTTCTTGGGCTGCTGCGGGCTGCCCGGCCGGCTCTTGGCCACAAGCAGGCCGCCGACGACGGCCAGCGCAATTACGCCCGCCAGCAGCAGGGCAAACGGCGGACCTTTCTTCGTGGCGGGGGCGATACGCGCGCCGGGTTCCACCTGCCCCGCGTGGTCGTTCAGATAGTTGCGCAGCCACTCCTGATCCGCCGTCTGCGGCGATTCGCTGCCGGGCCGCTCTTCTATCTCTGCCATGGTTCTATTCCTCCGGGCACGCGCGGCCCGCGTGCATCACCGCCGCGCAGTCATCCTCACTCTAACCTTCCGCAGCCCCCTCTTGCCACAACAACCGGACGTGACGGAAGAGGTTCCAGCGCGGCCCGCGTACGCCGCTCCAGCGGTTTCGATTCGTTTGGTCTTCTCAGTATGCGCGTGGGCAGAGGCTGTGGCACCCCTGTCCGGATGGCCCTTATGTTATTGCGGTAACATGTCGTCCTCGTCGTCGACGGGCTTGCCTGGGGCGGCCTTGGCGGGTTTGGCCTCTGCCTTGGCCGTGGGGACGGCTGCAGGCTCGGCGGGCAGTGCAGGGTGGTCGAAGACATACAGCTCGTTGAACAGGTACTTATAGGTGGCATGCGACTGCCCGCGGAACTGCGGCTTGAAGCCGAAGAGCACGATGTGTCCGCGGCCATAAGCCAGCTCCAATGCCGCGGCCTTGCCTTCAATCGCCTCCGGGTGTAAGAGCAGGCCACTCTCCAGGGGATTTGTCTCCTTGGCGTAGCGCGCCAGCACTGCGCCGTGGAAGCCGGGTTGGGTTTCGAAGGCCGGGCCCGTCTGGAACATTACGACCGGCGAGGCGGCTACACCGTAGTTCACCGGCTGCTCGGCGTGCTCGGTCTCAACGCGCAGCAGAGCGCCGGAGCAGAAGAACTTGTCGCTCTTCACGCCATCGAGCACGTTCTTTACCGGCAGAGACATGAGCGGAATGAGCGCTCCAGCTGTCTTGTTGAGCGCGATCAGGGTGCCACCCTCACGGACGAAGGCGCGCAGATTTTCGAGGCCGTCCTCGCCGAGGCCACCTGCGTACTCGCCCGGCACCACACCAGCGCCAAAGCCGTCGGTCAGCTGCTTTGCAGACATGTCGGGCAGCACGATCACGTCGTAGCGGCTCTTCAGGTCGGCAGCGCGCATGTCTGCGTTGTAGACGCTGGTGAAGGCAAAGCCGTAATTCTGCAAAACCCACCGCGTCCAGCCCTCGTCGATCGAGGCCATCCACGGACGGTAGAGGCCTACGCGCGCCTTCTTCAGCGGAAGAGCCTTGGCCGGTGCGCTCACTCCCACTGCCGGAACAGCATACTTCTTCGCCAGTTCGCCGATGGCGGCGCGGCTCACGCCACCGATGACGAATGCGCCGGTCTCTGTTCCGAATGCGGTCTTGACTGGCTCCTGAGCCACGGACACGGTTGCGCCTGTGGCCAGCGCCGCGTTTACCAACTCAAACGATGCGTTTTCGCGATGGCTCACGGCGAACGTCGTGCCCACGCCGTCCACGGTTGCGTCGGGCACCGCGGCCTTGTCGATCTTCGCCATGGCCGCGCGTTCCTGTTGCGTCAGCGGATCGGTCACTGCGTCCACGTTTACGCCCATCTGGAGAGGCAGCGTCCAGCCGGTCACGTCGTAGGGCAGGTCGATGGCCTTCGAAGTGCCGTTCTCGATCGCGTCTGGATACTTCTGCCGCTCGAAGAGTTCTTTCGCGAGCGCGGAGAAGGGCTGGTCCATCGGAATGACCCACGAGCCGGCCGGATAGGCGACGCCGTTGGCTTTGAAGCCCTCCTTCGATGCGTAGACATCGAGGCCGTTGTCGATCATCTTCTGCGCCAGCAGTGCGGCTTCGGGTGTGTCGCTCTGCCTGGAGGAGATTACGTAGGCGAAGGGCGGCTCTTTCCGGAAGTGCTCGATGTTGTTGTGTGCCGCCTGATAGCGGTTGTAGAGCAGCGTCTCGCGATTCTTTGCCGCAAGGTCCAGCACCGACATGGAGCCGCCGACCATGTAGTTGACTGCGTCTTTCAGGTGCCACCAGCCGCCTTCCCAAGGCGTGGTGTACAGGCTCAGCGCGCGGAGGTCCTGGTACTCCTTGGGGAAGTCGCGCACGGTGTAAAAGTGCGGCGTGGCGTAGGCGTAGAGCGCGGTCTCGGTGAAGAACGAGATTTCGTTGCGGAATACGTGCGCCCAGTCGGTGAAGCCCGCGTACCAATTGTCGAAGCGCGACTCGGAGATGGCGCCAGGCATGTCGTGCGCGTTCAAGTACGCGGTCATGTTGGCGCCGATGAGATTGAGCCAGCTGCGCACCAGCGGGTTGATGTTGCTGGAGATTGGATCAGAGAAAGGCGGAATCCAGATTCTTGCAGGGAAGGGCGCAGTCTGGTGCTGGCAATAGAAGATGGCAGGGCTGAAGTCGAGCTGAGTCTTTACGACGACTTGCTCTTCCTTCATGTTCATCATGTAGCCGTCGCGGTTGTTGTCGTGGCCCACGTACTCCTGGTAGAGCCACGGCATGGGGCTCACTTCGTACTTGGTACCGACGTTCTGCCGGTACCAGTGCACTACGCGGTCCTGCCCGTCGGGATTGAGCGTGGGCCAGAGGACCAGGATCACCTGATCGAGGATTGCGTCCACCTGCGGGTCGCCTTGCGTGGAGACAAGCTTGTAGGCCAGCGGCATGGTGTGTTGCGGCCCGGCCACCTCGTCCGAGTGCAGGCCTCCGTCAATGTGCACGATGACGGGCGTGGTGCGCGCAAGTTCATGGGCCTGTTCGTCGGTCAGGTCCGTCGCGTGTGCCAGCCGTCCGGCAATCTTCTTGTACTCGTCCAGCTTCGCGAGGTTCTTGGGCGACGAGATCACGGCGATTTCGATGTCCTTGCCTTCGCTCGTCTTGCCGATGGTGAACAACTTGATGCGGTCGCTGGAGGCGGCCAGCGCGTGGAAGTAGCGCACCGTGTCTTCGTAGTCGGCCAGATAGAAGTCGTCGCCGGGAGCGTGCCCCAGCACGGAGACGGGCGTGGGCGCCTCTGCGCGTAGCACGGCAGGTGCGGCGGGCAGACAAACCAAAGCAAGACAAGCGAGACGGAACGAAGGACACAACTTGAACGAAGACATCAATGCTCCTTAATCGAGTGAGGCCCAGAACCGGACAAACAAGTAAAGGAGGACCGCCTGCGCCGGGCGACGCATGCAAAGGCAGTAATTCACTGTCGTGCGTGTTTTCAAGGGTAACGCAGCGGATGTGGGGTGCAAAACGAGTTTCGCAACCGGAAAGCGGAAGATTCGACGCGAATCGCCGCCGCAGTGCCGGGAGGGCGATGGATTCGAATGTGCGGCTACGCTCTCGCCGTCTCGAACACATCGCGCAGGGCAAAGCTGGTCTCAAGGCGCGTGACGCCGGGCAAACGGCTCAGCTCGTTGTGGTGCAGGCGGCCGTAGTCGTCGATGCCCGCCACGCGCGCCACCAGCATGTAGTCGTAGGAGCCGGCCATCAGGTGGCAGCTTACGATGGGCCGGCAGCGCTGGACTGCAGCCTCAAACGCGCCCAGCACCGCGGCAGACTGCCGCTCCAGCGTTACGCGAATGTAGACGGTCATCCGCTTGCCCAGCAGGCGGTCGTCTACGAGAGCGCGATAGCCGCGGATGGCTCCCATCTGCTCCAGCGCCAGGATGCGTCGCGAGGCTGCCGAGGCCGAAAGTCCTACTGCTTCGCCTACCTCGTAGTTGGTGGCGCGCCCGCGGCCCTCCAGGTAGCGCAGGATGGCGGCGTCCAGATCATCCAGCCCGGCATTTCCCTTCATTGCGGGTGCTTCTTGCTCAGGAAGGGAGGGTCGTTCACGTTTTGTGCTCATGGCGCATTTTTATCACGAACTTTGCACACATTGGAAGCTGCATGCACCTTAGCATCATTTTCAAGCTGGAAGCCGCAGATAAGTCCGTGCCGGGTCAGCCCTCCCTTTTAGCAAGACCATCCGGCACGGCAGCTTCAGCCGCAACGGCTCTCTCCGGCGGCGAAAAAGCATCTGAGGGTCGCCTGCTTTCACGTTCAAACTCAAGGAGCAGTGCAATGATCATCGGCGTTCCCAGGGAAATCAAGGACAACGAGGCGCGCGTAGGAATTACACCGGCGGGCGTAAAGTCGCTCACCGAGTACGGCCACAAAGTGCTGGTGGAAACGCAGGCCGGTGCGGCCTCCGGTTTCGACGATGCCGAGTATCAGGCCGCTGGCGGCGAGATTGTGGGCGACGCGGGCTACGCCTGGGGCAAGGCCGACATGGTGGTCAAGGTGAAGGAACCGATAGAGAAGGAGTACGCCTACTTTCGCGAAGGCCTCGTTCTGTTCACCTATCTGCACCTAGCGCCAGTGCCCGAACTGACGGAGAAGCTGCTTGCATCGAAGGTGGTTGGCATTGCATACGAGACGGTGCGCGATCGCCAGGGTACGCTGCCGCTGCTGACGCCCATGAGCGAAGTGGCCGGTCGCATGGGTGTGCAGGTGGGCGCGAGTTATCTGGAGAAGGAACGCGGCGGACGCGGCGTCTTGCTGGGCGGCGTTCCGGGAGTTCCCCCGGCGCATGTAACGATCATCGGCGGCGGCATTGTGGGCACCAACGCGGCGCGCGTAGCGCTCGGCTTTGGCGCAAAGGTGACACTGGTTGACCTGAACCTGAACCGCCTGCGCGAGCTGGACGACATCTTCAACGGTCGCCTCTACACGCTGGCTTCGAACAGCTACAACATTGCGCAGGCCACGCGCGAGGCCGACCTCGTGATCGGAGGCGTCCTGATTCCCGGCACCACGGCGCCCAAGTTGGTGACGCGCGAGATGGTGGCGCAGATGAAGAGGGGCGCAGTCATTGTCGATGTGGCCATTGACCAGGGCGGCTGCGTGGAGACGGCCAAGCCGACTTCGCACTCCAACCCAAGCTACGTTGTGGATGGCGTGGTGCACTACTGCGTGACCAATATGCCCGGCGCTGTGCCGCACACGTCCACGCTGGCGCTGACGAACTCTACGTTTCCGTACGTGACGCGCATCGCCAACCTGGGCGTGCGCGAAGCGTTGAAGCAGGACGCGGGACTGGCCGAGGGCCTGAACACCTGGTTCGGCACGCTCACCTATCGCGGTGTGGCCGAGAGCCAGCACAAGCCCTGGACCGCGACGGCGAGCGTTCTGGGATAGTTCGCATGGCGGGCCATTTCGCTTACCGCCTATAATCGCCGCATGTCGTTTCTGGGCGATGCACGGCGACGCACGATGGTCCTGCTTGGCGCGGGCGTGGTCCTGTTCTTTGCCCTGCTGGGCGGCCTGCAGGCATTCAACACGTCCAAGGTGCGCTTTCTCACTCCCGAGTCGGCGGGCGAAACGCTGGCCTTTACCGCGCTGACGGTCATCGTCTTCCTGCTGCTGCTGGTTCTGCTGCTCCTGCTGCTGCGCAACATCCTGAAGATATACGCTGACCCCGCAAGCAGTGCGCTTGGAGCGCGCCTGCGCACGCGGATGGTGCTGGGCGCGGTACTGATAGCACTGGCCCCGGCGACGTTCATGTTTCTCTTCAGCTACCAGTTGATGAACCGATCGCTGGACCGCTGGTTCTCGCCCAATACGTCAGAGCTGCACGAGGACTCAACGCGCATCGTGCTGGAACTGGCGCAATACGTTGGCAGCAACGCGCGTGGCGAGGCCGCGTCCATCGTCAACACGGGCGCAGTCGACGGCGGCGCAGCCCAGCTTAGGACCGTGCTTGCTTCGCACCGCATTACGCTGCAGGGCGGCTTTGTGCTGGTTTTCGACAAGAATCGCGAGGTGCTGGCCAGCTTTGAGGCGCCCGCCGAGTCCAGCCCCGCGAGCCTTGTGCCTTGGCTGCCGGACAAGCCCGTCGCCGGCGCCGTCGAACCCGCCATCCAGCTGCGCGGACCGCTCTCCGCCAACCTGCTCACCGCCGCGCAGCGTAACGACGAGCCGGTCATCCGAATCGCAGGTCAGGAGTACGCGCTGGGCATGGCGCTCACTGCCTCCGGCAAGACCGTGGTGGCAGCGCTTCCCATGCCGCAGGGGCTGAGCCAGACCACTGCGCGCATTCGCGAAGGGGCTGCAGCCTATTGGGACCTGTTCCGCTCGCGCAACAGCATTCGCTCCACGTTCTTTCTCATGCTGCTGCTGATCACCACGCTGGTCTTTTTCTCCAGCGTATGGCTTGCGCTGTTTCTCTCCAAGCAGATCACGCGGCCCGTTGAAGCGCTGGCCGACGCAATGGGTAAGATCGCGCTGGGCGAGTACGAGTGCCGCGTATCCCACGTGGCCACCGGCGAGATGGCCGAACTCGTGGGCTCGTTCAACCACATGGCTGCTGATCTGGAAGCCAGCCGTCGCCTTGCGCTCAGTTCCTCCGCACAACTTAGCGCTGCGAACAGCGCAATCGAGGAGCGCCGCCGCGAACTCGAGACGATCATCGAAACGATTCCCAGCGGAGTGGTCACCCTGGATGGTGCAGGCCAGGTTCTGCAGGCCAATCACGCCTTCGCAGCGCTCCTGGGAAAGCCGGAAGAAACCGCGCTGCGCGGGCAGAAGATTGAAGCTCTGCTGCCGGCTGAGTGCGTGGATGATGTGTCTGCTGTGATTCGCAGAGGCCAGCGCATGGGAGCGGCCACGGTAGAGATAGAGTGCCAGTCCCACGGCCGTGCCTTGCATTTGGCTGTGACCAGCGCGCGGCTCGAACTCACCCACCAGCATGTGGGTTCTGTGCTCGTGGTGGAAGATACCACCGAACTGCTGCGTGCACAGCGCCAGCTGGCATGGAAGGAAGTGGCGCAGCGGGTGGCCCACGAGATCAAGAATCCGCTCACGCCTATCGCGCTGTCGGCGGAGCGCATTGGCCGCCATCTCGATCGCCCGCAGCCCGACTCGCCGAACATTATTCGCAAGTGCAGCGAGGTAATTCTTGGCTGCGTGGGTACACTGCGCACGCTTGTTGATCAGTTCTCCGCGCTGGCACAATTTCCCGCGCCGCAGCCGCGCGCCTGCGACATCAACCAGGTGGCGGAGCAGGCACTCGCACAGTTCTCCGGCCGGCTTGACGGCATTACACTGCGCCGCGAACTGGAGCCGGAACTGCCGCCGGTACTGGGCGACCCTGAGGCGCTGCGCCGTGCGCTGGTCAACCTGATCGACAACGCTGCCGAGGCCATGCAGGGCAGCCTGCTGCGCGTCCTCACGGTCTCCAGCACCTTGATTGAAGATGGCGCTGCGGTGGAAGTGGCTGTTGCTGACACCGGCCACGGTCTCACGGATGATATCCGCGAGCGACTCTTTCTGCCTTTCTACTCCACCAAACAGCGCGGCACTGGCCTCGGCCTCTCCATCGCCGCGAAGATTGTGCAGGAGCACGGCGGCATCATTCGCGCAGAGAGCAACCTGCCCAAGGGCGCGCGCTTCCTGGTGCGCTTGCCGCTTCTGGAGCACGCCGCGCCGTCTGCCCACGACAGCAGCGCCTCCGCGCCGCTGACCGGAGCGCATTCATGAACCACATTCTGGTTGTTGACGACGAAGCTGAAATCCGTACTTCGATCGAAGAGATTCTGCGCGAAGAGGGCTACGGAGTAGCCACTGCAGCTACCGCGACCGAGGCACTTGTGCTGGTGCAGGATGCGCCGTACGACGTGGTGCTGTTGGACATCTGGCTGCCTGATCGCGACGGTCTAGACGTGCTCGCGGAGATTCATGCACTGAGCGCAGAAACGCGGCCCGAGGTGGTGATCATCTCAGGGCACGGCACCATTGAAACGGCGGTGAAGGCTACCAAGCTCGGTGCCTTCGACTTCCTGGAGAAGCCGCTCTCGCTCGACCGCACGCTGATCGTGCTGAAGAACGCGGTGGAAGCGCGCCGCCTGCGCTCGGAGAACCTGGAGTTTCGCCGCCAGTTCAACGCCGCCACGGTGCTCACAGGCGAAAGCGTGCCCGTCAAGGCACTGCGCCAGCAGATTCGCCTGATGGCGCCCAGCAGCGGCCGCGTGCTGATCTACGGCGAGTCGGGCACGGGCAAGGAACTCATTGCGCGCGCCATCCATGCGGAAAGTCAGCGCCGCGACCGCGTCTTCGTCGAGCTCAACTGCGCGGCCATTCCCGAGGCGCATATAGAGGCGGAGCTGTTCGGTTACCGGCACGGAGCGCAGCCCGGCGGCCCGATAGAGCAGAGGGGCACGTTGGAGCGTGCCGACGGCGGGACTTTGTTTTTGGACGAAGTGGGCGACATGAGCCTGAAGACGCAGGCGAAGGTCCTCTCCGCGCTCGACGACCAGCTGTTTACGCCTGTGGGCGGTACGCAACCGCTGCGCGTAGATGTGCGCCTCATCGCCTCGACCAACAAGGACCTCGAAGAGGAGATCGCCAAAGGCAACTTTCGCGAAGACCTCTTCTACCGGCTCAACGTGGTGCCGTTTTTTGTGCCGCCGCTGCGCGAGCGCAAAGAGGACATTCCTCCGCTGGCGCGCGAATTCCTGGCCGAGTTCGGCCGGCAGTACGGCCGCCCGCGCATGGATATCAGCGAGGAGGCGCTCGAGGTGCTCGGCAAATACCACTGGCCGGGCAATGTGCGCGAGCTGAAGAACGTGATTGAGCGCGTGCTCATTCTCAATCCGCGCGCGCTGCGCATTGAACGCAAACATCTGCCGCCGCTCACGCACAAGGTTGCCGTGCGTTCCACGGAAGAGTTTTCGACGCTGCAGCAGGCCCGCGACGCCTACGAGCGCGAGTACATCCTTAAGAAGATTGAGGAGGCGCGCAATAACGTGAGCCGTGCCGCCGAACTGCTGGGGCTGGAGCGCAGCCACCTCTATCGCAAGATGAAGGCGCTGGGCATCGGCGTGCGGGAGTAGCCGCGAGGACCATCGATCGTCGTGTCCACCAGCGGACAGCTCAGCGTAAAAACGGCCACTTCTGCAGTCGCGTACAGCGCCGCGTTAGGCGGCACTTCGCGCCGAATCAGGCACTTGCCGGATGCACCGGACTGGCACGCCGATTGCTGCAAGCCTTGTTGCAGTCATTTTGCGCAGGAGGCAGTCATGGCCTGTTTCGAACGGATGCGCGATGTACTCTCTGAACCCATCAGCCCGGAGATTATTCGCCAGCGCACGGCCGCTGGCTGGCGGATGGTCGCCATCGAGTGGCGGCGCGAGCTGCCCGACTCAGAGCACCCGCCCGAACGCGGCTTCAGCGACGACATTCCCTACGGCCTGCGCATCTCCGACGATTGCCAGCGCCTGGAGGTCGATCCGCACGAGAACCGCGTGCTGCTGCTGCTGATGGATCTGCTGGTGCAGGACTTCAGCTATTCCAGCATCGTGAGCGACCTGAACGAGAAGGGCTTCCGCACCCGCGAGGGCAAGCCGTGGAGCCGCGTGGCGGTCTTCAACATGATGCCGCGCCTCATCGAGGTGGGACCGCGCCTGTTTGCCAGTGAGGAGTGGGAGAAACGCCGCTCCAAGATAACGCAGGCCCGTGCGCCGGAGTAACCGCGCCCCGTTGCAGTCAACGAGGCGCGGGGAGACGTTTCGAGCATTCGGTGCGTGCTACTCTCGTCTCCATGCACCGCACCGGTCCGGAACCTGCTCCCGCGGCCGCAAAGGAGCGCTCCTGGCTCTTTGCGATTCTGATCGCGCCAACGGCGGTGATTGCGATCGGGCTGGTGAACGGCGCTCTCTCTTACCTGCTGCGCCGCCAAGGCGTTGACCCGGCGCGCGGCTCGGAGATTGTTGCGCTGCTGGGCGTGCCGCATACCATCTACTTTCTCTGGTGCCCCATCGCCGACTTCTGGATGAAGCGGCGCACGTGGGTTCTGACCGCTTCGGCTGCCTCCGCCGCGATGATGGTGCTGGCCTTTTCCAGAACGAGCCTGGCATCTGCCTGGGCCATCCGGCTGCTCTTTATCAGCTTCTGCCTGGGACTTCTGGTGGCTGCGAGTTGCGGCGGCCTGATGGGAGCGCTCAAGAGCGAGGTCAATCGCCGCCGGGCCAGTAGCTTCTACCAGTGTGGCTCGCTGGCCGTGGGCGGGATCAGCGTCTTTGCCCTTGTCTCCCTTGCCGGAATTGTCTCTCAGGGCGCACTGGGCTGGGTGGTTGCGGCGATGATTGCGCTGCCTGCGCTTGCCGCGCTGGCCCTGCCGGATCAGTCGACGCCTAGCGAGCAGAGCTTGCGCGCAACCGCCGCTCATATCTGGCGCGAGTTCAAAGTGACGTTCCTGCGCTGGGATGCGATTCCCTACACGCTGCTGATTGTGATGCCGATGTGCAGCGGAGCCATGATCGGCCTGCTGCCCGCGCTGGCTGCCGACTTTGGCGTAAGCGGTGCGCATGTGGCGTGGTTGAACGGCCTTGCCGGAGTGCTTCTGACCGCTGCCGGCTCATTGAGCGCGTCGCTCATACCGGTGCGCGTGCGCGCTCCCATCGCATATCTGATTGCCGGACTCATCAACGCGGCCACGCTAGCTATTCTGGCGCTTGGTCCGCTGCGGCCGGCGGTCTACGTTACCGGCACAGCGCTTTATCTCTTCAGTATCGGCGTTTGCTACGCACTCTTCACCGGGGTAGTGCTGGAGTTTCTGGGTGACTCGGGCAAAAGCGGCGGCACCCGATACTCGATCATCAACTCGCTTGGCAATTTGCCCGTGGCCTATATGTCGTTTGTGGACGGACGCGGCTACGCGCACTGGTCGGCTCGCGGCATGCCGGGCATCGACGCCATCCTGAGCGCCGCCGTGGCTTCGTTATTGCTCGGCTACTTTCTGGTGCGACGCGCGCCGCAGCCGGCTCCGGCGCAGTGAGCGGACATCGAGTGTGGCGCTACTTCTTCAGAATCGGCCCGAGCGAACCGGGATTGTCGCCCATGCGCGGGTCAACGCGGAAGTCCCACACTGTCTGGCTGATGTCCTGGGGCGACAGGATTTCTACCAGTGCGTATTCGCCGATGGTGAGCGGCTGCTGGGGCGTGAGCTTGAGCCAGTGCTTGCCCTCTAGCACCTCGGCCTTGGTGGGAATCACGTCTTCACTCTGCGTTACGGTGCCCGTGCGGCTGACTTCAATGGCGCCTACGAAGCGCACGGCCTTGCGCACGTCCACGCGCACAATGGCAAAGCCAGAAGCGGCGGAGTGCGCGCCATGCTTGCCATTTTGCACCACCTTGCCGCCTTGCGTGTCTACCGTGTAGGCATGCGCGGTCATCGGCTGACCGTCGCCTGCCGAGTCCAGCGAGAGATAGATGGCGGGGTCGTTCACATGCAGGTGGATTCTGGAGTGCGCGCCGTCCAGTTCCAGTTCCGCCTTTGCGCCTGCCAGCGGATTCAAGGTGCCCAACCCTTTGTGGGTCTTTTGGTTCATGTTCAGGTCGGCCGGCAGCAGCTTCACCAGCTCCGGGGTGCCTTCAAAGGTGTCCAGCACGAACACGCCGTTCTGGTCGGGCAGTTGGAGTCCCTTGGCCACCTCGGGCGAGCGGGCTCTCTGGTCGGCGCGCACGGCGGCTTCTTCCTTGTCCAGATCTTCAGCCTCCTTCATCGCGGGCGAGGCCGCGTCGGGCTGGGGGCTGGCGTGGTCGCGCTCCCACTTGCGCGTTGCCTCCCAGTCGATCAGGTCAGCGGGCAACTCCTCCCAGTCGCCGCGCTCCTGCGAAAGGTAGCGTACGCGGTCGCCCACGAGCTGATAGTCGCGGACGACCTGGTAGGTGCCGTCCTTCAGGATAAGCCGGTGGTTGGTGCCCATGCCGGGTACGGACGGTTGCAGGGGCAGGGGCTTCTTATCCTCCTGCTGCGCCGTGCCCGGCCAGCCGCAGGCCAGTGCCACCGCCAACGCCACAACACACCGCAAAGAAAGAAGTTCGGCCATGGCTCCTCAGTTTAGACGAAGCCGGTCGGCCGTGGTTTGGTCCGTTTCTTTTGTTACCTCGTCAAATGAAAGTAGACCTTCAGCGGATGCGTTGCATCCAAATCTGTGTATCCTGAACATGGGAAAGTTTCCGTGTTGACCAGACTGCAGCCACGTTTTCATGATCGAAGCCACGCACCGAACCGGGTGTTCACGGTTGCAGCGCTTGTGTGCCTGATGCTGCTGGCTCTGCTCTCAGTGGCGCAGGTGGCGCATACCCATGCGGCCAATACGGATGCGGATCACTGCCAGCTGTGTATCGTGATGCACTCGGCAGTGCCGTCCGTGGCCGCTGCGGCTCTGCTGGCCATGGTGCTGGTTGCGGCTCCCGCTGCGGCGCCGGAACTTGCGCCCGTCCCTCGCCGCTGGCATGCGCAGCTGTTCACACGTCCTCCGCCTTCAGGCCGTGGGGCGTCGTTCCGCACTTTTTAGTTCTGCTTTTCCGGGATTTTATTCCCGTGACATCGGCAGAACGAATTCGATGCCTCAATTGCAATCGCTCCCACTGCGGCTCGCGTGCCGAAGCCGTTCTTTATTGCAATGCAGACTTAGATCCGGAGGCAACCATGTCCGCGCAGCGCGGCACCATCTTTCGCATTCTTTCCCTCTTCGCCCTGCTTCTGGGCGCGCTCGGCGCGTGGGCGCAGGGCAACGCCGGAGCTATTCACGGCACGGTGACCGATCCCAGTGGCGCGGTGATCCCCGGTGCTACCGTGCATGTGACCAACTCAGTGAGCGGCCTGGACCGAACAACTACCACGGACACACTGGGCCAGTTCCAGTTCGCCAATATTCCCTTCAACCACTACACGTTGAGCGTGCAGGCGATGGGCTTTTCTGCACTGCGCCAGGGCGTGGATGTGCGCTCCGTGGTGGGTACGGAACTCAAATTAGTGCTGCAGGTGCAGGCCGCCGACTCCACCGTAACGGTGGAAGCCTCGGCCGGTGACATGATCGAGAACGACCCGACGTTCCACACTGATGTGGACCGCGACGCCTTCGTCAAAGTGCCGCTGGAAAGTCAGTCGTCGTCGCTTAGCTCGTTGGTTACCGTCTCCACCCCAGGCGTTTCGGCGGACTCGAACGGTCTCTTTCACGGCCTGGGCGATCACGCGTCGAATTCGTTTTCAGTCGATGGGCAGTCGATCACCGACCAGCAGAGCAAAGTCTTCTCCAACCAGCTTCCGGCCAATTCGATTCAGTCAATCCAGGTGATCTCCGGCGCGCCTCCGGCTGAGTATGGCGACAAGACCAGCCTCGTGATCGTGGCCACCACGCGTTCCGGTCAGGGCACGACCACGCCCACCGGCAGCCTGAGCACGTCCTATGGCAGCTTCGGTTCTGCCACGATGGGCGTAGATCTTTCTTATGGCGGCAAGAACTGGGGCAACTTCTTTGAGGCAGACGGCCTGAACTCCGGCCGCTTCCTCGATCCGCCCGAGTTCACCGTGATGCACGACAAGGGCAATGAAGAGAACTTCTTCGACCGCATTGACCAGTCGCTCAGCGCGGCTGACTCCCTGCACCTGAACCTGAATTACAGCCGCTCGTGGTTTCAGACGCCGAACTCCTACGACAACCTCAACGTGCAGAACGTGGTGAGCGGCGGCACGAGCGCGAGCCCGGTGTTTGCCAGCGTCGGCAATGCGGACCAGCGCTCGCAGATCGGCACCTTCAACATCGCCCCGACTTACACGCGTATCGTTAACCAGTACACGGTGCTCAACGTGGCGGCGTTTTTCCGCAAGGACCAGTACCACTATTACCCGAGCGGCAACCCACTGGCGGACCTGGGTCCGTCGAATCTGCAGACTGCTTCGATCTATCAGAATCGCTCGCTGGCCAACACGGGCATTCATGGGGACGTGACCTACTCGCGCGGCGTTCAGACCATCAAGGCCGGTGTGAGCTATCAGCAGACCTTCCTTCGTGAGAGCGACAGCCTCGGCGTGGTGTCGTCTGTTTATAACGCGCCCTGCGTGGATGAGAACGGCAATGCGGTGGCGGGCTACGACAGCTCGTCGTCCTGTGCATCTGCAGGATTGTCGGCGAATCCTAACTACCTGAGCGTGCTTGCGCCCTACGACTTCACACGCGGCGGCTCGTACTACAACTACCTGGGCCACGCTGATGTGAAGGAACTCTCGATGTACATTGAGGACCAGATCAAGGCGGGCAACTGGAACTTTAACCTGGGCCTGCGCGGCGATGTGTATAACGGCCTAGCCAGTGCGCAGCAGACAGAACCGCGCGTTGGCGTGGCCTACAACGTGAAGCGCACCGGCACGGTGCTACGCGCCAGTTACGCGCGCACGCTGGAAACGCCGTTCAACGAAAACCTGGTGCTTTCGAGCGAAGGCTGCAACAACGCGGTACTGTCGCCGCTGCTCTCGTGCACCTCAGGCGTTTCGACGGTGGAGGCGCCCGGCTTCCGCAACGAGTTCCACGCTGGCCTGCAGCAGGCTTTGGGCCAGCATGTGGTTGTCAGCGGCGAGTACATCTGGAAGTACACGCACAACGCCTTCGACTTCAGCGTGCTGGGCAATACACCCATTACCTTCCCCATCGACTGGCACAACTCCAAGATCCCGGGCTTCGCGCTGAACGTGGAAATTCCGGAGACGCACCACTTCAGCGCCTACTCGGTCATGTCGTCGGTGGCAGCGCGGTTCTTCCCGCCGCAGGTGGCCGGCGCGGGCGCAACGGTGGGTCAGAGCGGGCAGCCCTTCCGCATCGACCACGACGAGAAGTTCAACCAGACGACGCATGTGCAGTATCAAATCGGCAAGCGCGGCCCGTGGGCCGGTTGGAACTGGCGCTACGATTCGGGCCAGGTGGCGGGTGCCATGCCCTTTGCCACGGATGCAACTACGCCGGTGGACCTGAGCGGGCTGACGTACGATCAGCAGTTCGAGGCAGGTATTGCCTGCAACGGCGTCAAGGCCATGCGTACCTCGGGCTTTAGCTCGTGCGCGCCGTCGGAGTATAGCTCGTCGCTGGTTTCGGTTCCCGCGCCGGGCACGGAGAACGACGACAAGAACCCGCCGCGTATTGCGCAGCGTAACCTCTTCGATCTCTCCGTGGGCCAGCAGAACATCTTTCACCGCGAGCACTTCAAGACGGATCTCGACCTGACGGCGGTTAATCTGACCAACCAGTATGCTCTGTACAACTTCCTGTCGACGTTCAGCGGCACGCACTACGTGACGCCACGCGCGCTGACGGCGAAGCTGACATTCAACTTCTAACGCAGACAAGAAAAAGGGGCGGCGGAGATCCAGTCTCCGTCGCCCTTTTGCGTTTGCACGGGATTTACTTCTCGCTGTCGAGCATGCGCATCTGGTGCTCGTCGTAGCGCGTGCCGGCCACGGCTTCGGGAGGCACCGCGGCTTCGATTGATGCGATCTCCTCCGGCGAGAGCTTTACTTCAAGCGCAGCAAGGCTCTCAGCCAGCTGCGCGCGGGTGCGAGCGCCAATCAACGGGACGATTGTGGGGCCCTTGGCCAGCACCCATGCAATGGCGAGTTGCGACTGCGTGATGCTTTTGCCGTCGGCGATCTGCTTGAGCCGTGCGATGAACTGCTGATTGCGCGCGAAATTGTCGCCGGTGAAGCGCGGAAGCCGTGCGCGGAAGTCGCCCTCTGCTGCGGGCTTTGA
The DNA here is from genome assembly GCA_002314435.1 of Acidobacteriaceae bacterium UBA1795. Taxonomy (GTDB): domain Bacteria; phylum Acidobacteriota; class Terriglobia; order Terriglobales; family Acidobacteriaceae; genus Telmatobacter. The sequence continues at coordinate 4,654 of DCFV01000206.1, read as the reverse complement.
GGATGAAAGCAGTCCGCGGGAAAGCACGCCGTAGGCGGTGACGCCGATGCCAAGTTCGTCGAGCAGCGGGAAGATCTTCTTCTCGGGCGCGCGGCTGATGACCGAGTACTCGATCTGCAGATCGACGATAGGATGCACGGAGGCGGCGCGGCGTATCGTCTCCGGGCCCATCTCGCTTAGACCGATGGCGCGCACGTAGCCGGCCTTGATCATGTCCACAATCGCGCCGATGGTGTCTTCAATGGGCACCTTTGGATCGAGCCGCGCGGGACGGTAGATGTCGATGTAGTCGATGCCGAGCCGCTTGAGGGTGTAGGCCAGAGCGGTCTTCACCGCGGCGGGACGCGCGTCGTAGCCAAGCCATGTGCCGTCCGGGCCGCGCTGCGCGCCGAACTTCACCGAGATGAGCACCTGGTCGCGCACGAGGCGGATGGCGCGGCCGATGAGCATTTCGTTGAGGCCCATGCCATAAAAGTCGCCTGTATCGAGTAACGTGACGCCCGCGTCGATAGCAGCGTGAATGGTGGCAACGCTTTCGGCCTCTTCAGTGGCCCCGTACATGCCGCTCATTCCCATGCAACCCAGAGCAATAGGGAAGACCTGCGGGCCGGTGCGGCCCAGCATGCGGTTGGCAGCGTGAATGGTAGAGAACATGGCTCGCTCCTTACGCCAGCATCGTAGCGGCAGCAGCGGGTTCCGGCAACTGCCGAGAAGCAGGAATCCAGCGTCGCGGCAGGCCAGGAGAGTAGTGTGCCTGGTTTTCCACACTGCTCGATGCGAGCGGGACACAGGCGGTGCATCTCCCATCCGCGCAAGATATTTTATTTCTTTGGGTTATGCGGGGCGCGCAGGAATCAGCGCATTGCTGTTGCAATTTTTCTATTTCATAGCGGCTCGGAACTCTGCCATACTTGATTGTGCCCACCTGGTTCGGCCAATCCCAACAATCCAATCGTGAGGTTGCAGCGATGTCGGCAAAGTACGTCTTTGTGACGGGCGGAGTTGTGTCCAGTTTAGGCAAGGGTCTCGCGGCGGCGTCTATCGGCTGCCTACTGGAGAGCCGTGGCCTGCGCGTCAACATGATGAAGTTTGATCCCTATCTCAACGTCGATCCGGGAACCATGTCGCCCTTCCAGCATGGCGAGGTGTTTGTGACCGACGACGGCGCGGAGACCGACCTCGACCTGGGCCACTACGAGCGCTTTACGCATGCGCCGCTCTCGCGAGACAACAACCTGACCACTGGCCGGATCTACGAGCAGATCATCCTGAAGGAACGGCGCGGCGACTACCTGGGTAAAACAGTCCAGGTGATTCCGCACGTGACCAACGAGATCAAGAACGCCATGCGCAAGGTGGCGTCGAACGGCGCAGACGTAACGATCGTTGAGATCGGTGGCACCGTCGGCGATATCGAGTCGTTGCCGTTCCTTGAGGCGATCCGCCAGATGCGCCAGGAGTTGGGCCGGGAAAACACCGTGTTCGTGCATCTGACGCTGGTGCCGTGGATCGCCGCAGCGCAGGAGCTGAAGACCAAGCCCACGCAGCACTCGGTGAAGGAACTGCTCGGCATCGGCATCCAGGCTGACGTGCTGATGTGCCGGTCCGACCGTCCGCTGAGCCGCGATATCAAGCAGAAGATCGCCGCCTTCTGCAACGTGGAAGAGCGCGCCGTGATTGGCGCGCGCACTGTTCCGTCGATCTATGAAGTGCCGCTTGGCTTTGCGCAGGAAGGTGTGGATTCGCTGATCCTGAAGTATCTGCACAAGGAAGCGCCGGAGGCCGACCTGAGCAAGTGGAAGGATCTGGTCGACCGCTGCTACAACCCGGTGGACGAGGTTTCCATCGCTATTGTCGGCAAGTATGTAGAGTACGAGGACAGCTACAAGTCGCTGAAGGAGGCGCTGACCCACGGCGCCCTGGACAAGCGGCTGAAGCTGAAGGTGACCTGGATCGAGGCCGAAGGGCTGGAGTCGAAAACGCCCGACGACCGCAGCTACGAGCAGCAGCTGGAAGGCTTCGATGGCATCCTCGTGCCGGGCGGCTTTGGCAAGCGCGGCATCGAGGGTATGCTCAACGCTATCCGGTACGCGCGCGAAAAGCGGGTCCCGTACTTCGGCATCTGCCTGGGCATGCAGACCGCGTGCATTGAGTTTGCGCGCAACGTGTGCGGTCTGAAAGATGCGAATTCGAGCGAGTTCGACCAGGCGAGCCAGCATCGCATCATCTACAAGCTGCGCGAGCTGCTGGGCGTGGAAGAGATGGGCGGCACCATGCGCCTGGGCGCGTGGGCCTGCGTGCTGCAGGAGGGTTCGCTGGCCTATAAGGCTTACGGCACGGCGGAGATCAGCGAGCGTCATCGCCACCGCTACGAGTTCAACCGCGAGTATGAAGCCCTGCTGACCGGCGGCGGCTTGCAGATTACCGGCACTACGCCGGACTCGACCTATGTGGAGATCGTGGAGATCCCCGACCACCCGTACTTCCTCGGATGCCAGTTCCACCCCGAGTTCAAGTCGAAGCCGCTCGAGCCGCATCCGTTGTTCCGCGAGTTTATTGCGGCCAGCTACAAGAATCGGCAGGAGCGAAAGGCGGCAGTGACAAGCACCGAAGCCGTGCACTCATAAGACACAGCTCTGCAATCAGCGCAAGCTGTTGCGTACAAGACAGACAACGAACGCGCCTCTCCCAAGAGGCGCGTTTCTGTTTGGCACCCTTTGGAGCGGAGATTCCGCTAGCAACTTCTGGTATTGACAACCTAATTTTTCCGGGCCTATGGTGACTGAGTTTTTCGTAAGGGAGGAATTCCTCATGGCTCATTTTGAACTTCAACCCTCGGAATCGGAGCTGCAGCAGTTGGCGGAACAGGGCTGGCAGAAGGCCGGCGAACACGAGCATGAGCTCGAAGAGGCGGCGTTCGAAGCCGGGGCGGCAATTCGGGGCGGCGAGTATTCGCTGGCCAACCTGGAAGCCATCGTCCGGTGGAAGTCCGAGCGCGTGGTGCACTATCTGATCGCGAACAGCGAGGCCAAGATCCGGCAGGTGCTCACGGTGGCGGCTGCGCCGGACTGCTCCACCCGCAAGGCGGTGGAGGCGCTGATGGAACTGCGCGGTGTAGACCTACCGATAGCTTCGGCCATTTTGGCGGCGATTGCGCCGGAGTGCTATAACGTGCTGGATTTCAGGACGTTGGAGGCACTTGGGCACGAGCGACATGATGTGGAGTTCTACGCCGAGTACGTGGCCTTCTGTCGCCGCCTGGCGGAAAAGGGACTGGTGAAGCCGCAGGGCGACCTGCCTGGCCCTACGTCGCTGCACGCGCTGGAGCGGGCACTCTGGGAGTGGTCGCGCCTGCGCTCAGAGCATCGCGTATTGGTTTAGCAACAAACGGGGAAGGGCGGCGGCGCGGCGACAGGCCCGCCGCCGCAAGCCCCTCCAGCACGATAGAATCTCACCCGTGAGTTCCTCTTTTGAAATCGGCCCGGTGCACGTGGGTGCAGGGCAACTATTCCTGATCGCAGGTCCCTGCGTGATTGAGTCTGAGGCGCATGTGCGGCGGATGGCTGATGCCATTCAGCGCATTACCAGCGACCTGGGCGTCCCTTACATTTTCAAAGCCAGCTACGACAAGGCCAACCGTACCAGCGTGAAGAGCTTCCGTGGGCCGGGCCTGGCGGAGGGCACCAAGATCCTGGGCCGGTTGGCCAAGGATACGGGGCTGCCTGTGCTGACGGATGTGCACGAACCCGGACATTGCGAGATTGCGGCTGAGGCTGTGGATGTGTTGCAGATTCCCGCGTTTCTTTGCCGGCAGACGGATCTGCTGGTGGCTGCGGGCAAGACGGGGCGCGCGGTCAATATCAAAAAGGGCCAGTTTGTGGCGCCGTGGGACATGACGCATCCTGTTGAAAAGGTGCGATCTACGGGCAACGAGCGGGTGTTCCTGACGGAGCGCGGCGCGAGCTTTGGCTACAACACCTTGGTGGTGGATTTCCGGTCGCTGCCGGTGATGCGGCGGATGGCTCCGGTGGTGTTTGACGGCACGCACTCCGTGCAGCAACCATCTGCTGCGAATGGAGTTAGCGGCGGGCAGCCGGAGTTTATTCCGCTGCTGGCGAAGGCGGCGGTGGCTGCGGGCGTGGACGGGCTGTTCCTGGAAGTGCACGACGACCCGAAGAATGCCAAGTCGGACGGGGCGAATGCGCTGGATCTGAAGGTCTTGAAGCCGCTTCTAGAGAAGCTGCTGGCGATTCACCAAGCCGCACAGTAAGTCTCTGAGAGTGAGGTTTCCGGTGTCGCGGGAGCGCTAGTTTTGTTTTCGAGAAGCGGAATCTTAATCAAGGTAGAACGGGCGCAAAAAGGTGGACTCTTTGCGCCCGTTGACCGTGCCTTCCACTATTGCAACGCCGGGGTGGGGCACTCCAATGCCTGCGAGTGCGAAGGGTAGGTTACCTGCGGATCGTAAGAACCCGGCGTCAGGAAGTCACTTGTAGGTGCCTTCTCCCAGCAGCAGTTCATCGCGATGAGCGCCGGACTCCACCATGGACCCGAATACCGGGCTGGCCAGCGGATTGGCCTTCATGGAATCCCTGATTGCCTCATTGACCTTGTCCAGACCATCTGCCTGTGGCGTGACGCACACAATCCAGAAGGT
>DCFV01000209.1:4960-18293 GCA_002314435.1 Acidobacteriaceae bacterium UBA1795 | reverse complement strand
GTGGCGGCGACCTGGTCCACTACGGCACGGTGCTCCTGGCGCGCATGGCCGGCTTCGTAGAGCATCTGGTGGGCCTCGCGCGTGGTGAGCCGCTCGTCCCAAAGATGAATAGGCAGCCCTGTCAACTCGCCCAGCTCGGCTGCGAAAGCCTGGGTGCGCGCCGAGCGCGGGCTGGCATCGCCAGACAGATGCAGCGGATTGCCAACCACAATCCCGGCAACGCCAAAGCGCCGCGCGAGCCTCCCCAGTGAGCGCAAGTCCTCGCGAGTGCTGCGACGGCGCTCCAACGTCAGCACAGGCTGTGCCGTCAGGCCCAGCTCATCAGAGACGGCTACACCGATACGCTTCGATCCCACGTCGAGGGCCAGATAGCGGGCTGGGCTTTGCGGTTCGGTCATGGAGCTCTTCGACTCCAGCTTACTGCCCCTGCGCCGGGACAGGCGAAGCTCGCTGTGAAAGAACACCCGATACAATGATTTAAGTAAGAATCCAGACGGACGTAAGTCGCGTCAAATCATAGAAGCTCATGCGCAGCGGGGCGCGGATCTTGGGATCGGCGCCGGCTTTTTGCGCCGGAAGGATTTTGCAGGACGAATGGCACGCCGGAGACCGACCAGAAGAAAGAAGAAAGGCTCAGGCGCCGCGGGAACCCTGCTGGTCCTGTTTCTCGTATTTCTGGCAGTAGCCGGTGGTGCGATGTGGCTGGTATACACCCCTTTTGGCCCTGAAACTGAGACCTTTGTTGATGTACCTGCGGGGGCATCGGCTGCACGCATCGGGCGACTGCTGGAAGCAGCAGGCGTGGTGCGCACCCGGTTTGCGTTTGACCTGGTGCGGACCTGGAAGCACGGAACGCTGCGCGCCGGCGAGTATCGCTTCGATCATCCGGTAACGGTACTCGAGGTCTACTCGCACATTCAGCGGGGAGATGTTTACACCAGGACGGTGGTCGTGCCCGAGGGCGCGAATATGTTCGATATTGCTGCGCGCCTGGAGCAGGCGGGATTTGGAACGCGGCAGGAGTTTCTCAGCGAGGCGACGCGGGATACAAGCCTGGTCGCCGACTTCGATCCGGCGGCGAAAACCCTGGAGGGTTATCTGTTTCCGGATACGTATCACTTTCCGCGCAAGGACACATCCGCGCAGATTGCAGCAGCCATGGTCCGCCGCTTCCGGCAGGCTGCCGGGCAGATCGGCCTGAAGGAGAATGTGCACGCAGTGGTGACGTTGGCTTCTCTGGTGGAGCGGGAGACCGCGGTGGATGCAGAGCGTCCGCTAGTGGCCAGCGTGTTTGAAAACCGCCTCGCGAAGAAGATGCCGCTGATGACCGACCCCTCCGTGATCTACGGTCTCGAGATGGAGCGGCTCTGGCGCGGCACGATCTACCAGAGCGACCTGAAGCGCGACACTCCTTACAACACCTACCTTCACACTGGACTGCCGCCCGGCCCTGTAGCCAACCCCGGCATCCACTCGCTGCGCGCGGCCATGGACCCGGCGCAGACCGGCTATCTCTATTTTGTGGCCGCGGGTCAGAACCCACAGGGGCACTCTCTGTTTGCTGAGACGCTCGAAGAGCACAACCGAAACGTTGCCGGCTACCGGCAGGCAGTCAAGAAGGCGGGTGTGCAATGACGGGTTTCTCGCGCTGCGCAGCCGCCGCGCTGGCCTTGCCCGTCGTGCTGCTGTCCGGCTGCTCGCTGTTTCCCACCACGCGCAAGCTCCCTGTGCCCCGTCAGCCCCTGGTAACGTACACCGTGGGTGCCGATGCGCTGGTGGAGCAACTCAACAAGCGCTGGGCCGGCATGAACGCCCTGACGGCAACCGTGGAGATGAAGGCCACCGAGCTCAAGACCAAAGAAGGCGTGGAAAAAGATTTCCCCTCCTGTCGCGGATTCATCCTGCTGCGCAAGCCGCAGATGTTGCGCGTGGTGGCCCAGTATTTTGGTGTGCGCGTGTTCGAGCTGGCCAGCGACGGCGAGCGCTTCACGCTTTCAATCCCATCCAAGAGCAAGGCCATCGAGGGATCCAACCAGCTTGAGAAGAAGTCGGCCAATCAGCTGGAGAACCTGCGCCCCGGCTTCTTCTTTGACGCGATGATGGTGCGCGGCCTCGAGCCGGACGACTTCTACTCGGTTACTGCCGACACCGAGACAATTGAAGACGCGCAGAAGAAGCACCTCTACATCGTTCCCGAGTACGTGCTGAGTATTACCCGCCACAATCCGGGCAGCCGTAACGATATTCCCGTGCGCGTCGTCACTTTCCATCGCGACGACCTGCTGCCCTACCAGCAAGATCTTTACGACAGCAAAGGCAACCTGGAAACCCAGGTGTCCTACACGCGTTATCAGGACTTTGGCGGTGCGAAGTATCCGTCCGTGGTCACCATCAAGCGACCCCTCGAGGGGCTCCAGGTGGTGCTCACCGTGGAGCGAGTGGTGCAAAACCCCGATCCGCCGCTCACGGACGGCCAGTTCCAGATCAAGCTGGCCGACGGAACGCAGGTCCAGCACCTGGATTGACGCAGAGGCCTGACCGGATATAAGCGGCTCTGGTGCGTTTGCTACGAGGCGCGGCCCGTCTGGGTCAGCTCGCGGTAAAAGCCGAGATCAGCAGCGGTGAGCGCTTTCACGATATACACAATCTGGCCGTAGTGCATCGCGAAATGATCCACCGCCTGGTAGATCGCGTCGAGTCCGGTGACCGTATATCCCTGGATCTCATAGACGCGGGTCAGATGATCGGGTTTGAGATGCGCCAGTGTCTCTCCTGCCTGCTCCATTGTCGTTTCCAGCCTGCCCAGCAGGTCTCGCACCAGCAACAGCCGCCGCTCTTTGAATTCCACTGGCCGGTTGCGTTCGTCGCGCAGACCGTTGAACGAAGTCACCAGCCACTGCCCCACATTACCTTCCAAGTGCAGAATCAGGTTGCCGATGCTGTTGCAGGCCGGGTTGGGCCGCCACCACACCTGTTCGACAGAGAGCGGTTCCACGGGCTTTTCAGCCGCGGCCAATACTCGCCCAGAAGCTTCTTGCGCGAATGTTCGAGGAAGTTGCCAGCGATCTGCGCATCCGTGTTCGTCATGCGGAGTATTCTAGCGGCTTCCTCGATCGGGAGATGCGAGCCGGCACCGCCGTGTGCCAACAATGCCAACGTCGGGCACATGTACGTCCGTGCATTCGATGCTGCTTATTGCGACTTTGGCCGCGACCGCCTGGGCCCGTCGGAATCCACTTCGAGCGGGAATTCAGCGACAGCACCACGGATTTGTGCGATGGAAGACCCTGCCCACATCGGCCGGCCCTGTGCCGGAGGCATAGTAGGCGGCCCAGTAGTGTAAGGGTGCTGGTATAGCAGATCGCGCAGCAGGGATTGCAGGGCCGCGCTCAGGGCCAGGGGAACGCTCTCCCCGCTGGCAAGGCCGCAATAAAAGACAGTCATCATGGGCACCGCAGAGGCGGAGTCGATCTGCTAGCGGGTGGCCACCACTTGCGGAGCCCCGAGGGAAGCAAGCGTTTCGACGATGTCGCCCATTCCGTAATTACAGCCGGGTTCTTGCCTGCCCATGGAGCAGGCGGAGAAGACCACCAGCCGTGCGGCGCTCGGCTGGTGGTGGAGAAGCAGGTCGTGGTCGAGATGGGGCTTGCGGTCTCTGTTTCCAGCAGGCGGGTTTCTCCGTCCACCTGTGTGGCATGGACGGCGAAATGGATGATGCCGGCAGAGGAAGGGCGTGCTGCCACCCGCGGCACCGTGGCCTGCCCGGCAAGCAGAAGGCATGGCATGCGGAGAAGTGCGGGCTACCAGCGGAGCCTCTTCCAAAGCTCCCGGCAACTGCTCTTCGCTGCCCGCACCCGTGGATACGCCAATGGCCAGAAGCGTTCTTCCCGCAGCATGTTGCGTCAACGCTCCTGGCATGTGTTCGAGCAGCAAGGATGGTGTTTCTGCCAGAGCAAAGTGCACGCCGATGGGGCCATCTGACGCAACTACTGCAGGCCATGGCAGGTTGCCGAGCAGCGGCAGCAGAAAGATGCTCGACAACGCCTCGTCGATCGAGGCCAGGGTGGCGGTGTAGCCGGCCTGCGCGCGCATGGCCTCCGGCGTGGCCAGGTGCTGTTCCATGCGGCCTCGGTGGGACTTCAGCCGGTTCAGCCTCTCTTGGAGCGCACTTAAGCGGCGGCGACCCTCCGCCTGCCACGCGGAATCGCGCTCGTAGCGCAGGAAGCGGTTCCAGGTGTCGACAGCGCTGACTACCTGGCCGCGATCCTCCATGACAACGGCCTCATTGAACAAGACTACCGGGTCGCTTGGGGCAAGCACATCGGCGCGGTGCAGGGTGTCGAGCGCCGTGGCGCGGTCGTTTTCGTTGCCTGTTGCCGCTCCGCGCAAAAAGTAGGCCATGCCGTCGTCAGCCAGCAAACTGGCCGTTACCGGCCCTGAAGCCAGTAGCCGGTCCAGGGTGTCGATGGCCACGTCGAAGCGCTGTTCGAGCAACTGGGCGCGGGCTTCCATCTGGAGCCAGTAGATGTTGGTCGGTGTCTGTTTCAGCTCGCGTTCGATGCGTGCGCGAGCGGTGAGCAACTGGGCGGACTCCGTGTCGGTCCCCTCACTGCGCACGTGGTTGGGTGTCTTCACTGGAGCAAAGCCTCCGCCGGGGATGCGCAGATCGAAGGGGCGTGCCTCGGTATAGGCCGCGGCCAGCAAGTGCTCGGGCGAATTGGCATGCCGCCAACCCAGCACCGCCGCCAGTACCAGCAGCGCGGCCACAACTGCGCCGCCGGAGCAGAGCAGCCATTGCAGACGCACCGAACGGCGCGGCGTCCTCGCCAGCTTCCGTGCAAAGCGGTGACGCCATGCGGGTGTTGCCGCGGACAGATGTTTGAATTCGCGAATCTGCTCGGCAGAATAGTCGCCGGAGATGATAGCCCGGCACTCACGCATCCGGCTCAGGCAGGCAGTGCACAGTGCTGCGTGAGTAAGCAGGGCGCTTTGTTCTTCGGGCGAGGCTTCTTCGCGGGCCAGCCGCAGCCATGCGCCAATCTCCGGACACGGCCCAGCCTCCGGCAACGGAGGCTCTGCTGCACATTCGCCTGCGGCGCGGAACGGTGCCTGAGCAGCCATCGCCTCGAGCGCGCGCGCCAGCGGGTCTCCGGAAGGATCCGGAGACGGCATGGGCGGGGTGTTCGCGTTTACTTCATCCTTCATTGCTCTGCATAGCTAACCGGAAAAGAGATCCCTATTCCTTCCCTCATTCCCTTTTAACTCGTCTCGCCGGCCGGTTCGTGGCGTTCGGCCGGTGTCCGTGGCGCAATCTCGTTGCGTAGCCAGGCAGCCATCCTTCGCAGAGCGCTTTCCACGCCCTTGGCTGTCAGCTCCAACCCCGGCAGGGCGGCAATCTCTTCGGCGGTCAAACCCTGCAAGTAGTAAAGCCAGAAAACGGTCCGATCTCGCTCGGCTGTGGCGCCGGTGGCCGAACGAAGGATGCGGTCGAACTCCGAAAACAGCACCATGCGTTGGGCGCTTTGTACGCGCCCGGCCGAGGCGGGAACTTCGGAGTCAAGAGCCAGAGTTACGACTTTGCCGCCTCGCTTTTCGGAGTACATGCGGCGGAAGTAATCGTTGGCTACAGATGCCGTGACTACCCGCAAGAGCCCGAGAAAGGAGTCCTCATTGTGGGGCTGGAACTCGCGCAGAATTCGCCGTTCCTGCTCGCAAAGCTTCAGGAAGGCATCCTGCACGAGATCATCCACTACGGCGGGGGGCGCAGCTCCGGTCCACAGGCGAGCTACCCGGCTTGCCACCAGCGCTGCCACGGGGGCGCAGCGCTCCAGAAACTCTTCCCACTCGGCGGCATCCGCGGAGCGGGAACAGGCTTCGGCAAGCTCGTTGATAGGAACACTGGAGCTACGCATGGCGGAGAAACTTAGTTTACCCCCAAACTTAGGTTGAAGTTACATGTTAATAGGTACTTGCAAAAAGTTATTATTCCCAGCTTGGAACAGCAGCGGAGTTATCTCTGTGCTAGTATCCCGGCAAGCGGCTGCACCTGTTCTGCGCTCAATCTGCCTGTGGGCGGCGCCCTGGCTCACAGGGAGATGGCCCGCGAAGGACTCCTCGCATGGAACCGACACTGCGCCCTCTTACGCTTGGCGAGATTCTCGATCGCACTGCCCAGCTGTATCGCGCCCACTTTCTCCTTCTCTCGGGCATTGCTTCGGTCTACGCTGGGGCTTTGCTTGCCATGAGCCTCATTCAGATCGGCGTACAGGTATGGATGCAGGCGCATCAGAGGACGGGCCAACTGGTGTGGGCCTCGGTGGCTGGTGTGCTAGTCATGTGGCCAGTGGTCATTGTGGCCGGCGGATTGGCCGTGGCAGCCAACAACCGCGCCGTCGCCTGGCTTCACCTGGGCAAGCCTGCATCCATTCGCGGCGCCTACATAAGCATCCTCCCCCGCCTCGGCCGTCTGCTTTGGCTCATGACCATCACCACCGTCGTGGTGTGGGTGCCGTTTGTGCTGCTGTATGCCGGCTACGTGGCATTCTTTCTGCTTTACATCAAGCCGCAGGGGCTCATGCAGTCCGGCGGGTCCGCTGACCCACAGAAGATGTTGCTCTTTGTAAGCGTCACGCTGGTTTTTCTCGTGCTCCTGCTGGCAGCCCTGGTCTACGCTGTCCTCATGGCGCTGCGCTACGCGCTGGCGGTTCCTGCCTGCGTGGTGGAGGACCTCAAGGCGCGCGTTGCCATCCGCCGCAGCATCGAACTCAGCAAAGGAGCCCGCGGCCGCATCTTTCTGCTCGGGCTGCTGGTGGTGGCCATCGACGCCGGCCTGGTCATGATCACGCAAATGTTCTTCATGATCTCGATCTTCAAACACCATGGCCAGATCGCCACCGCCACCCGCGTTCTGCAGCAGGTAGTAGCTTTCTTTACCAACACGTTTGTCGGACCCATTTACGCCACCGGCTTTACTCTGTTCTATTACGATCAGCGGGTGCGCAAGGAGGGATTCGATATCGAGTGGATGATGGATGCAGCTGGTCTCGGCGCGCCCGAGCCGCCGATTCCTCCGGCCGAGGATGCGCCTCTGGCCGATCCTGCGCCGGAGAGCGCGAATGAGTGAGACCCTACGCCCGCTGACCCTTGGTGAGATCCTCGACCGAACGGCGCATATGTATCGTGCCCGGTTTCTTGTCTATCTCGGAATAGGTGTGGTGCCTGCAGCAACGCTGCTGGCCTTTGCAGGGCTGGGATTCGTGCTGTTGATGTGGGCCGGTACCAGCGCACCGAACGCGGCGCCCCAGGGCACACAGACGATTATCGCCGTGCTCTTGCTGCTCCTGCTGGAGCCTGGTGGCGTTTCCCATCTGGCTTGGCTGCACCGCGCTGGGCTGGGCGGCAATGAGTCAGGCCGCTGCAGGAGACGTTCTTGGCGAATCGTTTACGATTCGCGCGGCCTATCGTCGCGCCTGGAACCATGGGTGGCGCTACGTGGGCCTCTACGTGCTTCTGGCCCTGATCGTGGTGGTCGGGCCGCTCATCGTGTTCTTCGGCGTGTCGACTCTGTTGGGAGTCGTGGCCGCACTTGGCGGTCGCGCGGGCGCAGGCAATGCTCTGGCCGCGTTCGCAGGATTTGGTCTCTTCGCGCTGGTTCTCTTGTTGAGTGCGTTTGCCGTGTGGATGCTGTTGCGCCTCACGCTGGTCTATCCGGCCAGCGTGGTTGAGGAACTTGGTCCGTGGGCCGCGATTAAGCGCAGCAATGTGCTGAGCAAACCCACCCGCGGCCGCATTCTTCTCCTCTTTCTGCTGGGCACGGCGCTTAGCTGGCTGCTGATGATTGGCGCCATGGCTCCAGTGGCCGTCGTCTTAGCGCTCATTCCGGGGGCCAACGCGCCACAACACGCCGAACTCGTGAGCCGCATCTTTCTCTTCGCCTGGTATGGGCTCTCCATCGCACTGCAGGCCGTGGTTCGGCCGGTCTTTGGCATCGCTCTTACACTGTTCTACTTCGATCAGCGCATCCGTACCGAGGGCTTCGACATCGAGTGGATGATGCATCAGGCAGGCATGGTTCCGGTGCTACCATCCGCGCCACAAGCCGCGCCGTGGTTGCCCCCGTCGCCGCCCGCAACTCCGCCGTCGGAGCTGCCGCGCACCGGAAACCCGGCATGAATGTCGGCTATCATCAGCGCATAGGCGGCTCAGGAAACATCGTCGGTTGGAAGACACGCGCTGCGGCCTCGGTGCTGGGAGCCATGGCGGCTTGCGTCGCTCATGCGGCCTCCCCTGTGCCGCAGACGCAACCCGCGCCGCCGGCCAGCTCAATTCGCGACGCCTCGATCGACGACTACCGCCAGCACCTCACGGCCCTTATGCCCGTGGTGGAATCCTGCGCGAAAGCGCGTGACACAAAGACCTGCGATCCGATTCTTGTCGGCCCCGACGACCGCATTCCTCTCGGAGCCGGACGACGCACTGTGCGCTATGGCTGGCTGCGAGTGCTGCTCTTGCAGGCGCAGCTGACCGACAAGGCAGCGACCTCAACCGGTAGGGAGAAAGACGCCGAGCCCGCCGGCACGCGCGCGCCTGAACCCACCACCAGCCAGTTACTGGAGGCAGCAGAGAAGCGCCTCACAGCGGATCTCGCCCAAGCCAGTGACCCTGTAACCACCGCGCCTTCGCATGCGCAGGAACGCGCGACGATGCAGCAGATTCTGGCCGGAAAGGATTTCCGCGGCCTGAAGCAGGCCACGCCCAAGGATTCGCTGCTTGAGAAGCTCGGAAACTGGCTGAACCGGCTGTTTGCCAGTATGGGCGGGCTGCAGGCCCACGCTGCATGGGTGGGGCGCGCGCTCGTCTGGGGCTTCGTGCTGGCGGTATGCATTGCCCTGGTGTGGGCGTTGCTGCAGTTGGAACGCCGCTGGCGCGTGCGGCTGGTACCGGAGGAGCGTGGTCTCGCGTCCGGCGCTGCTTCTGCGCGCAACTGGCAGCTTTGGCTGGAGGACGCGCGTCGCGCCGCCGCTCGGGGCCAATGGCGCGAGGCCGTGCACTTCGTCTACTGGGCCGCCATCTCGCGCCTGGAGTCGCGGCGCCTGTGGCCCGCCGATCGCGCCCGTACTCCGCGCGAGTACCTGGCGCTGGTAGCCGCTGAAGATCCGCGCAAAGCCAATCTCGCTGCGCTTACGGGCGGCTTCGAGCGCATCTGGTACGGCGGTCGCGATGCTGCTGAAAGCGACTATCGCCGTGCCGAGGCCCAGGCGACCGAACTGATTGAAGGCAATGCTGAAGGCGGTGCGCGATGACCTTCTTCAACTCGCTCGACGCACGCGACCGCCGCCTGTTGCTTTGGAGTGTGGGCATTGCAATTACGCTGGCCGTGCTGCTCGGCTTCTTTCTGCCCAACGACAACAACAACGACAACCCGCTGCCCTCGACCTATCTTGCCGGTCAGCATGGGGCGCGTGTGGCCTACGAAACGTTGCTGAACGCCGGATACCCCATCGAGCGCTGGGAACGGCCGCTCAGCGAACTCGCCGCTACTGCCGGCCCGGACACAGTCGTGATTTTTGCTGCGCCCATGCTGAGCGAGGTGGACGACGTGAAAGCCGTGCGCGTCATCGTGGAGCACGGTGGCCGCGTGCTGGCCACTGGCCTGCGCGGCGGATTTCTCTTGCCCGGCGGCCAGCCGGAGGCGCCAAAGCAGTTCAGCTTTGCCGCCTGCCAACTGGAGCCTGACGGGCTGGACGCACTGGCCGCGAGCGGCGAAGTTTGGATGATCCCGGGTGCAGGCTGGCAGCTCGGCAATCCCGCGCATCGCGTACAGTACAGTTGCGCCGGTCAACCGGCAGTGGTTGAGTACGGCTACGGCCGCGGACACGTAGTGTGGTGGGCCAGTTCCACGCCGCTCGAAAACGGCTCGTTGGCCCGTGCCGCTGATCTTGATCTGCTAGTGAACTCGCTCGGTCCGCGCGCGGGACATCGCTTCTACTGGGACGAGTCGCTTCACGGTGACATTCGCTCCACGTGGAGTTACGCGGGCGGGCCGTCGCTTACCTTGCTGTGCATTGGTCTGCCGCTGCTGGGTCTGGTTATCGTCTTCAGCTTCAGCCGTCGCCGCGGTCCGCTGCGCGATCTGCCGCTGCCTGCGCGTGCCGCGCCCATCGAGTTTCTTGAAGCGCTGGGCTCGCTGTACCGCAACGCGGGCGCTGCCTCCACAGCCGTGGCCGTAGCGCTCGAGCGTTTTCGCCGCCATAGCCTGCGCCTTTGCGGACTGAGGCCGGGGCCCATGGGCGCCTACGAACTTGCCGCCGCCATCCGTCGCCGTTTCCCGCACGCCGATGCTGTGCTCGAAGCCGATCTCGCTGCGGCCGAAGAGGCCGCGTGGAGCGAGACAATTGAAGCGCGGGCAGCACTCAAGCTTGTGCAGGCGTTGCACGCGCATCAGCAGAGACTGGATGCAGCCGCGAAGCCCGCGGCGCAGCCGATCAAACATATCCATCCGCAGGAAAGGGCTTCATGAGCCAGGAACCGAACGAATCGACGCAGAGGTTGCAAGCGACAAGCCAACTGATTGCCCACGCACGCACAGAGCTGGGTCGCGTCATCAGCGGCCAGAGCGCACTGATCGAAGAAGTGCTGATGGCTGTACTCTGCCAGGGTCATGCGCTGGTGGAAGGCGTGCCAGGCATCGCCAAGACGCTCACCGTGAAGGCTCTCGGTCGGCTCCTCGGTCTCGGCTTTCAGCGTGTGCAGGCGACGCCGGACCTTATGCCCGCCGACATTCTCGGCACCAGCATCCTGCGCCCCGGCACAGATGCGTTCACGTTTCACGCAGGGCCGGTTTTTACTGATCTGCTGCTGGTGGACGAGATCAATCGCATGCCGCCGCGTACCCAGGCCGCACTGCTGGAGTGCATGGAAGAGCGCCAGGTGACCACTGACGCGCAGCGCCGCCCTCTGCCTGCGTGGTTCACTGTCTTCGCCACGCAGAACCCAGTCGACTTCGAAGGCACGTATCCGCTCCCTGAAGCGCAGCTCGATCGATTCCTGATGAAGATTCGGGTGGCCTACCCAAGCGAGGCTGATGAACTGGAGATTCTCCAGCGGCACCACGCTAGCGGCGGCGCGTTGCTCGAATCCGTTGCGATCACGCCCATCTCTGAGGGATTGCTGACCGCAGCGTGTGCAGAGGTGCGCGCCATTCGCATCGAACCCGAGCTCTATGGATATATTCTTGCTCTCGCCCGCCGCACGCGTGAGTGGCCCACGCTGCTGCTGGGCGCAAGCCCTCGCGCGGCTCTCTCGGTGATGCTGGTGGCGCAGGCTGCTGCCGCGTTCGATGGGCGCGACTACCTTGTGCCTGACGATGTGAAACGCGCCGTGCCTCCGGTGCTGCGTCACCGCCTCATCCTCAAGCCTGAAGCTGAGCTCGAAGGCTTCGACGCCGACCGCGTTCTTGCTGACGTCATTGCCGCAGTGCCGGTGCCGCGACAATGATTGCTCCTTCTCTCCATCCCGGAGCGGTGCGCGCAGCGTGCCTGCGCCGGCGCCGCTGGAGCTTCGGCCTCACCGCGCGGTCTGTCGCATTGCTGATCGCAGGTTTCGCATGGCTGGTGCCGGGCTTCTGGCGCGGTGAACTGGCCTACGCCATGCTCGCGTGGGATGCGCTCGTGTTGCTCGCCGCGGTGCTCGATGGTATGCGTTTGCCCGCGCCCGCAGCGCTTACGCTCGGCCGCTCCTGGACCAACGCGCCCGCACTCGACAGCGTCACTGAAATTGAACTCACCGTCGAGAACAGCGGCCCCGTGATTCTCGACTGCCGCCTCGAAGACGATCTTCCCCCGGCACTCACGGCCGAACCCACCACGCACCGCGTGCTGGCATTTCCGCGCGTGCCCGCAGCCGTTCGCTATCGCATTGAGCCGCAGGAGCGCGGCGACTGGGATGCGGGCTCGGTTTACATTCGCTACAGCTCGCCGCTGGGGCTGGTGGAGCGTTGGGCCTGCGCGCCGCTCCTCCAGCGCGTGCGCGTCTACCCGGCGCTGCGCACCGGCAAGGAGCAGAAGATCTTCCTCGCGCGCAGCCGCCAGATCGATCTGCAACTGCGACAGACACGCCAGCGAGGTTTTGGCCGCGACTTCGAGAGCCTGCGCGAATATCACGAGGGCGATGACCTGCGCGATATCTGCTGGACCGCCACTGCGCGCCGCGGCAGCCTCATTACCCGCCAGTATCAGACCGAGCGCAGCCAGCCGGTGTGGATAGTGCTCGACTGCGGCCGGCTGATGCGCTCGCGCGTGGCTGCAGTAGCGCCGGGCAACGCCGCGCTGTCCGGCGCTGCACCCGCCGTGCGGGTCCACTCCAAGCTCGACTTCGCTTGCACGACCGCCGTTTCGCTTGCGCAGTTGGCGCTCTTCTCCGGCGATCGCGTGGGCCTGCTTGCCTACGGGCAGGGAACGCAGCAGCGCCTGCTGCCCGGTCGCGGCGCCGCACATCTGCGCCAGATGATTGAAGCCCTTGCACAGGTACGTGCCGAGTCCAGCGAAGCCGACCATTTGCGCGCCACGGCCACGCTCAATCACCTGCAGCCGCGCCGCTCTCTGATTTTGTGGGTTACGGATCTTGCCGAGTCTGCCATGCGCCCTGAGGTCATCGACGGCGCAATGCAGCTGCTGCGCCGTCATGTCCTGCTGTTCGTCGCCATGGCGCAGCCGGAGGTGGAGTTGATTGCCGGTGCACGGCCCAAAAATGTGGAGGAGATGTTCCGCGCCGCGGCAGCGCAGGAGATGGAAGGCCGCCGCGAACGGCTGCTCGCTCAGCTGCACGAGCAGGGCGCGCTCACTCTCGATCTGAACCCCGAGGCGCTCACTTCGAGCATCCTCAACCAGTACCTGACCGTGAAAGAGCGCGCGATGGTCTAGGGCTGCTTCTTGTCCGTGTTGCTACTCAGCTGCGGCATGGTTGAGCCCGTGCTCAGTGTCAGCAGACCGGTCTGCGCATAGGTGATCAGCTTCTCGCGCGTATCCGTGATGTCCAGGTTGCGCATGGTCAGCTGGCCGATGCGGTCGCGCGGCGAGAAGGTCGACTCGCCTTTCTCCATCGTCAGCCGCTCTGGCTTGAAGGTCAGGTTCGGCGATACGGTGTTCAGAATCGAGTAGTCATTGCCGCGCCGCAGTTCCAGCGTCACTTCGCCCGTGATGGGGCGCGCCACCCAGCGCTGCGCGCTCTCGCGCAGCATGATGGCCTGCGAGTCGAACCAGCGGCCCTGGTAGAGCAACCGGCCCAGCTTTCGGCCGTTCTCGCGATACTGCTCGATGGTGTCCTCGTTGTGGAT
>DCFV01000209.1:4183-4630 GCA_002314435.1 Acidobacteriaceae bacterium UBA1795 | reverse complement strand
TCTTGGCCTCGATGATGCGGTTCTCAATCTGGTCGCTCATGCCCAGCCCGTGCCGCCCGCCGATGCGGTTTGCTTCAAGCAGCAAATCCACCTGATCAGTGAACTCCATGCCGTTCAGCGCCACAGGCAGCCCTTCGTGGAAGCGGACGGTGACTTCTTCGGCTTTCACGGGCACGTCGTCGCGCCAGAAGGCGACACCCATGATCGGATCCACGATGCGCATGCTGCTCGACAGGTGTTCGAGCTCCTTGGCTTCGTGTGTCGCGCCCAGAATGTTCGAGTCCGTCGAGTAGGCCTTCTCGGCCGACATCTTGTAGGCAAAGCCCGACTTTTGCATGAAGGCCGACATCTCTGCGCGGCCGCCCAACTCGTCGATGAACGCCTCGTCGAGCCACGGCTTGTAGACCCGCAGTTCAGGGTTCACCAGCAGGCCGTAGCGGTAGAAGC
>DCFV01000209.1:0-3895 GCA_002314435.1 Acidobacteriaceae bacterium UBA1795 | reverse complement strand
GAAGGTGCTGCCGTCGCCCCAGATGCTGACGTCGTCTTCCTTCATCGCCGCCACCAGCATGGTGCCTGTCACGGCGCGACCGATGGGCGTGGTGTTGAAATACGCCACGCCTGCGGTTGTAATGTGGAATGCTCCGCTCTGCAGTGCGGCAATCCCTTCGCGCACCAGCTGCGCGCGGCAGTCGATCAAGCGCGCCTTCTCAGCGCCGTATTCAATCGCCTTGCGCGGAATCTCGTCGTAGTCCTTCTCGTCGGGCTGGCCCAGGTTGGCCGTATAGGCGTATGGGCGCGCGCCCTTCAGCTTCATCCAGTGCAGCGCGGCGCTGGTGTCCAAACCGCCAGAGAAGGCGATGCCGACCTTCTCGCCGGCGGGGAGATGTTCAAGGATGTTTGACATGTTCGTGCAGCCCTTCAGGGGTAGGTATTCACCACATCTCACGAAGAGGTGGAAACTCTATTGTACGAGCCGCGCGCGTTCCAATGCCTGTTCAAGACTTGCGTAGCTGGCCTTGAACAGGCGAGCAGTCCTATTGCGCCGCCACCTCTGCCACTTGCAGTTGCCGCATGTCTTTGGGGGCCGTTGCGCGATACGTGATTTCGGAGAAGGTCGCCGAAAAGTGGTTGGGGGCATCGCTATGTGCGGCAAAGCCCACACGCATGCCCGGTCCGAAGGGCATCTCGAAGTGTCGTACCAGCCGCCACTGTTGCCCGTCGCGCGAGAAGTGCAGCGTAAACACGTTGCCCTGGCGCGCAATGGCCATGTAAACAAACGGTGAAGCGATGGTCTCGGAGTTGATGTCGTCCGACCGCTCCCGCGTCACCACTGAGACGACCGTGGCCTCGTGGCGCGGCGAGTTCTCATAGCAAAGCTTTACCCAGTGCGAATCGTCACCGTAGACTACCAGCGCACCCACGTCGTATGTGTCCACCAGTTGCGCTGAAATCCTGGCCTTGAGCGTGAAGTCTCCTTGCGGCGCGAACAGCACCATCGGCGCGTTCACCAAATCAAAACCGCCACCGGGAGCGTGAAAGAGATTGGTGCCCGCCGAGGGCACGATCTGCAGTGTGCCATCTTTGATGTGCAATGCAGCTTTGTCCGCATTGACCTGCGTCCATCCGCCGGGAAGCTTGGGCAAGCTGGCCCAGTCCACACCGCTAGATGCCTGCGCGTGTGCCACCGCCGCGCCACCAAGAGCGACCAAAGCTACTGCAAAAGAAATGACAAAGCCGGAATAGAAATTTCGAACGTGCATCTTGGTCCTTTCTGAAAACAGGACCCACTATACACTGCGTCGAATGCCGAATCTCAAGACACAGCGCACGGCCGCGCATTGCTTCCCGCCTTGCGCAGATCCGTCAAAATCAGGAACCGCGAACTATCTCTCGGCCGGCCGTACAGCCCGCGCAAGCGCCCACTTCAGCTCATCCACGCCCTCGCCAGTCACCGCCGAGATCGCATGAAACTCCAGCTTGCGTCGCTTGGCGTGTGCCGCCAGCTTCTTCAGCTTTTCCGGGTTCGACGCGTCAATCTTGGTCGCGACCACGATCATCGGCTTCTCGTCGAGCCCATTGCCAAAGCTCCCCAACTCCTTGTTGATGATCTTGAAGTCCTCGACCGCATCCTCGCGTCCCGAGGCGTCCGAAACGTCCACCAGGTGCGCCAGCACGCGCGTGCGCTCAATGTGCCGCAGAAACTGCATGCCGAGCCCCTGGCCGAGGTGCGCGCCCTCAATCAGCCCGGGAACGTCAGCCACCACAAAGCTCTGCTGCTCCGGCTCCTCGCCCACCGTCACCACGCCCAGGTTCGGCTCGAGCGTCGTGAATGGATAGTCGGCGATCTTGGGCCGCGCTGCGGAGATGCGCGAGATCAGCGTGGACTTGCCCGCGTTTGGGTAGCCCACAAGACCCACATCGGCTAGCAGCTTCAGCTCGAGGCGATACAGGCGCTCTTCGCCCGGCCGCCCCAGCTCATGCTCGCGCGGAGCCTGGTGGGTGCTGGTGGCAAAGTGCTGGTTGCCGCGTCCGCCGCGCCCGCCCTTGGCCACCACCAGCCGCTCGTCCGGCTCCTGGAAGTCGTGCACCAGTTCGCCCGTCTCCTGGTCGTAAACCGCAGTTCCCACAGGCACTTGCAATACAATCGAGTCGCCGTCCTGGCCGGTGCAGTTGGAGCCCATGCCATGCTCGCCGCGCTGCGCCTTGTGCTCCGGGTTGTAGCGGAAGTGGATCAGCGTGTTGTGCCGCTGCGAGGCTTCCATGATCACGTCGCCGCCGCGTCCGCCGTCGCCGCCCGAGGGGCCGCCGCGCGGCACAAACTTCTCGCGCCGGAAGGCCATGCAGCCATTGCCGCCGTCGCCGGCCTTCACGCGGATTTTTGCTTCATCGATAAACATGCGTTTTCCATCGGCCTGTCGTCGCGTCGGCGGGTCCACAGACCGCGCCAGACTAATCGGGCCGTCTTTCCAGTGTACCGAACCTTCCGCTTGCCGTCGCTCTGAAGAGGTTCTGCAGCGGCCCGTGGCAGATTTAGAATCTGCTGATTACCTTTACTCAATGCGGTAGAATTCTGGATAACTTCTCTTCCCGGGAAATGCGGCAGCCAAAACGGGCTTTCACATCCAGTGTGCCCGCTCTCCCGGTGAACCGGACCCGCCGCAGAGCGGGCCGTGAGAAGCCTTGGTTGCCCCCAGCGTCTGCGCCTACGGATCTCAATGGCGGAACGCATTCCGATCAATTTGTGGGCGCGCGGCGCGCTGCTGCTCGTGCTAGTCACGTGTGCGGCTGCGCTTGCCCAGTCAGCCGGGTCGCTGGCCGGCCGCGTGACGGACCTGCGCTCCCACCCGCTGGATGGCGCCACGGTGACCGTGCGTAACCGGGCCACCGGAGCCGAGGCCCGCACTACGACCGCGAAGAATGGAAGCTATCGCTTCGGCGGACTTGGCCCCGGAGAGTACTCTCTTGAGGCGGAGGCGCCGCAACTGGGCCATAGCAGGCTAGATGGCATCGCGGTTGTCGCCGGTCACGAGGCGCACGTGCGGGTAGCCCTGCATTTTGAGTCGGATACGCTCCAGTCCGGCCCGATCTCGGTGCGTGAAGCCCAAATTTCGTCTGCGACTTTGCCGCAGGCCCAACTGATCCCCGCGCCCGGGCAGCCGAGCGCACCCATCCGTCTTGTGCCGTCTCCGTCGAGCGTCGAACTGGCAACGGTTGGCACTGCGGTGGTACGGGCCGCGGCACTCTCAGGGCAAGCCGCGCTCCGGGCCTCTGCGTTGGAGGCATTGGCCTCCCAGGTGGGCGCAGGTTGCGATGTCCCTGGAGCGCCCCCGGCAGTGACGCTGACCGCCGCCGAACTTCAGGATCTGCCGCTGGCGGAGCGGAGCTGGGAACCGGTGGCACTCGACACGCCACGCGCGGCCCCCGACGACAGCAGCGACACCGCGTCGCCCGAAGGACGCAAGCTGCCTGCCTGGTTGACCGTCGATGGCATGAGCACCCGTCTGGCTTTTGGCGCTGGTTCAGCTGGGCATCAGCAGGAACGCAGTGCTTCGCTCATCGGACCCGGTTCCAGTGATGCCGTCTTGCGCGAGGTGCAAGCCGCAACTGGAAATACCGAGCAGTCCGGAGGCCGGGGCGTAGGAAGCGGAGCCCGCGTGGAAACCGCGAGCGGCGGCGATGCGTTGCACGGGCAGGCTTTCCTTTTCGCGCGCCAGGGCTTGTGGGGTGCGCAAAACCCGTTCACACAATGGACGCAAGAGACCGCTCCTGCGACCGCCACCACTGTTCCCATATTCACCGCGCAGGCGCTTACACCCGCTGACCGGGAAACATCCTGGGGTCTCAGCGCGGGAGGCCGCATCGGCCCTAGCCGCTTCCACTGGTTTGCCTCGCTCGACAGCAGC
>DCFV01000083.1:9661-21894 GCA_002314435.1 Acidobacteriaceae bacterium UBA1795 | reverse complement strand
CGCGAGTCGATTGCCCGGTACGGAAGTCAGGCTAACTGGCTGCTTGCGACATACTTAATTGCACGGAAGAAATCACGCGGCGGTTTGCATAGAATTATGCGGCGCTGCGGTAGGATTAGTTTGTAAGTCGCTTGCGAGACATTTTGTAGCGAAGAGCCACCGGCTGCACGCTGAAGAACGAGAGGCATGGTCCTGTTCAGGGCCATGCCTTTTGTGTTTGCGGAGAAAGGGAGTGCACGTGAAGGTAGCGGAACATTTGCGGGAGATGTGGCGGCAGGCCACCGGTGGCGAACGGAGAGTTGGCCTGGAAGCTGGCGCGATGCAGCCGGAGCGCAAGACCCTGGCCCTGCCGTCGATTCTGAGCCCGGTGGCGTTTCCGGCGCGGCTGCTGCCGAAGCCGACTCCGATGAATCTGCGGCGGTTTGCCGAGACGCCAGTGGTACGGCGTGCGATCAATGTGATCAAGGACCGCATTGCGGCGATGGACTGGCAGGTGCGGGTGCGGCGCGGAGCAGTGCCCAGCGATGCGGTCGAGGTTGCAGGCCGCCTCAAAGCGCTGCGGAGGACACTCGAAGAGCCGAATGCTTCTGACAGCTTTCGCACCCTGATCGAGCAGGTGATTGAGGATGCGCTGACGGGCGGATTTGGTGCGATTGAGATGGAGGCGACCGGGGATGCAGAGCAGCCCGCGCAACTTTGGGCTGTGGACGGCGCGTCGATCCGTTTCAATCCGAAATGGGATGGGCAGGCGGACTCGCCGCGCTATGCGCAGGCCTTGGCGGGACAACTGGATTCGAGCGCAATTGAACTGCGCGACGACCAGTTGATGTATATCCGGATGAACCCGCGGAGTTTCACGCCGTTCGGGTTGGGGCCGCTGGAAGTGGCCTTTGAGACAGTGAATGAGTTTCTTTCGGCCCACAGGTTTGCGGGCAAGCTGGCGGCCAATACGGTGGCGCAGTATGCGCTGTGGCTGAATGAGGCTACGCCGGCGCAGCATGATCGGCTGATCCGCTGGTGGCAGGACGAGATTGAGGGCACGGGGCGAGTGCCGCTTCTCTCTACTGAGCAGAAGCCCGAGGTGCTGCGCTTTGCGCAGGGCACGGACGCCGATCTGCGCCTGGCGTGGCAGCAGTTTCTGATTCGCATGGTGGCGAACGCATTTGGGTTGCCGCCGTTGCTTCTGGGGTTGGAGGGTGACGTGAATCGCTCAACGGCGTCGGAGCTGGCTGACGAGGCCTTCCGTGGTGCGATTCAGCCGTTGGCGCAGCTGCTGGCCGGGCATATCACGCGCGATCTGTTTGCCAAATGCATCGGGTGGCGCGAGTTCGAGTTCATCTTCAACGATCTGAACGCGCGCGACGAGGAGACGGAGCTGGCGGTGCAGGTGCAGTTGCTGAAGGCGGGTGTTTACACCGTGGACGAAGTGCGCGCGATGCGCGGGCTGGGGCCACTTTCCAAATCCGGCACGGCGCAGTTGTCCGGCGAGGCGCAGGCTGAGTAAGTCGAATGAGCCAACAGGTGAGCGGAGACGCAATGCGATTGGAAGCTATGGCAGTGAAGTTCCCTCATGTGGAGGGTCATCCCAACCGGGTGGCCTTTGAGGGAGTATTGACGGTGGTGAACGCAGCCAGCGACAAGGCTCCGTCGGGCGCGCGCGGACATCGGGTGATGCTCACGCGGGCGGCGGCGGAGAAAGCGCTGCCCTCACTGCTGGGCATGGCAGTGGATTACCGGCCAGGCTGGGATGGTCATGATGCGCGGCGCAAGATAGGGCTTCTGACCGAGGCGCATCTGGACGGCAACCGGATCGTTGTGCGCGGTTATCTGTATGCGCGGGATTTTCCGGAGGTGACGGACGCGATCCGCGCGCATGAGCCCGAGGCGCTGGGCATGAGTTATGAGCTGGCCGACGCACGTGTAGAAGACATGCGTGCGGAGATCTGGAAGCTGAACCGTGTGACCTTCACTGGTGCAGCGATCCTGCTGCGCGAGAAGGCGGCCTACCGGGCGACCAGTTTTCGCATGGCGAGTTAGCGAGTCGGCACATCATAGAGTTCGCCAGAGAGGTTCCGGGTATCGGAGCCTCGTTTCATTTGAGCGCGATTCATTTCACCCCACGAAAGGAACAGCATGAAAGACCGAGAGAGAGAGATAGCGGAGCGGCTGGAAGCTGCGACGGCTTTGATGGAGCGCACGCTCAACTGGCTGGAGGAACGCGGCGCTGCACTGAGCGGAGAGGTGGAGAAGATTTCGGCCACCGTGGATCAGAGCCGCCGCGAGGCGGAGCTTGCGGAGAAGCTGGCTGCGGCCGAGCGGGAGCTGGCGGAGGTCAAGGCCGAGAGCGCTTCGGCACTGCTGAACCCGCTGCGCAAGACGGTGCCTGCGTCCACGACCGAGATGCTGGCCAAGCATGGCATCGGGGAAGGGCCTGTGGATGTGCGCACGCTGGATGCTGCGCTGGCCGGGCTGAGCCTGGAGCAGCGCATTGCAGTGAAGAGTCAGCTGCTGCGCGCCGGGGCCATCGCGTAACGACGGTCCGCAGGCCAGGACATTCTTTTGCTTTAGAGCGTGCTTTCCCACCCTTGCTACGCAAGGATGGGGCACTCCAGTCATTGCCATTTTCCACCAACAGTCAGGAGCTGGCTGATGAAGGGTCAGTGGCCAGCAAGCAGCCCCATGGAGGGGGCAAGAGCCTATGAACGCATCCTTTGCAGATATTCACGCGGCAGCTGATTACATTGGGCCGGGAGCGGTGGAAGTGCCGCTGTATCAGACCGAGATCTTCGACATTTGCCGTCGCTCGAGCCCGTTCGGGCAACGCATCAAGCAGGTGCCGGCGACCGGTCATCCCTCGCGCTTCTTTGAGGAGACGGTGCTGCCTGCGCCGGGCACGGCGGGCTTTGTGAATCCGCGCAGCATTGTGCCGGCCGTGGTGAGCCCGACACGCGTGGAGCGCAGCGTGCCGCTGAAGGCCATTGTTTCGCAGATCAACTACAACCTGTTCGACGTGGAACTGGGCAACCAGCAACAGCAGTTCGCGTATCTGCAGGCCAAGGACCTGGTGGACACGGTGAGCGGCGTGATGCTGGCGCACGATGTGGCGTTGTGGAACGGCAATGACACCAGTCTGAGCACGCCGACCACGACGCAGTACATGGGTGCGATTGCACAGATTGCCGCCGGGGGCCAGACCACAACCATCGGCACTTCGGCGTCGATTGTGGACGGCATCAAGTCGGCTGTGGCGCAGATGGTGGCCAACAACGGCTACCAAGTGCGGCCCACGGCGATCTATGCCAACCCGGTGCTGCTGGACCTGATCGACCGCGAGATGAAGACAGAGTTCAACGTGGTGCTGAACTCTGATCAGATAACCGGCGGGCTGCGCGTGAAGATGCTGTCGACGCAGGCGGGCGATCTGCCGCTGATTCCTGACTGGAGCCTGAGCTACACAGGCACGCCGGGATCCGGCTCGGCAGTGCTGCCGGCGTACATCGTGACGGAGGACCTGATCGAGTATCACTGGCTCGGCGATCCTGCTCCGCGCATCTTCCAGCTCGGCATGCCCAGTTCGCTGACGCAGCAGTACGTGGCAGTGAAGTTCGGTGGCGTGGTGGTGAAGGGCGCGAGCTACGCGCACTACCAGGTTCTGGTCGACCGGTAAAGACAGGGATCAGGGGTCAGAGATCAGGGGGCAAGGGGCAGGGATCAGTCCGCGGATTCGTATTTCGCTGCGAATGGGTCTCTGACTCTTGTCGCTGTGCTTGTTTGAGAGGAATGGGATGGCGTATCTGGAGCCAGAGGAGTATCCGAATTACGGATTGCCGGAAGGTACTTCTGCGGACTGGATCACGGCGGCGACGGCGCTGATCAACAGCTATTGTCGCAGGCCTGATCTGAACGTGACGCAGTACACGGAGCGGCTGCGGCTGACGAGCGGAGCGCAAACCGTGCGGTTGAGTTACTTGCCGTTGGCGCCGCTGGGCACTGCTGCGTCGCCGCTGGTGTCGCTCGAGGGCCGCTTTGCCAGGCCACGGCGGGGCGAGGTGGTGGAAGGTTCTCTGGCGCAGATTGCGTGGTCATTTGCGCTGCCTGGGCAGTGGAGCGCGATTGATCCGGTAACGGTGGACCTGGACGTGAACACGGGTGAGTTGACGTTGCCTTGGAACCTGTTTGGGTTGCCCTTCAACGAAGTGAAGGCGACCTATACGGCGGGACTGGCGACGGTTGGCGACGACGTGAAGACTGCGTGCGCGCAGATTGTGCGCAATGCGCAGGCTACGCCGGCGCTGAACGCGAGCCGGACCAAGATCGACACGATGCAGATGCAGTACTTTTCCAGTTCGCTGGTGGACCAGACCGTGCAGGTATGGCTGCGTCCCTATGTGGCGAACAGACTGGGGTGAGCGATGAGCGATACGGCACTGCGGAACCCGGTGAGTGCGCCGCAGATGATGGCCGACGCGCTGCTGCGCTCGGTGGGTGGAGCGACGGCGCTGCTGCGCGTGACGGGCGCGACCACCGACTCGAACCAGGCCGAGATGGGCATTGTGGCGACGAGCTTTTCCGACGTGGTGGTGAGCCCGGTGGTGATGCGCCGGCTGCGCCCGCCATTGAAGGAAGGCGACGCGACGTTGTGGGAGCTGTTGGTTTCGGCTACGAGCGTAACGGCGCAGTTGAGCGCACTGGATCTCGCGTCGGCAAAGGCGCTGTTTGCGATGACGCTTGCGGTGACGGTGGCTGGGCAGGACTACCTGATTGAGTCTGTCGCTTCGAATGAGGCGTTCGGACAGGTGTATCTCTATCGGTTGTTGTTGCGCGAGGCGCGTGTGCAGGCGGTGTAAGCGCGCTTTCCCAGGTCTCTGCGAGATCTGGGGCACCCAGCGTTCTTGTTTACCTAGCATTTCTCTTGCGACTGGAGTGGCTCCATGCAAAATGCGAAGGATTCATTTTACGGTGCGCTGCGCACGCGGCTGGCGGCGCTGAACCCGGCGCGCACGGTGCTGCTGCGTGGCGCAGAGCGGCCGGGGATTCTGGTGGAAGAGGCGGAGGCGCCGTTCAGCCAGCTGCCGGGCGATGTGTTTGTGCTGCGCTGGCTTGGGCTGGGCGCGGACGAGGAACTGAGCGCGGCGATGGCGGCCGAGGAGTGCGAGATTTTGTATCAGACATGCGGCACTCAGGCGTTTGGCGGGCTGGACCGCGGTCGGTTACTGAGCCGGATGGATGCGGAGATCCTGGCACTGCTGCAGCCTTTCGGGACGCAGAAGCTGAATTACACCGTACAGCCAGCGGCAACGATGCTGACGAAGGTCTTTTGGGATGAGCCAGTGTTTACGCCTGTGGTGACGCAGCGCGACCGGCTGAGCCGCTCAGTAAGAGTGATGATTTACAGCTACCAGGAGCAGGGGGAGTAAATGACGCAAAGCTGGTTTTCGGCTCCTGCGCCGGTGGCGCGGCGCGTGCGCGCGTACTTTGCGCCGGTGAACCGAGCGACGCAGTCTCCGGTGCTCTTTGATCCTGCAGAGCAGGGTGCGTTTAACCTGGGCGCACCGCCCAGCCCATGGATCGATCTTGGATGGATCCAGAATTTTGCACGCAAGTCAACGAGCAAGTCTGCGCCGCTGCTTACGGGCATTCCCGCAGCGCCGCTGGAACAGGTGCGCACCACGCTTGAGGCCGAAGTCAGCTGCGAGTTTTTGAACTGGACGAAGCTGACGATGGCGCTGGCTACGGGCGCACAGCACATGAACCTGCTCGCCGCGGCAAGCGGTGCGACGGTGGCAGCCGATGGCGCGCCGGCTGCGATGGCGGTAGTGCCGCAGAGTGGATCTACGGCGTCGTCGATTGTGCTGACCGCTGGCGATGCGGCGAACTTGAAGGCGGGATCGCTGATTGCGTGCGACGTGGACTATGCGGCGCAGACGGGCTATGTGGGATCGCCGGTAGCGGGCGCGTATGTGCGCACGGCACCGACGGATGTGGACTACATTCGACGCGTTACGTTCAACGTGGCTCTGGTTTCGGCGGTAAGCGGAGGGACGCTGACATTGGCGGCTCCATTGCCGGGCGGTGCGCCGGCTGCAGGTGTTAAGGTGCAGGCGCTGACGGGGTTCGTGGACCGCGAGGGCGGCACGTTCTACCAGGAGTGGTCGGCGTTGTTTGTGCTCGAAGGTACGCAGGGCGAGCGTGTCTTCTTCCACTATCCGCGGCTGCAGGCAATGACCGGTGCGGCGGAGGCGATGAGCCCGCTGGATGCGAAGAACAAGAGTGCGCACCAACGCGTGGCGTTGAAGGGGCAGTTTCTGGCGCTGCCGGTGACTGATCCGCTGGATGGCGAGCGCGTGGTGTGCTATCGCAGCTTTCTGCCTGCGGCCAACGCACTGATCTGAGCCAGCGAGGGACGCGATGAAGATTACGATTCACGGCCAGGACTACACGGCGGCGCTCGACGCGGAGCGGTCGCTTAAGATCGAGCGCAAACTGAACGAGCCCTCGGTATGCCAGCTGTGGCTTAGCCTGCCGGCCAACGGAGGCCTGGCCACGCCTTTGCGCAGCCAGGCCATTACGGTGGCGGGTGACGATGGCACGGTGTACTTTACGGGCTATCTCGCCATGTCGCCAGTGCCGGAGTACGCAGGTTTGGGCCTTGAGGGGCCGCGCTATCGCATTGCGCTGGAAGCAGTGAGCGACGAACTTCTGCTGAACCAGGCGGTCGCGCTTCCTGAAGCGACCATTGCAGGAACAACGGTGGCCGCGGCCGTGACGGCGATGGTGACGCGCACGGGGCTGACTGCGCCTTCGGCCACGGGACTCTCGCTGTCAACCGCCGTAACGAGTTTGCGCATTTCGGCTGGAGCGACGTGGAGCCGTGCAGTGGGGCAGATTGCCAACGAAGCGCGTTCAGCCTATCGCGCACTGAGCAATGCGCTGATGCTGAGCAATATCCCAGCCACCGTGCATGCGCTGAACGAGACGGACGGCAGTCTGAGCCTGGCGAATCTCTCGCTGACGGGCAGCGGACGGCGCGCAATGGCCAACGACATTACGGTATGCGGCGAACATGAGCCCGCAGCGTATGTGACCGAGTACTTTCTCGGCGATGGCGTGACGACTGAATTCAATCTCTCGAAGACGCCCTACTTTCTGCCGGCGGCGCAGTCCACGCTCATCGAAGATCAGTTTGACGCGAGCACCTTCAACCACGCGATCTGGGGCGATCCCGCAGGATACCTGGCGCCGGGCGCAGGCGGGCTGGTGATGAGCGGCGGAAACGGCTACGACGGCGAGACTATTCTGAGCTCGGTGAGTAAGGTGGAGATGGGCGGCACACTGCTGCTGGAGGCGACCGGTGTAGTACTGGCCAACGGCAGCTCAGGTGTGTTGCCCGGTTTCTTTGTCGGCCTCGAGACGCAGGACGCATGCACGGCGGGTTTTCGCGCAACGGCGGCCACGGGTACAGGAACGGTGAGCCTGCAGCCGCTGGTGGAAGGAGTGGCGGTGGGCGCGTCGTATACCATCAATGCGGCCAACCAGTATGCGCTGCGCATTCGTGTGCACTCGAGCGAAGCAGAACGCGAGCTGCCTGTTTATCGCTCGTGGGGTGACAGCGGCGAGTTGACCGAGGGCGGCAACACGAACCAGGCGCCCGCATCGGTGCTGTTCGAGATCCAGGAGTTTGTGGACGGCGTGGGCGGCATGCCGGTGGTTCTCTACGACGGATCTGTTGCGGCGCTGCCGGATGCCTGCTGGGTGGTGGCGGCGAGCAGCCTGAACCTGGTAGGTAGCATGCGTGCGCTTAACCTTACGAATCTTGGGTCCGGTTGGGTGACGTCGACATCTGCAGGCGGGTTGGCAGCGACGCGGAGGCTGGGCGCGACGGCGCAGGGCGGCGAATGCCACATTGAGCGCGCGGGAAAGGTGGTGTTCTACACGGGCTTTGTGCTGCAGGTGGGTGAGCAGATCAGGGTCACGTATCGCGCGGTGGGCCGCGCAGTGGGCCGTGCTGTGAACGCGGCGAGCCAGGCGGCGCTGACCGCGGCGGGGCTGCCGCCGGTCTCTGCATGGATTGGCTCTGTGATGCAGCCAGCTGCGCGCAGTTCGCAGGACTGCCGCAACGCGGCGCTGGTGATGGCGCAGACTGCGGCCAGCACGAGCGCGCTGTGGAGTGGCACTTACAAGGGAACGCGTACCAGCTTTGGCACGGACGTTTGGCCGGGCGATGCGCTCGCGTTGAATGTGCCCTCTGCGAACTTGAATGCACAGGTGGTGGTTCGTGCGGTCAAAGTCAGTTACATGTCAAGTTATCCGAACTTAGTTGAGTATGCGATCACGTTTGCCAACGACTGGGCCGACGACCTTGCCATCAAGACCAACGCTTCAGTTCCCACCGATGCATGGCTGCCGGCTGCGGTGAGTCCGACGTATGCGGCCAACCTGAGCGCGCTCGAGGTGACCGCGCTCAGCGGCAGCACGGTGACAATCAACACGGGCACGGCGGCCCCTACGGGCGGCGGGTTCGAGATTCGCAGCCGTGACGGAGGCTTTCAGCCCGGCGAGGATACGGACCTGGTGATGCGCGCTTCAACCCAAACGATGACGTTTACGCGTCAGACGGCGAGTGACCGCTACTACGTGCGCATGTACGATGGTGCGACGCCGCCGAATTACTCGGAATTTTCCGCGGCGCTGATCTTCAACCTGCCGCTTGGTTCGTGAAGCGATGAATCCATGGATGGGGTTCGGAGATGCGGATGATGGACGAGTTTGAAGCGCAGGTGCTGAGCGACCTGAGTGTGCTGAAAACGCAGATGACCGGGTTGATGGGCGACGGCAACGGCGGGCGCATCGCGGACCTGGAGCGGCGCATCGAGCGGCACGAGCAGAATTGGCAGCGGGCGAAGGGTTTTCTGGCGGCAGCCAGCGTGGTGCTGGCGGTGATGGAAGTGGCGGTGGAGGCATGGTTTCGGCGGTGAGAAACGATCGTGCTCTCCCATGTCTCAAATTCGAGACATGGGGCACCCATTGCCGTGCGCAGCGCCTCGTATAATCGGCGCATGAACGAAAAGCCGCTGGTGGGCGTGGTGATGGGCAGCAAAAGCGACTATGAGACGATGGCCGCTGCCGTGGAAGTGCTGCGCGCGCTGGAGATTCCTTACGAAGCCAAGATTGTGAGTGCGCATCGCACGCCGGACCGCTTGTTTGCCTATGCGGAGACGGCGCGGGAGCGCGGACTGCGCGCCATTGTTGCCGGCGCGGGCGGTGCGGCACATTTGCCGGGGATGCTGGCGGCCAAAACGCTGGTTCCGGTGTTGGGTGTGCCTGTGGCGGCTACGCAGCTGAACGGGTTGGATGCGCTGCTTTCGATTGTGCAGATGCCGAAGGGCGTGCCGGTGGGGACGCTGGCAGTGGGCAAGGCGGGCGCGGCCAACGCGGCGCTGCTGGCGGCGGAGATGCTGGCAACGACGGATGCGGCGCTCTACGAACGGCTGGCCAAGTGGCGCGCGGCGCGTACCCAGGAAGTGCTGGACCAGGAGTTGCCTGCTTGAGCCGCGACGCAACGCAACGCCTTGAGAGTCCAATCGTGCAGCCCGGCGGGTTGATCGCCATTCTGGGCGGCGGGCAGTTGGGACGGATGACGGCGATGGCCGCGCGCACCATGGGCTATCGCGTGCGTGTGATGGACCCAGAGGCCGCGTGTCCGGCGAGCTTTGTGGTGGACGAAACCATTGTCGGCCGCTGGGACGACGAGGACGCAGCGCAGCGGCTGGCCACGGGCGCCGACGCGGTGACGCTGGAGATCGAGCAGATCGGAGTGGACGCGCTGAGCCGTGTGGCAGAGATCGCGCCTCTGCGGCCGGGCGTTGAGCCGATACGCATCATCCAGGACAAAACACTGCAAAAAGTTTGGCTCGCAGAGAAGGGATTTCCTGTTGGACCATTCCGTGTGGTGACAAGCGAGGCCGAGTTGCAGGAGGCTGTGCCGGCGCTGGGCGGGCGTGTGTTTCTAAAAATAGGGCGCGGCGGCTACGACGGGCGCGGGCAGGCGCGCATCGGCTTTGATGAGCCGGCGACCAAAGAATCGATTGCTGCAGCATGGAAGTCGATCGGCGAGCGGCCTGCGGTGGCCGAGCAGGCGCTCGACCTGGAGTGCGAGATCAGCGTGATGGCCGCGCGTTCGCCCGCGGGCGAGGTGTGCAGCTATCCGCCGGCGCGCAATCACCACGAAAATCAGATTCTGGCATGGAGCGTGCTGCCGGCTGAGATTCCGCATGAGATGGAGCTACGCGCCGACGCGCTAGCCGAGTCGATTATCTCCAAGATGAACATTGAAGGACTGCTGTGCGTGGAGATGTTTGTGACACGCGACGGCAATCTGTATGTGAATGAGCTGGCGCCGCGGCCGCACAACAGCTATCACCAGAGCGAGCGCGCCTGCGTTACAAGCCAGTTTGAGCAGCTGGTGCGGACCACGTGCAACCTGCCGCTGGGCGATACTTCGCTCATTACTCCGGCGGCGATTGTGAATCTGCTGGGCGATTTGTGGCTCAACCGCGAGGGCGAGCCGGACTTTGCGGCGGCGCTTGCGGTGGAGGGCGTGAAGCTGCACCTCTACGAGAAGCACACGGCGCGTGTGGGGCGCAAGATGGGGCATCTTTCGGCAACGGGTGCGACCGCGGACGAGGCGCTGCAGCGGGTGCTGGAAGCGAAGCGACGGCTGGGGTAGGGGCGTGTCGTGATTGCGGTGTTACCAGTGCTGCGCTCGTTCTGAATGACAGATCGAGATTAGAGGGGGGATGACAACAATGTTGTCATCCCCCCCCTTTCGTGCATGCCTGTGTGTCGTAACTACTCGGGCTGGCCCTTTTCCCAGCGCTTGGGGCGGCGATTGGCCTGCAGGATCTTCTTGCGCAGGCGGAGCGACTTGGGCGTGACCTCGACGAGTTCGTCATCGGCGATGAACTCGATGGCCTGCTCCAGATTGAGAGCTTTGTAGGGCACGAGGCGGATGGCCTCGTCCGCGCTCGAGGCGCGCATGTTGGTCATCTTCTTTTCACGGACGACGTTGACGTCGAGGTCATTGTCGCGCGAATGCTCGCCGACAATCATGCCCTCGTAGACGTCCACGCCAGCGCCGAGGAAGAGGATGCCGCGCTCCTGCAAGCCGTTGAGCGAGTAGGTGGTGGTCAGTCCCTGGCGGTCGGAGATGAGTGCGCCGGTGGGGCGCTGCGGAATCTCACCCTGGTAGGGAATGTAGCCGTCGAACAGCGCGTTCATCACGATGGTGCCGCGCGTTTCGGTAAGCATTTCGCTACGCAGGCCGATGATGCCGCGGCTGGGCACGCGGAATTCCATGCGCACGCGGCCTGAGCCGTGATTGTGCATCTTGGTCATCTCGCCCTTGCGCGGTCCAAGCTTTTCGATCACCACGCCGGTGTGTTCTTCGGGCACGTCGATGGTGAGGTGTTCGACGGGCTCCATGCGCACGCCGTCCACCATGCGAGTGACGATCTCCGGCCGGCCGGCCATGAGTTCGAAACCTTCGCGGCGCATCATCTCGATCAGAATGGCAAGCTGCAGTTCACCACGGCCGAGCACCTTGAAGGTATCCGGCGAGCCGGTGTCTTCCACGCGGATCGACACGTTGGTGAGCAGTTCCTTCTCGAGGCGCTCGCGCAAGTTGCGGCTGGTGACGTACTGGCCTTCGCGGCCGGCGAAGGGTCCGTTGTTGACGCTGAACTGAATCGCGATTGTTGGCTCGTCGATGATGATGAGCGGCAGTGGTGCGGGGTTCTCGACGCTGGTGATGGTCTCGCCGATGGTGATGCCTTCAACGCCTGCGACGGCCACAATATCGCCCATGGTGGTTTCGGTCGTCTCAATGCGCTTGAGGCCAGAGAAGGTGAAGAGCTTGGTGATCTTCGTCTTCTGCATGGTGCCGTCGCGCTTGGAGATGGTGACCTCGTCGCCAGCGTGCAGCGTGCCCTGAAAGACGCGGCAGATGGCGATGCGGCCGAAGTAGTCCGAGTAGTCAAGATTCGTGACAAGAATCTGCAGTGTGCCTTCAGCGTCGCCCGTGGCGGGCGGAATGGTGGAGACGATGGACTCGAACAGCGGCTGCAGATCGGTGCCGGGCTTCGCCAGGTCGGTGGTGGCAGTGCCGGCCTTGGCCACGGCATAGAGAACCGGAAAGTCGAGCTGCGACTCATCGGCGTCGAGGTCGATGAAGAGGT
>DCFV01000083.1:8597-9403 GCA_002314435.1 Acidobacteriaceae bacterium UBA1795 | reverse complement strand
AGGTCGTAGACCTCGTTGAGCACTTCCTGCGCACGCGCGTCGGGCCGGTCGATCTTGTTGATCACGACGATGGGCTTTAGCTTTGCTTCCAGTGCCTTGGCCAGCACGTAGCGCGTCTGGGGCAGCGGGCCTTCGGCCGCGTCCACCAGAAGCATCACGCCGTCCACCATCTTGAGCGCGCGCTCTACCTCACCGCCGAAATCGGCGTGGCCGGGGGTGTCGACGATGTTGATCTTGCCGCCTTCAAAATTGATGGCAGTGTTCTTGGCCAGGATGGTGATGCCGCGCTCGCGCTCCAGGTCATTGGAGTCCATCACGCGATCGGCCACCTGCTCGTTGGCGCGGAAGGTGCCGGCCTGGCGCAGCATGGCGTCGACCAGCGTGGTCTTGCCGTGATCGACGTGGGCGATGATGGCGATATTTCGTATCGTCTGGGTCACTGGGGCGAACTTCCTTTTCTCTGGATGCGGCCGCCGGGCCGCCGTTTGGGGGATGAAACTGCGGTGAAATGCCGCACAACGCGGCTGCTTCTATTTTAGCAGTTGGCTAGATGAAAGCGCCTGCTGCCGTCCCAAAGCCTTCTGTTCGGGCATTTTCGTCCCCGCGTCCCGATTTACATTCCATGTGCCATACTGCTGGACGGACTGTTTGCGAGCGCTGCACGTGCTTTGAGCGCGCGAGGCAGGAGGAGGTCAGGCGATGGGGTATGTACCGGAAGCGAAACGGTATGAGGGTGTGCACTTCAGGCGGTGCGGACGTTCGGGTATTGTGTTGCCGCCGGTGTCGCTGGGCCTGTGGCAGAACTT
>DCFV01000083.1:547-8255 GCA_002314435.1 Acidobacteriaceae bacterium UBA1795 | reverse complement strand
CTGGCCAACAACTACGGGCCGCCCTACGGCTCGGCCGAGGAGAACTTCGGCAACATTCTGCGCAAGGATTTTCGCGGATTGCGCAACGAGCTGCTGATTTCTACGAAGGCAGGCTGGGATATGTGGCCGGGCCCCTACGGCATGGGTGGCTCGCGCAAGTATCTGCTGGCGTCGCTCGACGAGAGCCTCGAGCGCATGGGCCTGGACTACGTGGACATCTTCTACTCGCATCGCCCATGGCAGGATGTTCCGCTGGAGGAGACGATGGGCGCGCTGGTGCAGGCGGTGCACCAGGGCAAGGCGCTCTATGTGGGCATTTCGTCCTACAGCCCGGAGCGCACGCGCGAGGCCGCGAAGATACTGAAGGGCGCAGGCGTGCCGCTGCTGATTCACCAGCCCTCGTACTCGATGTTGAACCGCTGGGTTGAGAAGGAACTGCTGGGCGCGCTGGACGAGCTGGGCGTGGGCTGCATCGCCTTTTCTCCGCTGGCGCAGGGCCTGCTCACCAACAAGTATTTGAATGGGATTCCGGAAGGCACGCGCGCCACGGCGGAGAACTCGTCGCTGCTGAAGCAGTTCCTGAGCAAGGACAACCTGAAGCGTGTGCGGGCACTGAACGAGATCGCGAAGGGGCGCGGGCAAACGCTGGCACAGATGGCGATTGCGTGGGTTCTGCGCGACCGCCGGGTGACCTCAGCGCTGGTGGGCGCGCGCAACGTGGAGCAGTTGGACAACTCGCTCGATGCGTTGAAGAAGCTGGAGTTCACTGAGGCGGAGCTCAACGAGATTGACCGCTACGCCGAGGATGGTTCGATCGATTTGTGGAAGGGCGCGCGCGAACTCATGCAGTAGGAGCACCGCATCCGGTACACTTTTGCGCACATGAGGAATGCTGTTTACAACCGCATGAATCGGACGGGCGCGCTGCTGAAGCTGACGTGCGTCCTCGTGCTTCTGCTTGCAGGGGCGGCGCAGTGCAATGCCGCGCAGCCGGGGCGGTTGCTCATCTACGCCATCGACGTAGAGGGCGGGCAAGCCACGCTGCTGGTTGGCCCCACCGGCGGGTCCCTCCTTGTGGATACGGGCTGGCCGGGAAATGACGGCCGCGATGCAATGCGTATCCAGGCGGCCATGCGCGACGCAGGCATCGCACGCATCGATCACGTGCTCATCACGCACTTTCATGTGGACCATGTGGGGGGCGTGGCGAATCTGGTAGAGCGCATGGAAGTGGGTGAGTTCCTTGACCACGGCGTGAACCGCGAGGACTCCGATATTACGCGGCATGACTACGCGGCCTACGTGCAGGCCATCGGCACAACACCGCGCCGCACGGTGCATCCGGGCGATACGATCGCAATCGGCGGCCTGAGGATCGTGGTGCTAGCGGCCGACGGTGAGCACATCGCTGCTGTGCCCGGAGTGAGGCCCATGCCGAATGCCGCATGTGCGAGCGAGCCGAAGTGGGAACTGGACGACACAGAGAACCCGCGTTCGGCGGGCGTGCTTGTGCGCTACGGCAAGTTCCGCTTTCTCGATCTAGGCGACCTGACGAAGCCGAAAGAGATTCCGCTGGTATGCCCGGAGAATCTGATCGGTCCAGTGGATCTCTATCTTGTGAATCATCACGGCTTCAATCTCTCCAACTCGCACGCGTTTGTCGATGCCATTCATCCGCGCGTGGCCCTGATGGACAACGGTCCGCACAAGGCGGGCAGTCCCGAGGCATGGGCCACGGTGCATTTCAGCCCCGGCCTCGAAGACCTCTACATGTTGCACACGGCAGAGGACTCCGACGCCGCGCACAATAGCGCAGACGCGCTGATTGCGAATCTGAAGGGCGGAACCGACGGAGCGTACATCAAGGTGGAGGCGCGCGCGGACGGCGGCTTTCGCGTGACCAACACGCGGACGGGCGCGACGAAGAATTACCCCGCAGAGTAGCTACGGGCTCGTGTCGGATAATGGCGATGAAGACTATCCATCGGAGGGCTGCATGAGCGAGACGTCGGCGCACGAGCGCGCATTTGAAGAGAAACTGGACAAGCTGGCCGAGGTGGCCGTGCGCGTGGGGCTGGGCCTGCAGGCGGGTCAGGAGCTGGTGATGACGGCGTCGCTCGACTCAGTTGCGCTGGCGCGGCGGATCACGGAACACGCATATCGCGCGGGTGCCTCTCTGGTGACGACGCTCTACTCGGACGACGAAGCCACGCTGATGCGCTATCACTATGGCGCGGATGCGGGCTTTGACCACGCAGCCAAGTGGCTCTATGACGGCATGGGAGCAGCGTTCAAGAGCGGCGCAGCGCGGCTGGCAATTGCAGGAGCGAACCCGTCGCTGCTATCGAATGAAGACCCGGAGAAGGTGAGCCGTGCCAGTCGCGCGGTGTCGCAGGCCTACCGGCCGGCGCTCGAGCTGATCACACGGCACGAGATCAACTGGACCATTGTGGCCTGCGCCACGCCTGCGTGGGCCAAGGCAATGTTTCCGGATGAGTCGCCCGAAGTTGCCATGGCCAAGTTGTGGGATGCGATCTTTGCGACTACGCGCATTGATCAGGACGACCCCGTGAGCGCGTGGAAGGCGCACGACGCCGCACTGCAGAAGCGTGCAGCCCTGCTGAACGAGAAGCGCTATGCTGCGCTCAAGTACAGCGGGCCGGGGACGGACTTCTCGCTTGGACTGGCTGACGGCCACTGGTGGCTGGGCGGCGGAACCACGGCAGGCAACGGCTACTACTGCATCCCAAACATGCCCACGGAAGAAGTCTTCACTACGCCGCACAAGCTGCGTGCCGACGGAACGGTGACGGCGACCAAGCCACTTTCGCACCTGGGCACGATGATCGAAGGCATCCGTGTGCGGTTTGAAGAAGGGCGTATTGTGGAGGCGCACGCCACGCGCGGCGAAGAAGTGCTGCGCAAGTTAATCGACACCGATGACGGTGCGCGGCGGCTGGGCGAAGTAGCGCTGGTGCCGCATTCGTCGCCGATCGCGCACAGCGGCATGCTGTTCTACAACACGCTGTTCGACGAGAACGCTGCCTCGCACATTGCGCTGGGGCAGGCGTACAGCTCCTGCGTGGTGGACGGCGACAAGCTCTCGCCGGAGCAGCTTGCGGCCAAGGGCGCGAACGACAGTCTGATCCACGTGGACTGGATGATCGGCTCGGGGGAACTGGACATCGACGGCATAACGGCGAGCGGGCAGGCCGAGCCGCTGATGCGCAAGGGCGAGTGGGTGTAGGGCTAGGGCCGTTTCGTCTTTGCGTAGAGAGCTTCGAGCGCGTTGCAGGCGGTCTTGACGCCGTTTTCACCATGCATCTGCGCGACCACGTCCGCGGCATTGTGGGCAAATTTGGGCTGGTTGAGCATGGCAGCCAGCTTGCGGGCCACGCGCGCGGGCTTGTAGGCAGCCTTCTGGATGGTGTGTGAGACTCCGAGGCGGCGCATGCGGCGCGCGTTGTCCGGCTGGTCATGCGAGTAGGGCATGATGAGCATGGGCTTGCCGGCGCGCAGGCATTGTGCCGTGGTGCCGACTCCGCCCTGGTGCACCACGACGGCCGAGCGCGAAAACAGCGCGGAGTAGGGTGCGTACTCGGCCACGCAGATCGAGTCCGGCAGCGGCTGGTTCGGCTTGTTGCGCGGGTCGGAGCCAATGAGCAATACGGCGCGCCGGCCCAGGCGCTGCGCGGCCCTTGCGGAGACTTCGTAGAAGTCGCCCGCGGCCAGCACGGCTGCGGAGCCCAGGGTGAAGACCACCGGCGGCTCGCCGGCATCCACAAACTCCTCCAGATGGGGCGGCAGTGCGGAATTACCAGCGTCCGCGTCGTAAAAGCAGAAGCCGGTGATGAGTGTGTTCGCGGGCCAGTCTTTCTGCTTCTCGCCGAGGACGCGCGAAAACAGCGCCAGCACCAAGTACGGCGAATGCTTGGCGTCGAAGAGCGGATTGGGACCGTGCGCAAGGCCCAGCTCGCGGCGCAGTTCATAAATGGGTTCAGGCCACTTGCGGCTCACGAAGCGTGCTACGCGCTTGATGACGCGGCCCATACCTGCCAGTTTGTCCGCGCGTGCAAGGCGCGGATACGGCGGCAGCACAGGCGGATCAAAGGCGGAGAAAAAGGAGAGCGGCGCGAGCACATAGCTGGCCCAGGGAATGCCTGTGACCTCGGCAACAAGAGGGCCGGCGTAGTTCAGCTCGCCCAGCAGCAGCAGATCGGCACGCTCGGGCTGGGTGGCGGCGGCCAGCAGGTCATCGTAAGTCTGGCGCAGCGCGGGGAAGAGGAAATTGCGCAGGCCGTGCTCGGTGCCGTGCCTGATGTCGTAAACCATCTCGACCAGCGCGTTGTTTGTGGGATCGATATCCGGCCGAATGGCGCGGAAAGCCAGGCCGAGCGGCTCAATCTTGGGCTGGTAAACGGCGGGCAGCGCCATTACAGGAACGTGGCCGCGGCGCTTGAGTTCGAGGGCCAGGGCAATGAGCGGATTGATGTCGCCGAAGGTGCCGATGTTCGAGAGAACGATGCGCACGTAGGGGTCCAGGGATGGGATTGAACCAGCAGCGACAAGAGTAAAGCATAAGGGCGACCGGGAGGACGCCCTGTACAGCTGGAGTTACATATTGGCCTGGCCGGAGCGCATGGATTCGTTGAACTGCGGCTTCGTGAAGTTGAGCGCTGCCTCCAGCTCGGCCTGATATTTCGGCGCCATCTCCATGAGCTTGGGCGTAGCCGAGGCAAATTCGCCGTCGAAGGTGATCAGTCCGGTGCCGGCTTCGCGCGCCGCACGCAGCAGTTCCGCGCCGGTGGTGTTCAGGTACTGGCCGTCGCGCGGATCAGCGATCCACACCGGCTGGCTGTTACCCAGCACGCCGGAGAGCCAGTAGACCTTGCGCAGCAGGAAATCGACCCGCTCCTGCTCCGTGGTCTCGGTAAAGACGAACTTCTTCTGCCATCGGCCATAGAAGCGCGTGGTGACGGGTACCGGCTGGCGATTGCCGGACTTCAGGAACTCGAGCTGACCGAGGTCGACCGTCTTGCGGATAGCGTTGTAGACAAAAGCCTCAGCGTAGGGTTGCTCCATGGCGGGCACAATCTCAGCAAAGGTGACGGTGACCGAGGCCGCGATCTTGGCGTAGAGGTTCTGCGTGCCGCCGTCGGCCAGGTACATTTCGCCGTGGACGATGTAGGTGTCCGCGCCAGAGGTGGAGCGATGGAACGGCCACTGAAACTTGCCAAAGGCGATGGGCAGGCCGGCCAGCGTCACAGAGCAGTCGGGGCGCGGATTGCGCAGCCGCTTAGCCTGCGCGGCCAGGTGCTCGGTCATCTGCGGCAGCAGATCTGCCTTGTCAAAGTCGAATGCCGCGCTCAATTCCAGCTGCAGCGAGCGGTTTGCGTCGCTGGGCAGCCCGAGCTGGAAGATCGTCGTGGGCTGGCCGTTGAAGTCAGTGCCTGCGGCGGTGGAGAGAAGCACAAGGCCGGCCTGCGACGCGGCCGATTTGAGAGAAGCGGCGAGAGAGTTCTTCGTGGAAGCTGTCATTGTCTGGGGTTTCCTGCCTGAAATCGATGCCCCTTTATTTTAGTCCACGGCGTGCCAGCACTACCGGCGCCCGGACAGGGAAGCTGTGCGTGCGGGTCTGCTAGACTTGGCCTCACCCCGAGGAGGAATGCATGAAGAAGTGCTGTATGACTCTGTTGGCACTGGGTTTGGTCGCGCCCGGCGCGCTCGTAGCCCAATCGGCATCGCCGTCGGAAACGGCCAGTCCCGTAGGAACGTTGGACGCGGCGGACCGCGCTGCAGTAGAGCGGCTGGGCGGCCAGTTGATGCTTGCGGGCAAGGCCTATGAGTACGACCGCATGTTGGCTGACGAAATCGGACCGCGATTGACCGGCTCGGCCAACTATGTGAAGGCAGCGGAGTGGGCGACCGAAGAGTTCAAGCGGCTGGGCCTGAGCCATGTGCACCGCGAGCCGTGGGAGATTGCGGCGACATGGGAGCCGGAGACCTTTGCGACAGCATCGATTCTCGCTCCGCACGCGCAGCGGCTTCATCTGGAGAGCGACGGCTGGAGCCCCTCGACGCCGCCCGGCGGCGTGCGCGGCAAGGTCTTCTACCTGAACGCGCTGACCGAAGATGCGGTGAAGGCAAATGCCGCGCAGATCAGGGACATGATCGTGCTGCTGGATGGCGAGTCGCTGAAAGCCGCTGGTCCGCTGGAGTTCGGCAAGCTGCTGGACACGATTGCTCTGGTGGGTGCCGAGGGAGCGCGCGGGCTGCTGATGGGGCTGGGCGACGTGAACAACATCTCGGCCGAACTTGGTGTCACGTGCTGCAACGGCGCCGTCTCACACCTGCCCACTGCCGACGTGGGACGCGAGGACACGCTGCTGCTGCGCCGTCTTCTGGCCCACGGTCCGGTGGAGGTGGAGTTCAGCTTTGCGAACCGCGTGCGCGAACACGTGAAAGTGGACAACG
This sequence comes from Acidobacteriaceae bacterium UBA1795, assembly GCA_002314435.1. GTDB lineage: Bacteria > Acidobacteriota > Terriglobia > Terriglobales > Acidobacteriaceae > Telmatobacter. Next base: position 1,781 of record DCFV01000083.1, on the reverse strand, counting down.
TGGTTGCTGAGATTCCGGGAACCGACGCGAGCGGCGAATATGTGGTGATCGGCGGGCACCTGGACTCGTGGCACCTGGGCACGGGCGCAGAAGATAACGGCACCGGCGCGGCCTCAGTGCTGGCCGTGGCCCAGGCAGTCATGGCCGGCGGCGTGAAACCGCGCCGGACCTTGCGCTTTGTGCTCTTCGGCGGCGAGGAGGAAGGCCTGCTGGGCTCCATCCACTACGCGCGCGACCACGCAGCGGAGATGGACAAGTGCGCCGGCGTCTTCATTACCGACACCGGATCGGAACCGCCCCAAGGCTGGTATGTCTTCGGGCGGGACGACGAAAAGAAAGCGCTAGGCGCGATCACGCCGGAGTTGGAGTCGCTGGGCGCCGTGGGAACTACGGACGAGGGCCGGTTCGCCTTCTCCACTGATCACGGTCCCTTCCTGATTCACGGCGTGCCGTCGTTTGTGCTCTGGACGCCATTGGAGAAGTACTTCGGTCTGCATCACAAGCCGAGCGACACCTTCGACAAGGTGAATCAGCGCGACTTGAACCTGGGCGCGGCGGTGGTGGGTGTCACGGCGCTGGCCTTTGCCGACGCACCGCAGGCGATGCGCCACCTGACGACGGCCGAGATGGAGGAGCAGCTCAAGAAGATCAAAGCCTTCGACGAATACAGCGACATGAAGACGCACAACATGTTCTAGCCAAGCCGGCCCTGGGGTCGCGTCGCAAGCCCGGCGGGCCCGCTGGCTGCGCAGTTACAATACAGACTGTGCCACCTGAAACGTCGTTGCCCATCATCGTTGCCGAGAACCTGAGCAAGGTCTATTCCGCGGGAAAGCTTCTGGTTTCCGCCGTGCGCGGCGTTTCCTTTGAGGTCCAGCCCGGAGAGTTTGTGGCCATCGTAGGTCCGTCCGGTTCGGGCAAATCAACGCTCTTTTACCTGCTGGGCGGGCTCACCCGTGCCACCAAAGGGCGCGTGGTGATTGACGGCGTAGATTTCGCCAAGCTGAACGACGCCGAGCGTACCCGCCTGCGCAAGCACCGTATCGGCTTCGTTTTCCAGAAGTTCAACCTGCTGCCCACGCTCACGGCCATGTCCAACATCGAGATTGCGTACACCGTGAGCGGGCGCAAGGAGCCGATGGACCGCGCGTATCTGGACCACCTGAGCGATTTGCTTTCGATCAGCGGGCGGCTCAAGCACCGGCCCAGTGAGCTGAGCGGCGGCGAGCAGCAG
>DCFV01000083.1:0-264 GCA_002314435.1 Acidobacteriaceae bacterium UBA1795 | reverse complement strand
GCGCGTGGCCATCGCCCGCGCGCTCATTACGCGTCCGGCCATCGTTCTGGCCGACGAGCCCACCGGCAATCTGGACACCAAGAACTCCGATTCCGTGCTCCAGATGTTGCAGCGCTCCAACCGCGAGCTGGGCCAGACTACGCTGATGATCACGCATAATCCCGAAGCGGCAGCCATAGCCGGCCGCATTCTCCATATGCGAGACGGGCAGATTATAAAAGTGGAAAGCGGGCTGCGGGATCGTGCGGTAAACTAAGGGTATTG
>DCFV01000149.1 GCA_002314435.1 Acidobacteriaceae bacterium UBA1795 | reverse complement strand
CCGCGGTCGGCGGCCAGGGTGGCCCAGTCGTACCAGTTGGCGCCGAAGCGATTGCCGTCGGCGTCGGCGGGGCCGCCATGGATGAGGGTGAACAGGCGGAGGTGTTTGGCGCCCTTCTTCCCTGGGGGAAAGATGAGCATGCCTTCGACGGTGCGGCCGTCCGGGGCTTTCCAGCTATAGGGTTGGTAATCAGGCTGGGCGCGCTGGGCGAAGACTGGGTTGAAGGCCGTCAGGGCGGCGAGTTTGTCCGGATGGAGGGGATCGGCGGCCAGGTAGGCCTGTTCGGGGTCATTGACGGTGGAGTGAGTGACGAGCAGGGCGCTGGAGGTGCGGGCAGCGTCGAGGGCGGCGTAGGAGCCGGGTCGTCCGGGGAGTTTCGTTGCCTTGTCGCCGTCGACGAGGTAGAGCTGGGTTTCAGTCCCGGTGAGACCGAGGGCGAGCAGCCGACCGTCGGGGAGCAGCGTGTACTGATCGAAGGACCCATTGAAGCTGGAGCCGAGGCGCTCGGTTTTACCGGTGTTGGGGGCGGCATAGGGGTCAAGGCGGTAGAGGCGGCCCTGCACGTCGCGGTAAGGCCCTTCGAGCGAGCCATCAGCAGCGGTGACGGCGAAGTGGAGCCAGCGACCGTCGGGCGACCAGCGCAAGGCGGACTCGAGGGCCTGATTGTGGGTGAGCTGGCGAGGTTCTCCGCCGGCGGTGGGCACGAGGAATATCTCAGAGTCTGCGGGATTCTCTGTGCGGTGGTGGATGGGGCCGGTTACGAAGGCCAGCGAGGCACCGTTGGGCGAGACGACGAGTTGCTGCACTGAGAGATCAGACTTGGCGACGGTCTGTGCGGCGGGCGGCAGGGTGGCCTGATCCTTCTTGCTGGCTTTGTCCTTGGCATCCTTGTCCTTGTCTGGGTGCTCGGGCAGGGGGTTGGAAAGGGCGCGGGTCACGGCTGGGCTGACGGCAAGCTTGAGGATCAGATCGCCGCGGTCCTGCTCGCGCCAGCGGATGACGTCGTGCCATTGCGCGGAGCGGACCTCCTTTTGGTCCGGCGGCAAGGGGAGAGCAGCGGAGAAGTAGATAGCGCTGCTGTCGGCGGCCCAGGCGAAGGCGTGAACGTCCAGCTTTTCTGTATAGAGCGGCAGAGCCTCGCCGCCGGCGACACGGATGATCCAGATGCGGCGGGTCTTGGTATCCGAGGCGTCGTCGCTGTCGTCTGCGGAGGCCGTAGCGGTGTCCGCGCCAGGCAGCTCGCGATCGCTGGCAAAAGCGATCCACTGGCCGTCGGGGCTCCACTCCGGGTCTTCTTCACTGCCGGAGTGGGTAAGCGATTGCAGGCCGGCCTGCGGGGTCCAGAGCCAGAGGTCGGAACGGAAGATGTTGCTCTTCCAGTCGGGCGACTGGGTGGCGATGACGGCGCCGCTGCCACTGGGAGCCATGCGGACAGCGGTGATGTCGGTAGTGTTGAAGTACTCGTCCAGGGTGATGGCAGGCTTGGACTCAGCAAAGACGAGAAAGGGAACCAGCGATGCGGCGACGGTTGCTGCAAGGCGAATCGATTGGGAGCGCATAGCAGCACTATACGGGCTTGCCACGGAGATCGCTCAGGTTATGGCGCAGCGCGATAAATGACAAACCCCTCCGGGGATGGGAGAGTGTGATTGCGGTGCTGTCGGCTGCAGCCGTGCCGGCGCTAGTGGACAACAGCGGCGTGAAACGCGTGCAGTCGGCGAGCGCTGTGCCCGCGGTGGTTATGTGCACTGCGGCGCGGCGCGATCGTAGCCGGGCTGGTTGTTGGCCGGGTTGCCGTCGGCAAAGCGATCGGTCATGACGAGGTAGATCACGTCGCACGCGGAAAAGCCGGCATGCGCCGCGGAATCATCATTTCTGGAGTGGAACTCGAACGGCGCGGAAGCGGAGCCTGCGCTGTTGGTGGCGGTTAGGGGGATGCGTTGGGGCTGGACCTGCCCGGCAGCCAGAGGAAGGCCCAGTGGCCATTGGGAGCAGCCTGCGTGCGGGTGATGCGGATGCCCTCTGCCTGGAGGGTGAAGCGCGCGTTTTGGAGACCGCTTCCGTGCAACAAAAGCATCGGACTTGGAAGGCCAACCCACCAGTCGGGCGGATCGATCTTGCTGATAACTGGTGCCTGCGCGTGCGCAGCGATTACGAGGAAAAAAGAACGAAGACGGCACAGAGACTGGAGCGGCGCGGATTCATGCGCATCGGCCCCCTTGAAAGATCGTGCGCGCTGAGCGCGCGCGCAAGGACTTCAATAACTGTGCAGTCCAAGCATAATTCACTGGCCCGGCTCGACGCAGGGAATGCGCGTGGGGCCGAGAGCGGGTAGGATTCTGTAACGGGCAGAAAAGGGGTGCGCGATGCGATTGGATGCCCATCAGCATTTCTGGCAGTACGAAGCGGCGGAGTTCGGCTGGATTACGGACGAGATGGCTGTGCTCAGACGAGATTTCCTGCCGGGCGATTTGGCTCCGTTGCTGGCGGCGAGCGAGTTGGATGGCTCGATTGCGGTGCAGGCGCGGCAGTGCGTGGAAGAGACGCGCTGGCTTTTGCAACTGGCGGAGCAGAACTCATGGATTCGCGGCGTTGTGGGTTGGGTGGACCTGTGCGCGGAGGACGTGCGCGGCGAGTTGGAGCAGTGGGCGAGGCACGCGAAGCTGGTGGGCGTGCGGCACGTTGTGCAGGCGGAGCCGGACCGGGGATTCATGCTGCGGCCGGAGTTTCAGCGGGGCATTGCGGCTCTCGCCGAGTTTGACCTTACGTATGACCTGCTGATTTATCCCAAGCATCTTGGCGCGGCGACGGAGCTGGCGAGGGCTTTTCCGGGGCAACGGTTTGTGTTGGACCACGTGGCCAAGCCGGTGATTCGTGCGGGGCTTCTGGAGCCGTGGGCGCGGGATATGCGCACGCTTGCCGGGTGCGCGAACGTGACCTGCAAGCTGAGCGGCATGGTGACCGAGGCGCGCATACACGGGTGGACGCAGGCGGACTTTACGCCGTATCTGGACGTGGCGCTGGAGGCCTTTGGTCCGGAGCGGCTGATGATCGGATCGGATTGGCCTGTGTGCACAGTGAGTGCGGATTATGCGGCCACGCTGGGGATCGTGCTCGGATATATCGAACGGCTGAGTGAGGGCGAGCGCGCGGCGGTGCTGGGCGGGACGTGTGCGCGGGCGTACGGGCTGGCGGGGTGATATTGCCAGCGGAGAGGCAGGCACTTACACTTGGGCTAGGCGCACTGTGCGGAAGTGGTGAAATGGCAAACACACTAGCCTTAGGAGCTAGCGCCGAAAGGCTTGCGGGTTCAAGTCCCGCCTTCCGCACCAACTCCTTTTTGGGGAGCCTGTCGGCCCTCACCCCGCCACGGCCAACGTCCGCTAGAAGTCGATGTGCGGCAGGTGGCCCAGTCATCAGAATCACCATGAGCCATAAGAAGCTGTGCCCCGTTCATCGCAGCTCCACCGCGATGAGCGGGTCCTCGGGCGAGACTTCGGCGAGACTACGAAAAGACCATGCCATACGGCCTGAAGCGGTTTCAGAAAGCGGAGACTCTTCACTTCATTACGTTCAGTTGCTTTCGCCGTCTACCCTTCCTTGAGGAACCGGGCCCCAGGAACACGGCGGAGGCCATTCTGGAGCAGATTCGGGCGCGTCATCAGGCCAGAATCTATGCCTATGTGCTGATGCCGGAGCACGTCCATCTGCTGATGAACGAACCGCCATCGATCCTCGTGGCGCAGTTCCTGAAGTCCGTCAAGCAGATGACTTCGCGTAAGCTGAAAGGCGTTCGCGACCGCTTCTGGCAGGACCGCTATTTCGATCGCAATATCCGGGGCGAAGCGGCCCGTTCTGCGGTGATCCGTTATATCCACCGGAACCCCGTGAAACGAGGACTGGTGGCATCACCTGAACAGTACCAATGGAGCAGCTTTTCCCATTACGCCACAGGCATTCGAGGAGTGGTAGAAATTGAGTCGGAATGGACAGCGTGGCTTCGACCCCCACTCATCGCGATAAAGCCGCGATGAATGGGGCACAGGCCTTGACCGTGCGAACGACACGGAGGGGGACGATAGATGAGCGGGCCACCTGCCGGCGTGCTCTTCTCTCCGCAACTCAGACTAAGGTAGATGGAAGACACAGACGCAAGCAGGCCCGCTCCCAAGGGGACGGACTGCGGCTAGGTCAGCCAAGCGTAAAGTACCATGCCGAATCCGAGGACATACATCACAACCAAGACGATCCAAAATTCCATCTTTTGGCGGTGCTTAGTTCGGTCGCTCACTACTTCCCCTTGGACCGTATGTGCCCATCCACGGCTCATAAGCCAGATCAGAGCCGCCATGACCGGCGGACCCAAAATCAGAATTGCGAGTTGTTCTCCCAACGGAGCAGCACTCGGTCTCATCATGTTCCGCTCCTAGGGAATTAGGCCCAAAGCACACCCGGCAGTAGCACCGAAGAAAGTGATTCCGTCATAAATGAATTTTGGCGGGTGGCCCAGGTCTCAGCCCTCTTATATCACCCACAAATCTATGGGTGCCCCGGGTCCCCGATGTTGGGACCCGGGATACCACGAACCCCGCCCAGCCTGTATTCTGTTGCGCAACATGCCCTCGGGTCTAAAACGATTCCAGCAAGGCGGCGGCCTGCACTTCATCACGTTCAGCTGTCACCATCGCTCGCCGCATCTGGGCACGCCCCGTGCCCGCGATCTGTTCGAAAATGCGCTCGAGACCGTGCGAGTGCGCTACCGG
>DCFV01000141.1:5879-10757 GCA_002314435.1 Acidobacteriaceae bacterium UBA1795 | reverse complement strand
AGTGGGACTGGGGCCCCGCAGCCACCGATGTGCGCCACGTCGCGTCCTTAAACGGCAGCTACGAGCTGCCGTTCGGCAAAGACCGGCGCTACTTCCATCGTGGGCCCACGCCGTTGCGCCTCGTCGTCTCCGACTGGACCATCAGCTCTATCGTGAATGTGCAGAGCGGCTTTCCCTTCACGCCCCAGCTCGGCTATAACCCCACCGGCAATGGCGACACTCGCAATCCCGTGCGGCCCAACTGGAATCCCGACTTCAGCGGCAAGCTCTATCCGCACAACGTGACGCAGTACTTCAACCCCGCGGCATTCTCCAAGCCTGCCACCGGAACCTTCGGCAACGTCTCGCGTGACTCTCTCAAAGGCCCCGGTCTGTTCAATCTGGATTTCTCCGCCGCGCGCAACGCCCACCTGACCGAACGCCTCGGCCTGCAGTTCCGCGCGGAGTTCTTCAACATCCTCAACCACGCCAACTTCCTTACGCCGAACGAAGTCGTCTACACCTCGGCAACTTCCGGCGTCTCGCCCACGGCTGGCGTCATCAGCGCCACTACTTCCACCTCGCGCCAGATCCAGTTCGGCGCCAAGCTGCAGTTCTAGGCGCGCGCCAGCGCTGCTTCGCAACAATGCCGGCTGCTTGTCGACCTCGATGAGCCGCCGGCCAGATTGAGAATTGGCCTAAGCTTCTGTCTTCTTCGTCCGTGCGCCGCGCCAGTAGAGCACCAGCCCCAGCAACACTGAAGCTGCTGTTCCACCCAACAATTTGAGTTCGAAGACAAACTTGTTGGCCGAGTCGCCTGGCGGCACCAGCGATACCAGAATTCCGAGCAGCACCACTGCGAATCCAAGTCCACCGCAGATCCACACGCCTGCCTGTCCGCCTGGCACCAGCACCGCGTGCTCATTCTCTGTGCGGTCCTTGCGCCGTGCCAGTTTGATCACGGCCGCAAACATGTAGAGAAACGGAATGAAGTAGAGGATGATCGCGGCGTCGATCAGAAACTGATATGCGCCGCGCGTCGAGTCATTAATCTGGCTCGCCAGCAGAATCGCGCCCGACACCGACGCCTGCACTAGGATCGAAACCCACGGCGTCTTCCACTTCGGGTGAATCTTGCCGAAGGCTGCGGGAAGATAACTATCGATGCCCACCACAAACGGCACACGCGCAATGCCCGCCACTGTACTGCCCACTCCGCCCGCGTTGCCCACCGTCACTAGTATCGCAGCCACGATTCCCAAAAATCCGATGCCCATCGCTACCGATCCCAGAGTGATGGCATGAAACACGCCGCTCTGCGGATCGATTTCCGCGGCTGGCACCAGGCTCAGAATCGCAAATGTCCCTGCAACGTACATCAGCGCAATCAGCGCGCCTGCGCCGAACACCGCGCGCGGCAGCGTCCTGCGCGGATCACGCACCTCTTCGCTCATGGCCGAAACCAGTTCAAGCCCCGTAAACGCAAACGCGATCTGCGACCAGAAGTTCACCGTGTCCCAGTTCCACGCGGGCAACATGTTGGACACAGTAAAGTGCGTCGCCGAACCATGCCGCCAGCACACCAGCGCCGCCACCCCCGCCAGAATCACCAGCGGTAGATATGTACCCACGCCGCCCGCATTCTGCAGCCACTTGCCAATGTTCAGGCCAACGATGTTCAGAAGCACCGCCACCAGCAGCATGCCCAGCGACACCGTGAGCAGAAACGGCCGGCTCTGCGCCAGCGCCGATCCGCGCCCGCCGATGATGTACGCGCTCATCGACGCGCTGGCCAAAAGCAGCCCCGGAAAATAAAAGACCGTATAGACCCAGTACGTCCAGCCGGCCACAAATCCGTGAAACGGGCCGAAGGCTTCGCGCGACCACACGTAGAGCCCACCCTCTTCAGGAAATCGCGACGACAGCTCGTTGATGACCAGTGCGCCCGGTACAAAGAAGAACACCGCAGCCAGCACCCACAGGCTGATCGACGAGGTGCCGTTGTGTCCCGCCGCGGCAATCCACCGCGGCCCCAACACCGTGGCAATGTTGAACAGCAGCACATCCCAAAAGCCCATCGTCTTACGAAGTTGTGCTTTGGAGTCAGAGGAGAGTGGCGCAGGTAGGCTCATGAATAAATCCCCGCAGCTGTCAACATCTTGCCTTGGAAAACTACATGCAAGCATACTGGACCGCCGCGCACCGGCGCACCGAGGGCATAGCAAAAGGGGCGGGGCAGGCGATGCTCTCCAGCAATCTCCCGCCCCGCGCCCTTGCGCCTGCCCCCCAATATCAGTTCTTCCCGGTCTAGCTCTCGGTCACAAAATACGCGCGAATCGCCTGGTCCAGCGTCAAGCGGTTAATGTAGGGCTCTTGGTCGTCGAAACGCGCAGCCCAGCACACCTGCTCCACGATGTCGCGCGGATAGCAAGAGCGCAGTTCCTGTTTCAGGTAGCCACGGATGAAATTGATCAGATGGTGTGGGATGTCGGGATCAAACGGCACGCGATTCTGCCTTGCCACGCGATGAAAGATCTCGCAGAACTGCTCGTCGCTCACCGCTCCGATTCGAATCTTCGTCTTGATTCTGCGAATGAACGCTGGATCCACAAGCTCGGCCGGATCAAGGTTCGACGCAAATACCACCAGCATTTCAAAGGGAATCTCTATTTTCTTGCCGCCCGCCATCGTCAGGAAATCGATGCGTCGGTCCAGCGGAACAATCCAGCGGTTCAACAATTCCTCAGGCCGCAGCCGCTGCCGGCCAAAGTCGTCGATGATCAGCACGCCGTTGTTGGCCTTCATCTGCACCGGCCCCACGTAGAACTTCGACATCGGGTTGAACTGCAGGTCCAGCATCTCTCCCGTCAGCTCGCCGCCCACTAGCACCGCAGGCCGCTGGCACAGCACCCAGCGCGCATCGTGCGTGCAAAACTCCGGCACAGGCGCGCCCTTGTGAATGGAGGGGTCGTACACCGTGATGATCTGGCTATCCACCTCCACCGCGTAGGGAATCCAGACCGCGTCATCGGCCAGCACCCGCGACAGCACCTCGGCAAAGGTCGTCTTTCCCACGCCCGGAGGCCCATACAGAAACAACGACGCGCCCGAATTGAGCGCCGTGCCCAACTGACGCAGCATCTCGCGGTCCACCACCAGGTCCGCAAAGGCCCGCTCGACATCCGCCGCGTGCACATTCACGTTCTTCACGCTCTGCTTGCGCACCTGCGCCACGTAGTTTTCGAACGACACCGGCGCCGGCCCCACATAGCGACTCTGCGCCATCAGGTCCGCGGCTCGTGTCCTGCCCGCCTGCGTGATGACGACATGCGGCACATTGCCTACCATTCCCGTCACTTGGCAGCATTGCGCTGTCCGCAGGCGCTCAAACAATTCATTGGTCGCCCCGTAGCTCAATTGCAGCTTCTCCGCCATGTCCAGCAGAGATTGCGCGCCAGACACGTAGAGCGTCTTCAACACCAGGTCTTCCAGAATCCCGGAGGCCACATCCAACTCCGCCAGCGACTGCGGCCGGGTATTCGGACCAGAGACAGCCTCCTTCTTTAAGAATTCGTATACCGAATGATCAACGGTGAGTGCTGCAGCCATATGGATTCAGATCCTCCATCGTGGAAGTGGCGGGGAGTTCTCCCAGGCGGGGAATCGCCTGCCGAACCAAAGAAATGTGGGCGGCCCCGTCCGGCACGTCGCCGGCTGCCGCCCCGGAGCCCCGGACGAATATACGTCCGCGGAACTTACGCCAATGCGGCCATCCCCAGGGCGTGGTTGATCTGCCTCTGCAACGGATCGGTCACCTGTTCCTGACGCCGGTCGTTCGACGGCATCTCGTACACAGGGGTGTGAACAGGCATTGCGGGTTGGCCCTGGGCCGGCACCGCGCTCATTGCGCTCACCAGTTCCTGCAAGGCAACAGCGGCCTTCTCGATCCGCTCCTTTCGCACGCGCAGCTCAGCGAGCCGCTCACAAATCTCATCCAGTTCTCGATACGCCTCGGAAAGTGCGGCGCGGTAGGCGGGCCCACGGAGTTGTGCAGTCATCAGAAACCTCCAGGCCCCAAGAGTAGCGAGATTGCTTTTTGAGATGCATACCACAAAGGGCGCAACAGTGTGCACTTTCGGGTCATTACCTCAGAATCGCTGACCATTTGGTAATCACACCGCGCGCTTCGTCGGCCCGACTGGCATCCAAACCCGATCCGCGCTATACTGGAAATTCGGCAAGCCGAGGGGTGAAGTGTGTTTGTACGCCCCGACGGCCGTTCCGGCCTGTTCGCCGGCAAAAACGCAGCCTCGGGGTGCGCAAACGGCAACGGCGACACGAAACACCATCGACTTTCGGAGTGGAATCATGGCACAGGTATGCGACATTTGCGGCAAGGGACCGCAGTTCGGCAATAACATCTCTCACGCGCACAACGTGACCCGCCGCCGCTGGAATGTAAACCTCCAGGCGGTCAAGGCGCTCGTCAACGGCGCCTCCAAGCGCCTCCGCGTCTGCACCAGCTGCATCAAGACTGGCAAGATCACCAAGGCCTAAGCCAACCAGATTCAGGGCGTTACGCAAAAACCCCGTCCATACAGGACGGGGTTTTGTTGTGCCCGCTTGCCGCCCTCGCGCGCGGCAAAGCATGTCAAGACCCGCCCCCTGAGATTGCTTCCAACCTATTGATTCCGCAGTGCACACCAGCCGTCCTGGCCTGCCAATTAATTGGTGCCGCACCGCACAATGGAAAAGGGTCAGAAACCAATTGCTCCTTGAGCCTTCATCTCTGTCAAATATCCCCCCCCCCGGGGGGGGGGGGGGGGGCTCCCCCCCCGGCCGCTTTCGGGGGTTGGGGGGATGCTCCCTCCCCCCCCCCCGCGGGGGGGGGGGGGTTTT
>DCFV01000141.1:0-5698 GCA_002314435.1 Acidobacteriaceae bacterium UBA1795 | reverse complement strand
CCCCCCCGGGGGGGGGGGGGCGCTCTGCCTTCGCGTTCATCTGGAAGTCACTTCTCGTTCTTGAAGGTCAGCGAAGCCGAGTTGATGCAGTAGCGCAGCCCGGTTGGCCCCGGCCCGTCTGGAAATACATGGCCCAGATGCCCTCCGCAGCGCCTGCAGGTCACCTCGATCCGCCGCATCCCATAGCTCAAGTCCTCGTGCTCTTCAACGGCCTTTGAGTCCGCCGGGATCACGAAGCTCGGCCAGCCGCAGCCCGAGTCGAACTTGGCCCCTGAGAGAAACAAGGGCGCGCCGCAGCCCGCGCAGTGGTAGTTGCCGGTCTCATGGTTTTGGGTCAACGCGCCGGTGTACGGCCGCTCCGTACCCTTCTCGCGCAACACGTGGTATTGCTCGGGTGTCAGCAGGGCACGCCACTCTGCCTCGCTGCGCGAAATTTCCTCCGGTCCATCACTCATCGGTTGAACCTCGATCCTGTCTATGGATCATTCGATGCCAAATACCTCGCGGCGATGCCGTCGTCAAACTTCCGCCACCAGTTCGATCTCCACAAGCACATCCTTCGGTAGCCGCGAAACCTCTACCGTAGTCCGCGCCGGCGCCGCCACGCCTTCCGGCGCCAGGTACGCACCGTAGACAGCGTTCATCGCCGCAAAGTCGTTGAAGTTCTTCAGGAAAACCGTCGCCTTCACCGTCCGCGCCAGGCCGGAGCCAGCCGCCTCCAGAATCGCCTTGAGATTCTCCATCACCCGTGTTGTCTGCTCGGTGATACCGCCCTCAACCACGGCGCCCGTCGCCGGATCCAGGGCAATCTGGCCTGCCGTAAAAACAAGGTTGCCGGTGCGAATCCCCTGCGCATACGGACCGATGGCCGCTGGCGCCAATGAAGTTGCGATAACTGTTTTGCTCATGCCCCGATTGTACTGGCCAGAGCGCGCCTCAATGCCACACAGCCAGCATGCCGCCAACAAGGATCAGGCCGACTAGCCAATAGCCCGAGTTGATGGCGAACAGCTTGAACGGCCGCCCCTCATACATGCCCTGCGGCAGGCTCGGTGCAGCAATAAAGCCCAGCCATGCGATAACGCCAATGATCGCACCCCACTCAAATGTGTTGGCGTCGGACCACATGATCAGGTGCTCGAGCATGAAGACCATCACGATGTCGCAGATCAGCGACGCCGTCATCGCCAGCAGCATGCCCGGCTTGCGTCCCTCGGTCTTTTGGATGCCCAGCATGGCCATCCACGGCTTGGCAAACAAGACCGGCGAATACCACGTCGCGCCAAGAATCCAAAACACCAAACCGCCGGTGAGAATCGCCCAGGGATTCAGGTGGTGAAGATGTTGCATGCACGCCTCCGCAAAGTCAGATTGCACTAACAGAAGAAAATCCGCGCAATTGACTGATGCGCCGGCTCTGACCCGCATGTCAAGCAGAATCCATCGCTTCCCCAAAGACACGCATCCCGTCCGCCACGTAGTTTCCTGCACGGCACGGACGGGATGATGTGACCTGGGTTGAACTGCAGAGACGTGCTGCTTAGACCAGCTTGGCGTCCAGCACAATCTCCGTGTTACCTGCAAACAGCTTCGAGATCGGGCAACCGCCCTTGGCGTCGGCCGCAGCCTTATCGAAGACTTCCTTAGTCGCGCCCGGCACCTTGGCCGTCGTGGTCAACGCGATCTTGGTAACGGCAAAGCCGCCATCCACCTTGGCTAGGGTCACAGCCGCGTGCGTCTCAATTGACTCCGGCGTGAGACCCGAACCGCCCAGTTGGGCGCCCAGCGCCATAGAGAAGCAGCTGGCATGCGCCGCCGCAATCAATTCTTCCGGCGTAGTGCCGCTCGCCGCACCCTCAAAGCGAGTCGCGAACGAGTAGTTGGCGTTGCTCAGCACGCCCGTAGCCGTCGAAATGGTGCCTTTGCCTTCCTTCAGTGAACCTGTCCAAACCGCACTTGCCTTGCTTGCCATGTTTCCTCCTTGGGGTTCCAGAATCCGGGTTGTTGAAGATTGCTCTCGGCGCCGTTCTTGAGGAGAAGTTCATACGCCGCCATCGTATTGATGCTTCGGGCACCTGAGGCGTCCCGAGCCGCAGGTGTCCCACTTCTCTATGCTAATCTCACCCCCATGCTCCCGCAGAGGCCCCAGGCCCTTGACGCCGATTTTGCCGCGGAGGTTTCACAGGCTGGCACAGCCTACCTCGCCGACGCACCGCTGGACCACCACTGCCAGATCTGCCCCACCTGCTCCAGCCGCCTCACCGGCCACCGCTGCAAGCTGGTCTGCAACCACTGCGGCTACTACCTGAGTTGCGCCGATTACTATTGACCGCAGGCGGGGCGATCCATCGGCTCTAGTGCTTTTCGCTCGCCTTACGCGGTGCCTCGAACTCATCGCCCGGCAGCCACTCCACAGGCTTTTTCTGCTCGCTTGCAAGCCAGCCCAGCACAAGGCCGAACCGCGCCAGCATGGCGTTGCCGCTAAAGTCCCAGCTCGGCTGAAGCTCGTCTGACGGCTGGTGATAGTGATGCGCCACGTAGTCTTCAAACTGCGCGTGCCCCCAAGCCACATCGTGGCCCTCGAACAGCTCCCCCTCATCCACTGAGAACGCCGGAATGCCCACACGCGCCAGCGAGAAATGGTCGCTGCGGTAGTAGTGGCCAGCCATCGGCGTTGGATCCGGCAAGAGTTGCAGGTCGAAAGCCTTGGCTACCCGCTGCACCGTCGGCCAAAAGTCGATCCGGTCGGCACCGTTCAGGTTTGCAGACAGCGGAATCCCGATGGGCAAAAGCATGTCGTAGTTCAGATCCAGCGTGATCTCCCGAACTGGCACAGGCGGATGCATACCCAGGTACTGCGATCCGAGTAACCCCTGCTCCTCGGCCGTCACTGCGGCGAAATACATGTCGTGCGGCGGTGGCGTCTTGGACTGCGCCACGGCCCGCGCCATCTCCAGCAAAATTCCGCAGCCCGTGCCGTTGTCTGCTGCGCCGTTGTAGATGTTGTCGCCCTTCGCGCTCGCATCGATGCCAAGGTGGTCGTAGTGCCCCGTGTAGAGCACCGCGTTGCTGCCCGCGGTTGCCCCAGGTACACGTGCCACCACATTCGCGCTCACATATCGCCGCACGCGGCTCTCTACATGCCCTCGCAGCCGCACTGGAATCTCCACGGCATGGAAGCCTGGCTTGCCCGCGCGCTCAATCGCCTGGTCAACATCGCCCAGCCCAGCCTGTGTGAAGAGCTGCTGCGCCACGCCGTGCTGAATCCACGCAGCCGCGCGTACCGTCGCCAATGGGTCGCCTTCCAGATAGCTCTTCTCGATCGCCTGCGAGTTGCGCACCACCTCCCAGCCGTAGCTAGCCAAGTCTGTGCGATGAATAATGAGCACGCCCACCGCGCCGCGCCGCGCGGCCTCTTCGTATTTATAGGTCCAACGGCCGTAATAAGTAAGTGCCTTGCCCTTGAAGAACTTCCCGTCCTCCGAGGGCGGCTCATTCACAACCACCAGCGCGATCTTGCCCTTCAGGTCCACGCCCGCGTAGTCGTCCCAGTTGTACTCAGGCGCTTGAATGCCATATCCCACAAACACGATGGGCGCATCGATCTCCGCACTCGGCTGGCCGGTCTCGTCCTTTGCCACGATCTCTGTGCCGTAGGTCAGGTCCACCGGCGCGCCGCTGGCCGGCACAAAGGCGAACTTGGTCTTTTCCTCGTCGGTGTGCACGGCATAGAGAGGCACCGGCTGGAAATATGTGCCCTTCTCGCCCGCAGGTTTGAGCCCGGCGAGCGCGAACTGCGTGGCAATGTATTCAGCCGCGACCTCCGCGCCGCGTGTGCCCGGTCCGCGTCCCTCCAGCAGGTCCAGCGAAAGGAACCGCACATGCTCGCGTATCTTGCCCGCATCGATTGAAGCCGCCGCTGCGCCCGCCGCCTCAGGAACCCCAGCCCCTGCCGGCACTGCCTGCTGCGCCGCAGCCAGCCCTGCCATGGCGATCAGCGCCGTGCCAATCGCCAGCATCTTTATCGTGTGCATGTACTCTCCAAGAGAGGAATTTTCGGCCTGCCAACGCAGTTCCCGAATCCTCAGACTACGTCCACAGGCGAGCGCCGGGCAATCGCCTCCGCCAACAGGCGTGGCAACAAGTGAGCGCGGGAGAGCACCTTGCGCGCCAGCCCGGTGAGCGCCATAGTGGCCGCGTCCGGCAACGCCACCCATCTGCGCTGCCCTTCTGCCGCCGTCAGCCGAGCCACTTCGGCCTCTTCCACGTTGCGCACACGCACGTAGTAGTTCACTTGCATGATCGCGTGGCGCACCGTCATGCGCAGCGCGTCCTCCGGCACTTCCGCCTCGAGCAGCATCGGTAACTGCCATAGCCCCGGCATCACGCTATTCGTCTCCGGCCGCTGCTCCAGCAGTACCTCGCGGTTGCGCGGCCCCGGCAGTGGGCCGTCACGCAGCGCCAGGGCACAGCCGATCTCGCGGCTCAGCATCTTCGGTCGCCCCGGCGTCTTGTGTTCGCCGCGGGTCACACAATCCTGTGCCAGTGGGCACAGCAGGCACTGCGGATTCTTTGGCGCGCATAGCGTCGCACCCAGCTCCATCATGGCCTGGTTAAAGTCTCCCGGCCGTTCGTGCTCCAGCAACTGCCCGGCCATGATCTCCACTTTGCGGCGCAGTGCAGCCGCACCTGCCCGTCCCGTGGCCTGCCATCCTTGCACACGGCACAGCACCCGCTCCACGTTCCCGTCCACCACGGCCACCGGTTCGCCGTGCGCAATGCTGGCGATGGCGGCCGCCGTGTAGCTGCCGATTCCCGAAAGCTGGCGCAGATCCCCGGCCGTCGCCGGCAAACTGCCCGCACGATGTTCGACCACAAATTGTGCCGCCTTGTGCAGCATTCGCGCCCGCCGGTAGTATCCCAGGCCGCTCCACATCGCCAGTACCTCCTGCTCCGGAGCGCCGGCCAGAGCCAGCAGCGACGGAAACCGGTCCAGAAATGTCTGGTAGCGCTCCACCACAACCGCCACGCGCGTCTGCTGCAGCATGATCTCTGAAACCCAGATTGCGTAGGGATCGCGGCTGCGTCGCCACGGCAGATCGCGCTTGCAGGCGTCATACCAACCCAGCAGTTGCCGGCGCATCCTCCGAATGGTTTGAGCATCCCTCTGGGGCCAGTACATGGGCCCAGCTTACGGCATTTGCCTGCCTCCATGTCCGCGCCCGTGCTGTACCGGAATGGCACTACCCGCGGCAGCCTGTTTCCTTCTAGTGCCCTAGGTAACCAATTTATGGTATTTCGATGGCCATTTCGTAACCGGACCCGTGGTACTCTCGCCGCTAGTTATCCCAAACGGCCCGTAGAGCCTGCAGTTAGCTCCACTGGTTGCGCTGCTCATGATCCCCTTTGCAGCGGCCGGTGCGGATTCAGACGTGTTGATTCGTAGGTCTTTTTAGGAGGTCCTCGTGAAGCATCGCATCGTTGTCCTCTTGATCGCTCTGCTCGCCGGTTCCGCCGGGCTGCACGGCCAGCGTCCTGCCGCTTCCCTTAGTCTGTTTCCGGCCGAAGGTCGTACCACCGGCGGTGGCTTCGAATCCACGCCCACGCCGAGTCCGATCGCGCCTTCGTTTGCGCCATTGTCGCGCTTTGCCTTCGGCGGCGGTGTCTCCCCGCTCGGTATCCAGATGCAGGCGGCCAC
>DCFV01000181.1:20802-48798 GCA_002314435.1 Acidobacteriaceae bacterium UBA1795 | reverse complement strand
GCGTTGGGGCCGCTGGCGATGGGCGCGGTGAGCGACCTGTTCGGCGGGCTGAAGGCCGGGTTTGTGCTGGCGACGGTCTTTGCCGCGCTGCTGTTTGTGGGCATGCTCTACAACTGGATTGTTGATCCTACGCGCGAGGTGCTGCAGCGCTCGGACGAGAGTGAATACGGGCTGGTGGATACGAGCACTCCGGCGTAGGGGTGGCCCGCAGGAGTTTTTCGGAGAAAACATGAATATAGTTGGAGGCTGTAGAGCATGAGGAAGTTTTTGCAGATGTCGGCGGTGCCGAAGAGTTGGGACGCGGGGCTGCTGGCGTTGCGTTTGATGGGCGTGGTGCCGCTGCTGCTGAAGCATGGGCTGGAGAAGGTGTTCACGTTCTCCGCGATGGCGGCGCACTTTCCTGATCCGCTGCATATTGGCGCGGTGCCCAGCCTGCTGTTTGCGATGCTGTCGGACTCGATCTGCACGGTGCTGATGATTGCTGGCCTGTGGACGCGGTGGGCGGCTCTGATCACGTTTGTGAACGTGGCGGTGGCGTGGGCCTTTGTGCATCACTTCGAGTTTTTTGGGCACGGCGCGGATCACGGAGAGGCGATCGTGCTCTACCTCGCGATCCTGGCTACGCTGTTCTTCGCTGGCGCGGGGAAGTACAGCGTGGACGGTGCGCTGCAGCGCTAGAGGTTGCGTTCCGCGGAGTGCGGCGGGATTGGCGGGCACGGTTCGGGTTGTATAGTAGCGAGCATGCAACGCTCCCTTCTGGCCTTCTTCCTGCTGCTTTCAACGGCGGCATGCGCGCAATCCTTTTCTGTGACGTTTCCGAACAAGACGAGTGCGGTGCCGCTGGATGGGCGGCTGCTGGTGGTGCTCTCGACGGACCCGAGCGACGAGCCGCGTAACCAGATCGATGACACGCCGCGGACGCAGATCGTGTTTGGCGTGACGGTGGACGGGTGGAAGCCGGGCGAGGCGAAGGTGGTGGACGCGACGGCGTGGGGCTACCCGGTGCACTCGCTGCAGGATGTTCCGGCGGGCGAGTATTACGTGCAGGCGGTGCTGAACAGGTACGAGACGTTTTACCGGGCCGATGGCAAGACGGTGAAGATGCACATGGACCAGGGCGAGGGGCAGCACTGGAACCTGTCGCCGGGCAATCTTTACTCGAAGACGCAGAAGATCACAGTGAAGCCGGGCGGCGGGCCGATTGCGCTGGAGCTGAGCGAGGTGATTCCGCCGATTCCTGCGCCGAAGGATACGAAGTACATCCGGCATATCCGCATTCAGAGCGCGGTGCTGACCAAGTTCTGGGGGCGGCCGATGTATGTGAGCGCGGCGGTGCTGGTGCCCGAGGGTTTTGACGAGCACACGGAGGCGCACTTTCCGCTGATCATCTTCCACGATCACTTTGTGCCGGACTTTGACGGGTTCCGCACGGAGCCGCCGGACCCGAATCTGAAGCCGGACTACAGCGAGCGCTTCCATCTGGCGGGATACAACCGGATTCAGCAGCAGGAGGCGTACGACTTCTACAAGAAGTGGAGCGGGCCGGGATTTCCGCGGGTGCTGATTGTGAAGCTGCAGCATGCGAATCCGTTTTATGACGACTCGTATGCGGTGAACTCGGCGAACGTGGGGCCGTATGGCGACGCGATTGAGAACGAGCTGATTCCGGCGATTGAGAAGCAGTTTCGCGGACTGGGCCAGGGCTGGGCGCGGTTTGTGTACGGCGGCTCGACGGGCGGCTGGGAGGCGCTGGCGGTGCAGGTGTTCTATCCGGACCACTACAACGGCGCGTTTGCGGCGTGCCCGGACCCGGTGGACTTTCACGCATTCGAGAACATCAATCTCTACGAGGACAAGAACGCGTTTTACCTGGAAGGCGCGCACAAAAGGGTGGCGCAGCCGGCGATGCGCGACTATCTGGGACATACGCTGATTACGACGGAAGACAACAATCGCTACGAGCTGGCGCTGGGCGACCACGGGCGCTCGGGTGAACAGTTCGACATTTGGCAGGCGGTATACGGGCCGGTGGGCGAGGACGGGTATCCGGCGCCGATCTTCGACAAGGTGACGGGCGAGATTGACCACAAGGTGGCGGAGTACTGGCGTGCGCACTACGACCTGGAAGCGAAGCTGGAGCGCGACTGGAAGACGCTGGGGCCGCAGCTCGAGGGCAAGATCCATATCTATGTCGGGTCGGAGGACACGTATTTCCTGAACGACGCGGTGTACCGGATGGAGGACTTTCTCAAGTCCACCAATGATCCGGCGTATGGCGGCGAGGTGACGTACGGGCCGAGGGCGGAACACTGCTGGAATGGCGATCCGACGTTGCCGAATGCGTACTCGCGGCTGCACTACAACACGCAGTATCTGCCGAAGATTCTGGAGCGGATAGAGAAGACGGCTCCGGCGGGGGCGGATTTGAAGAGCTGGCGGTATTGAAGGCAGTGGTCAGTTGTAAGTGATCAGTGGTCAGGGGGTGTATGGCGGGGATGCGGGCGTGCTTTCCCAGGTCTTTTCAAGACCTGGGGCACCCCGGCTGCCCAAAAGGAGACAGCAGATCCTTCGCTCCGCTTACCCCACGATCGCTCAAGCGATCGCAGGTTCCCAAGCTGCTCCGCTCAGGATGACACGGCATGTTTTTTGCCGGATTCTGGGAGCTGAGTGCTGCTCTCCCTCTGTTCGTGCGTTCCCACCCTAGCGACAAAAACAAAGGCGTCGCGAGTGTGGGGCACCCATTTTCTCGCATCGGGTTAGTGAGTAGACCAGTGACCGGTGACCGGGACGTGCCGCAGGCCTTCCCTATACTGGAGGAGTTGTCCTTTTTCCTACGATGCGACCCGAGTTGAGCCAGGCAGCGGCGCTGCTGAAACAGAACACGCCGGAGGCGATCGAGCAGGCCATGGGTCTGCTGCAGCGGACGGTTTACTCGTTCAGCATGAAGGTCTGCGGGCATCGTGAGGATGCCGAGGACACGATGCAGGAGGTTCTGTACCGGTCGGTGGGGCAACTGGCGGGGATTGAAGAGCCGCAGGCGCTGGCGGTGTGGCTCTACACGGTGACGCGGAATCGCTGCTGGCGGATGCGGCGGAAACCGGCGGGGGCTCCGGCGGAGACGCTTTCGCTGGATGAGCTGATGCCGGACGAGGCGGAACTGGGTCGGCTGCTGGCGGATGCGGCGGCGAGCCCGGAGGCCGATGCGCTGCGCGCGGAGCAGCATGGGATGCTGCGCCGCGCGGTGCTGGAGATTCCGGCGAACCTGCGTATGGTGCTGGTTTTACACGACATGGAAGAGCTGACCACTGAGCAGGTGGCCCAGGTGCTGGGGTTGCAGGCGGGGACGGTGCGCGTACGGCTGCATCGGGCGCGGTTGGCGGTGCGGAAGCAGATGCAGGCGATGCTGGACGGTGCGCCGGTGCAGGAGCAGCCGAAGACGGCGGGAAAGAAGCGCCCGGCGTCGTGCCGCGAGCTGTTCGGCAATTTGTCAGATTATCTGGACGGGCGGGTGGAGCCCGCGAGCTGCGAGCAGATGCGGGCGCATATTGAGGGCTGCCCGGCGTGCGTGGCGTTTCTGCGCGACCTGAGCGGGGTGATTGAACGCTGCCGGAAGATGGAAGTTCCTTGCGATGAGCAGGTTCAGCGGCGGCTGCAGGCGGCTCTGACGCGGGAGTATGTGCGCCTGCTGGGTGCGGCGGGGCGGCAAAAATCGGCGGCGATGTAACGCGCACCCGTGGGCGGGAATCTATAGAAGTGAGAGCCCATTCGGCGACGAAGGAGAAGTGGGAAAGATGGAAGTAACGGTCAAACATATCGATCATGTGCAATTTTCAGTGGAAGCGCGCGGACACGAGATCATCTGCGACCAGCCGGAGGATAATGGCGGCACGGACGCAGGGATGACACCACCGGAGTTTCTGCTGGCTTCCTTGGGTTCATGTGCGGGGTTCTATGCGGTGCAGTATTTGAAGACGCGCGGGCTGGAGAGCGGCGGCGTGGAAGTGAAAGTGACGGCGGAGAAGCTGAAGCCGCCGGCGCGGCTGGGCAACTTCAAGATTCATGTGCAGAGCCCGGCGGAACTGAGCGAAGAGCATCGCGAGGGGTTGAAGCGCGCGGTGCATGCGTGCCTTGTGCACAACACGCTGATGGTGCCGCCGAAGATCGATATTGAGCTGGCATTGCATGCAGCAGCCGCTCGCTGATCGCTCGCACGAGTGTTGTGCGATGCTGCCGGAAGATCGAAATTGAGTGAGCGCATGGCGAGCCTTGAGAACTTCCGGCTGGTGGTTTTTCGCGCGGTGGCCGAGCAGTTGAGCTTTCGGCGTGCGGCGGAGGAACTCTACCTGACGCAGCCTGCGGTGAGCCTGCAGGTGAAGGCGCTGGAAGAAGACCTGGGCGTGCAGCTGTTTGACCGCACGGGCTCGCGGGTGGCGCTGACGGCGGCGGGCAAGCGGCTGCTGAGCTATGCGCGGCGCGCGGCTGCGCTGGCGGCCGAGGCGGAGCAGGAAGTGACAGCGCTGGGCGGCGAACATGCCGGGACGCTGGCTCTGGGAGCGTCCACAACGATTGCGCAGTATGTGCTGCCGCGGCTGGTTGCGGAGTTTCACCGGAGGCATCCGCGCGTGCAGGTGACGCTGATCAGCGGCAACACGGAACAGGTTGTAGCGGCGCTGGAGCAGCAGCAGATTGCGCTGGGGCTAATTGAAGGACCGGCGCACAGTCGCGACGTGAAGACGGAGCCGCTGCTGGAAGACGAGCTGGTGCTGATTGTGCCGTCGGCGCATGAATGGGCGGAGCGCAGAACGGTGACGTGTGCGGAACTGGCTGCGGCGCCGCTGCTGATGCGGGAACGCGGCTCGGGCACGCGGCAGGTGGTGGAGCAGGCGCTGGGCCGCGAGGGCATCCGGCGGAGTTCGTTGAACATTGTGATGGAGCTGGACTCGACCGAGGCGATCAAGTCGGCGGTGGAGGCGGGGCTGGGCGCGGGGTTTGTGTCGCGCTGGGCTCTGGCCAAGGATCAGCGCGCGGGACGCAGTCTGCAGGTGGTGGAGCTGGAAGGCGTGCGCATCCGGCGGAACTTTCTGCTGGCGGTGACTGCGGCTGCTGCGGTGCACGGGCTGGCGGAGGAATTTCGCGGCTTTCTGGTGGCGCGCGCGGCTGAGGCGCGTGCCGATAAGGAACGCAAATAGCTCATTAATGCTTCTGCTTGGACGCGGTGCCTATGAGCGGCTGAAGCTGGATGTGTGTCCAAGAATCTGTTTTTTGCCGGATTGATTGTGGCCGCGAGCGGAGCGTTGTCTCCGCCGCTGGCGTTGGTGGCTGGCCTGGTATACGGGCTGAGTTTTGTGCATCCGTATCACGTGGACGCGCACAAGCTGTCGAGGCTGCTGCTGCAGGTGTCGGTGGTGGGCCTGGGCTTCGGTATGGACCTTCACCAGGTGGTGCGCGCGGGTCGCTCGGGGTTTGTGTACACGGCGGCGAGCATCACATTTGCGCTGCTGCTGGGCTGGGGGCTGGGGCGTGTGCTGGCGGTAAAGAAGCGGGTGTCGTTTCTGATTTCAGCAGGGACGGCGATCTGCGGGGGCAGCGCGATTGCGGCAGTGGCCCCGCTGGCTGATGCGAGCGAAGAGGAGATCGCGGTGTCGCTGGGCACGGTGTTTGTGCTGAACTCGGCGGCGCTGATTTTGTTTCCCGTGATTGGCGCGGCGCTGCACCTAACGCAGACGCAGTTTGGGCTGTGGGCGGCGCTGGCGATTCATGACACGAGTTCGGTGGTGGGTGCTTCGGCGAAGTACGGGGCGGGGGCGCTGGCGGTGGGGACGACGGTTAAGCTGGCGCGGGCGCTTTGGATTGTGCCGTTGTCGGTGGGGACATCGATGGTGCGCAAGAGCCGGGCGCGCATCCAGTGGCCGTGGTTCATTCTGTTGTTCTGCCTGGCGGCGGTGGCGAATACGTATCTGCCGGTGTTTCAGATGGCGTATCCGGAGCTGAAGCGGCTGGGGATGATCGGGTTGACGGTGACGCTGTACCTGATTGGGACGGGGCTCTCAATGAAGACGCTGCGCACGGTGGGGGCGCGGCCGCTGGTGCAGGGGGTTGCGCTGTGGGTGGTGGTAGCGACGGGGTCGCTGGCGCTGATCCGGGCGGGGTGGATTGGGCTGTAAGCAGTTCACAGTTCGTAGTTCATAGCTGTCGTGCTTGGGGGAGAGCGTGCTTTCCCATTCTTCGCGCGGTGAGGCTGCGCGAAGAATGGGTCACCCATTTCTGGGGCAGGGAAGGGTGGGGCACCTGCCCAGATGCTCCACAACTGAACATTTCTTCTTTCGAGCGGAACATCATACTCAGTGGGTCTCTGCGGCACCACCGTTCCTGATCCTCGCATACCGGTCATCCAGGGCCTGCATCTCCCGATCAAGATCTGAACGCGACAGGAAGCGCCCGCCCACAACTACCGCTGTAATCTTCCGCGTGTTCGCAACATCGGCTATCGGATCAGCATCGAGCAGCAATAGATCCGCTCGCTTTCCCAATGCGATAACGCCGCGGTCTCCCGCCACACCCAGCCACTCTGCAGGCAACCGCGTCGCTCCCTCCAGCACCTGTCTGTTGCTCAATCCGTACCGAGCCATTGCTTCCAGTTCATCGTGCAAAGCAAAGCCCGCTACCATCCCTGGAACCGGCGTGTCCGTACCCGCGAGTACCGGTATCCCCGCCGCCGCGAATGCCTGCACCAGCTTTCGGTTGAACGCCACGATCGTACGCAGATACCCCACATAATTCGCGTTCGCCTGCGCCACATACGGGTTGTGCTCGGTGACCATCGCGTAAACCAGGGGCGTTAGAAAACGCAGCTCGGACCGAGCCTTCAATGACTCCGGGTGCGACGTCTCTTCCAGCAGCCGCTCATCCAGCGACAGCGTACCCGTCAGCCATGCCCCATTCCGCTTCGCCATCTCCACATAGCGCGGAATGTCCGCTTCGGCTGGAACATTGGTCTGCTGCGCAAACTCCTCCGCATGGGCCACCATCCCGAATCCCGGCTGAAAGAACTTCTCCGTGATGCCCCTGCCGCGCTGAGGAATATGACCAACCACTGGCATGTGCAGCCTGCGCGCCTCGTCCACAATCGCCGTAAACGTCTGCAGATCCAGCTTGCTGTATACCTTGATAATCTCGTAGCCTTCGGCCGACGCATCGCGAACAGCCTGCCGTCCATCACTCGGCGTTGCCGCCACACGCGTCATGCCGACAGGCCAAAAGGGATCCGGCCCATCAATCATCGCTGCCAGTGCAATATGCGGTCCCACCACACGTCCGCTCTCCACCTCATCGCGCTGCCCCACGGTCTCAGAGGTCGCAGACAAGTCGAACACCTGCAACACACCGCTCGCCACATACGGCAGGAAGATGTCTTCGGTTCGAATCGTCCCAGTGGGTATGTTCGGGTTCTTTAGGAACATCCGCAGTACGCGGTCGTTCTCGAGATGCACATGCGCATCCGTGAGGCTCGGCATCAGGTATTTTCCTGCACCGTCGATCCGCCTAACACCAGCGCCCACCTTCGCTCCGGTTGAAGCCTCTATCCCCACGATGCGTCCGTCCCGTAACGTGACCGTCTGGTCGTGGAGCACGGGGCAGTCAACGGTCATCGGCAACAGCGTGACATGCTCGATTGCCAGCGGCGGGAGTGCCTGCGTTGTCTGCCCCAAAGTAATAGTCGACGCGAAGATCAGTGATGGTAAGGCAAGTGCAGGGCAACGAAAATGCATTAATTCCTCCACGCCACGTAGATAGCGAGACTCGGGAGTGTACGTTGCGAAAGGCAGCTTTGTTCCGCCCCTTGATTCAAGGGCGGGTCCTGTAGAACGCCGATTGGCTGGTGGCCCGGCTTTTTTGCTTGTTCCAGCTACAAGCCATGGGTCACCCATGGTCTTGCTTGGGGTGCATTTCTGAAATGCGTGCTTTCCCAAGTCTCTACGAGACCTGGGGCATCCGAATGTGGTAGGGGTTAGAAGGAAAAGGCCCGGCTTGTGCCGGGCCTTTTGTTGTTGGGGAGGGCTCAGTATTGCCAAGGGTGCCCCATGATGTGGTCCATGGCGCGGTTGTAACCGCGGCGGAAACCTTCGCGGTAGGCCTCACGCATCTCGTAGGGCACGTGAGGGTTGCGGTACTCGTCGCGATTGTTGGGGTTGGGATTGCGGTGGTTGTCGGCGTCGCGGCGGGCGCCTTCCATGCCGTCGCGGAAGCCATTCTGCTGGATGTCGTTAAAGGTGTCAGGGGCCATGTCCCACGCGAGCGGCGCGGGAGGGGGAGCAACCTGCGGGCCCCAGAGGCGAGAGGCACCGACCATGTAACCGCGGCGGAAGCCCTCGCGGTACGCATCGCGCTGCTCGTAAGGCAGGTGGGGATCGCGATACTCGTCACGGTTTTCGACGTTGGGATTGCGGTGGTTATCGAAGTCGCGGTGGGCGCCTTCGATGCCGTCCTGGAAGCCCTGGCGCTGCACTGCAGAGAACTCGTTGGGCGCCATTTCCTGGGCGTACTGGCCGGGCTGGTTGTACTGCCCGAATTGGCTGTCCGGCACTGGTTGCTGCTGGCCGTAGAGGTGGGCCACGCCGACCTGGTAGCCGCGGCGGAAGCCGTCGCGGTAAGCCTCGCGCTGTTCATGCGGCAGGTCGGGATCGCGGTACTCTTCGCGGTTTTCAACGTTGGGGTTGCGGTGGTTGCCGAAATCGCGGCGGGCGCCTTCGATACCGTCGTGGAAGCCTTTCTGCTGGAGGTCGTTCCACTGCTGCGGGGGTATCTCCCAGTTGCGGTCCTGACCGTAACCCTGTCCGTATCCGGGAGGCGGGGGACCCTGCTGGGGAAGACCACTTGCCCAGGCAGAGCCGGGGCCCAAAGCGCCAAGCATAAGCGCCAAAAGGGGGAGTGCAGTGCGGTTGAGATGCATCGATCGATCTCCTTGCTACGGTAGCTGGCGAGTGCGAGAGCCTGCTCGCCTTGTGCACGGGGTACGTGGAGTCTATACCCGGATGCGGACGAGAAGTTGCGAACCAGCGTCCGGCAACTCTTTGGTTCCGAGGGATGTGATGGGGAGAAAGGGCTGTGCGTTGCCTGTTGGTGTGGCGCGGGGGCACACCTACAATAGGGCGGTATGCCGACCGCGGTTCGTTCACACGCCAAGATCAACCTGGGGCT
This sequence comes from Acidobacteriaceae bacterium UBA1795, assembly GCA_002314435.1. Taxonomy (GTDB): domain Bacteria; phylum Acidobacteriota; class Terriglobia; order Terriglobales; family Acidobacteriaceae; genus Telmatobacter. The sequence continues at coordinate 39,600 of DCFV01000181.1, read as the reverse complement.
GGGTCTGGGGGCTCCGCGCCCGGACGGGTTCCACGCCCTGACGACTGTATACCAGACGCTGGAAATGCATGATGTGGTGACGGTTACGGCCCGACGCGCGGCTGCGACGACGCTGCGGTTAAGCTCCAACGACGCGCGGGTACCGACGGACGGGCGGAACACGGCCTGGAAGATGGTTTCGCTGGCTTTGGAAGAGCTTGGCGTAACGGCCGAGGTTGACATCCATATTGAGAAGCGGCTGCCGGTGCAGGGCGGGCTGGGGGCGGGGTCGGCCAACGCGGTGGCGGCGCTGGCGGGGCTGGAGGCGGAGCTCGAAGAAGAGGGATCAGGGGTCAGAGATCAGGGATCAGTAGAGCGTGCCGGGTTTAGTGCCGTGCTTTCCCAGGTCTCAGAAGCTAGACCTGGGGCACCCCGGGTTCAGTGGGGGGCGCGGCGGCTGGCGATTGCGGCTCGGGTTGGGTCGGATGTGCCTTTGTTTCTGATGGGTGGCGCTGTGCTGGGTGTGGACCGGGGGCAGGAGGTTTACCCGCTGCCGGATTTTGAGCCGGTGTGGTGCGTAGTGGTGGCGCCGGAGGTTGGGGTGTCGACGCCGCAGGCATTTCGCGACTGGGACGCGGTGTGTGTGAAGGACGGTTTGACCGCCGAGGCGAGTGCCGATAAACTAAATGAGTTGAGCCGTGCCTATGCCAGCGCCTTTGCGGGAGGAATCTTGCGGGGCCGGGTGGGAGTCGGCTCCTCCGGTGTCCTTTCCGTGGGAGAGGACCTGGCCGGACCACAGGAGTCCGCGCTTGTCCGCACCGGGATCTTGAGCTGGATTGCGAACGATTTCGAACGCGTCGTCTTTCCCCAGCATCCCTTTCTTTGCGAGATCAAGCGTCTTCTTGCGGCTCTGGGCACACCGGAGGCGGCCCTCCATGCCTCGTTGTCGGGGTCCGGTTCGGCGCTTTTTGGGTTGTATGCGACCCGGGAAGCGGCGGAAGCAGCGGTTCTTCGTCTGCAAACGCCGGTGGAAGGGGTAGCTGTGCGCACGACTTTGACGCGCACCCTGCCGCGCCGGGCGTACTGGGGCGAAATGTTTCTGAGGTAAGTTGACAGGCGAGTGCGGGTTTCGAGAGACTCGCGAACGGCTGTCAAGGTGTTGGGCGATCGTCTAATGGTAGGACAGTGCCCTTTGGAGGCACTTGTCTAGGTTCGAATCCTAGTCGCCCAGCCAACTATTTTGTGCGCAGCACCAGACGAGCAGCCAAAGCCAACCAGCTTGGAGGTTCTTGGGAGATGGAAGTGGAAGCGGTCACAGGTACGGCGGAAGACAAGCAGATCACTCCGGAGGCACCGAAGGAAGCAGCCAAGGGCGGCGCGCCGGAGGGCCAGAAGGCGAAGGATGTGAAGCCTGCGGCGGAGCGCAAGCGGACGCGCAATCTGAGCGAGGACAAGCGCTTCAAGCTGTTTTCCGGATCGGCCAACCGAGGGCTGGCTGAAGAGATTGCCACCCACATCGGTGTGAAGCTGGGCGAAGTGAAGCTGCAGCGGTTTGCCGATGGCGAGGTCTACTTCCAACTGCTGGAAAACGTACGCGGCGTGGATGTGTTTGTGGTGCAGCCGACGTGCTATCCAGTGGATCAGCACCTGGTGGAGTTGTTCATCATGATCGACGCGCTGAAGCGGGCTTCAGCGGCGCGAATCACGGTGGTGGTTCCCTACTACGGCTATGCGCGCCAGGACCGCAAGGATCGTCCGCGCGTGGCGATCAGCTCGAAGCTGGTGGCCGATCTGCTGACGAAGGCGGGTGCGAACCGCGCGCTGTTTGTGGACCTGCACGCGGCGCAGATTCAAGGGTTCTTTGATATTCCGGTGGACCATCTGTTTGCCAGCCCGGTGCTGGTGAGCTACTTCCGCGAGCTGAACCTGCCTAACCTGATCGTAGTTTCTCCCGATGCGGGCGGCGTGGAACGGGCACGGTTTTTTGCACAGAAGATGGGCGCGCCGCTGGCGATTGTGGACAAGCGGCGGACGGACATGAACGTGACCGAGGTGATGCACGTAATCGGCGATGTGAAGGACAAGTCGTGCCTGATTATCGACGACATTATCGACACGGCCGGCACGCTGGTGAAGACGGTGGACGCGCTGTATGCGAACGGAGCGGCACGCGTGTGGGCCTGTGCGAGCCACGCAGTGCTTTCAGGTCCGGCGATTGAACGCATTGCCGCCTCGCGGTTGGAGCAGGTGGTGGTGACGAACACGGTGCCTCTGCGCGAAGCGGCGCAGAAGCTGCCGAAGATCAAGGTGCTGTCGATTGCCGGCCTGCTGGGCGCGGCCATTGAGAGCATCCACATGGAGACCAGCGTCAGTACGTTGTTCTCTTAACAGTGGTCATTGATCAGTTGTTAGTGATCGGTGATCGGAACGGCAACAACAGTTAGTTGGCAGAGTGAAGGATCGAGCGGCGGCGAAGGAGTTTTTGCTGACCCCGATTCATGATCACTGACCACTGGCTCTCACAAAGGGAGTGGACCCGAGCGGTCCGTGCCCGATTGAAGAAACGAGAAACGGAATGCCTGAAGTAGTGCTTGCAAAGCCCCGCGAGGGCAAGTTCAACAAGAATGCAGCGCGCCGCGTGCGCGTTGCGGGCAAGATTCCTGCCGTGCTGTATGGCGGCGGTCAGGATGCGGTGGCCATCGAGGTCGACCCGAAGCAGATCTCCCGGATACTTTTCTCCGAGAGCGGCCACAACACGATTTTTGATGTGGAAGTGACGGGCCAGACGACGGCCAAGGCCATGATCGTGGACTGGCAGCGGGAGCCGATCAAGGACCAGCTGATTCACATCGACCTGAAGCGGATTGCGCTGGACAAGCGGTTGACGGTGAGCGTGCGCGTGAAGATGGTGGGCGTGCCGGTGGGCGTGAAGACGGCTGGCGGCATTCTGGACCAGGTGCTGCGCGAAGTCGAGATCGAGTGCCTGCCTGCGGATATTCCGAGCCACATCGATGTGGATGTGAGCGGCCTGGGCCTGAACGACTCAATTCGCGTGAGCGACCTGCCGCACGGGGACAAGATCAAGTTCCTGAACGCGGAGGATGCGACGGTGGCGCACGTGGTGTCGATCCGCGAGGAAGTGGCGGCGACTCCGGAAGGCGAAGTTGCGGCTGCTGCAACTACGGCGGAGCCGGAAGTGGCCAAGAAGGGCAAGACCGAAGCGGCCGAGACCCCGGCGAAGAAGTAGACCTTGGCCGAGGGAACGGAGATTGGGAACCGGCGAGGCCCATTTATTGTGGTGGGCCTCGGCAATCCGGGACCGGAGTATGCATGGACGCCGCATAATGCGGGGTTCCTGGCCATTGATCGCCTTGCCGAACAGGAGGGCGTGGTGGTGGCCAACCGGCGCTGCCGGGCTATGACCGCAACCTGCCGGTTGGCAGGACGGGAAGTGGTTCTGGCCAAGCCGGAGACCTTCATGAACCTGAGCGGCGCTTCAGTGGCCGCGCTGGTTCGGGAGTTCGAAGCGGACCCGGCGCAGGATCTGCTCGTGATTTACGACGAGCTGGACCTGGTGCTGGGGACGATCAAGATCAGGGAGCGCGGATCGGCGGCGGGGCACAACGGAGCCCGCAGCATTATCGGCGCTCTGGGCAGCCAGGAATGGCTGCGGTTGCGAATCGGAGTTGGACTGGAGCCACCCCAAGGACGAGGACCTGTCCTTGGGGGCCCCGGCAAATTACCTTCGGAAGCCAAGGTGGCAGGGATAAGACGGCCGGGCAGGGATTACCTGCTATCGCCGATGCGCAAGGCGGAGTTGACGGTACTGGATGAGGTGCTGGATCGGGTGGCTACGGCGACCCGGCGGATCATCCAGGAAGGACCGGGCCCCGCGATGAACGAGTTTAACCGCCGCGCGTAAAACAACCGGGCGGAAGCAGGAGCCGGCGACGGCCCTGCAAGCAACAAGGAAGTGGCCGCTATGGTTTTGACCGGCGGCAGCGGCTGGAGTCATGGGACTCCGGCGGAAAAGGAAACAGGATGTCCCGTTTGTATGAGGTTATGTTCATTGTTCGGCCCGACGCGGTCGAAGAGGATGTCGACAAGCTGATCGCCGGCTATACGACCTCCGTGACGAATGGCGGCGGCGTGGTGAAGACCGTCGAGAAGATGGGTCGGCGCAAACTGGCGTACATGGTGCGCAAGTTCAACGACGGCAACTACATTCTGATGACGGTGGAAGCCGGCGGCGCAGTGGTGGCCGAGCTCGAGCGTCGTCTGCGTGTGTCTGAGCCGGTGATCAAGTACATCACCGTGCGCATCGACGAGGAAGAGAAGCGTCTGGCCAAAGTGAAGGCACTGCGCGGCACGAAGCGGAAGCTGAGCGCGGAGCCGGCAGCGGCCCCTGTCCCGGTGGCGGCGGCTCCGGTGGTTGCGGCACCAGCCCCGGCAGCGGAAGCCACGGAGACGGCGCAGGCCACGGCCTAAGCCAGAACCCAGATTTTGCCGCCGAGGCGGCTGCGCGTGAGGCGCGGCACTCCGGAGACGGCCCGAATCCCGCCGCTGCTCTCCCTGACCGGGGTGGCAGAGGCAAAGAGAGTAAAGAGGAAACACCATGCCTGAAGAAACCAATGGCAAGGCGCCCGAGACGGGCGCGACAGCAGCACCGGCGGCATCCGCCCCGACCTCGGCTCCGGCCCAGGGTTCGGGCCAGGGGCCGCGCACGGGCGGACGGCCCGGCGGCCCCGGCGGCCGTGGCAAGTTCTTCCGCCGCAAGAAGGTGTGCAAGTTCTGCACCGAGAAGATCGACGCGATTCCTTACCGCGACGTGCGGCTGCTGCAGGGGTTTGTGGCCGAGCGGGGCAAGATTGTGCCCCGGCGCCTGACCGGCGTGTGCACCACGCACCAGCGCCGCCTGACCCGCGCCATCAAGCAGGCCCGGAACATCGCCCTGCTGCCGTTCGCGACGCGGCACTAGGAAGCCAGGTCTGCCGGCCAGCCTGCCCCGTACTGACTCAAAAGTCGCACGGGGTAACGGATGAAAACTAAGGCCAGCCGGGAGACAATGCCTTCTGCGCCGATATAGAATCCGGCGCGGCGCCCTCAGCCACCGGGCCGGGTCTCTTGTCGAAGGAGAGGGACCACCAACGGTGGCGGCGGAAGCGCCCGCCAGCAACACTGGAGAATTTCCGATGGAAGTCATTCTGAAGGAAGACGTAGCCAACCTGGGTCACCGCGGAGATGTGGTGAAGGTGGCCGACGGCTACGGCCGCAACTTCCTGCTGCCCCGCAAGCTGGCGCTGCAGGCTACCCAGGCCAACAAGGCCGTGATTGAACAGATGAAGGCAGCGGCTGCGCGCCGTTCGGCCACCGAGAAGGTTGTGGCGGAAGAACTGCTGGCGAAGCTAGAGCCGGTGGCCCTCACCTTTACCCGCAAGGCCAGCGAGACCGGCCAGCTGTTCGGCTCGGTGACCACGGCCGATATCGCTGCCGAGCTCGAGACGAAGGGCTTTGAGATTGATCGCCGCAAGATCAGCCTCTCTGAGCCTCTGAAGAGCCTGGGCGAATACACGGTGGCGGTGAAGCTGCACCGCGAAGTTACGGCGCACATCAAGGTCCAGGTTTCGGCCGAAGCGACGGAAGAAGCCGTCGCAGAGCCAGCTGCCGAAGCCGCAGTCTCCGAGTAAGTACCCGTCTAACTCCTTTCCGCCGCCTCCCGGGGCCGCTGCACACGCTGCATCGGCTTCGGGGGGCGGTAGTGTGTCTGGGGGACGGCGCTGCGGCTTGTGCAGGAGCCGGTGGCGTGGGGATGTTGCCGCCCAACGTCTCAACACGCCTCCGGCCCCTTTGATTGCCTGAGGGCTGATGGAGACGATAGATTACTCGGTGCGTTCGAGGTCGAGCGTGCGTGATTGCGTGTCTGTCAGAGACTGGCGAACGAAGGTTGAGGGGAAAGAGAATGCGGAAGTTCAAGGCAGGTTGGCTCATCATCGGCTCGGTTGTTCTTCTGGGGGCTTGCGGAATGGCTCGCGCGAACGAGATGACGCCTTCGGTGTCCTGCTCCAGTTTGCTCAAGATGCAACTTGAGAATGGGGTGTTGAGCGAAGCTGCCGATGTTCCCGCGGGACAGCCATATCCGATGCCGGGTGGGTTCGGCCCGCCGATTTCGCTCACCGCGCTGCCCGCGCATTGCCTGGTGCATGGCGAAGTGAACCACCACAAAGGCGCGGACGGCAAGGATTACGGTGTCAAGTTCGAGATGCGCTTGCCGCTGGCGTGGCAGGGCCGGATTCTCTTCCAGGGGGGAGGCGGACTGGACGGGATTGTGAACCCCGCGCTCGGCCTGATTGGCGCGGAGACCAAGGCGGACAGCAAGTCTGCCCTGCAGCGCGGCTATGTGGTCGTCTCCAGCGACGGCGGGCACCAGGACCATGGCCCCTTCGCAACTGACGGCTCGTTCGGCTCGGATCCCGAGTCGCGCACAGACTACAACTACCTCTCGACGAAACGCGTGATGGATGCGGCGCGGAAGATCGTGGAGCAGTTCTACGGCCGCGCTGTGGAGCACTCTTATTTTCGCGGCTGCTCGAACGGAGGCCGCGAGGGCCTGATGGCCCTTGAGCGCTATCCGGAATATTTTGACGGGGTGATTGCAGGCGCGCCTGCGTTCAATCTCACGCATGCTGCGATCGCAGAAGCATGGAACACGCAGCAGCTTGCGGCCATTGCGCCGTTGAAGCCGAACGGCGAGCCTGACCTTTTGCAATCGCTGACTGAGGCGGACCTGAAGGTGCTTGTTCACGGCGTTCTTGAGAAGTGCGACGGGCTAGACGGTTTGAAGGATGGGATGATCTTCAATCCGGAGGCATGCCGGTTCGATCCCTCTGAACTGACATGCAAGCCTGGCCAAACCGACGCATGTCTCACGCAGCAGAAGATTGAAGCGATTCGGAAGATCTTTGACGGTCCGCACGACTCGACGGGCAAGGCCATCTACTCGAATTGGCCTTATGACGCAGGCGATGCGGCAGAGGGGTGGCGCGTGTGGATGACCGGCGCGGGGCTGGTCCCGTCGATCAACGTCCTGATCTTTCCTTCGTTCTTCAACGGATTGGCAATGGCTGGAGTTCCACCCAAGATCGACATCTTCAAGTTCAACTTCGATACGGATACGGCGCGCCTTGCCCCATCCGCAGCCGACATCAACGCCGATTCCAGCGACTGGTCCGGGTTCCGCAAGCGTGGAGGGAAGCTGCTTCTCTACACAGGCGTGAGCGACCCGGTCTTCTCTGCGGTCGATCTCATTCGTTTCTACAAGCAGGCAGAGGAAAGGAACGGCGGCGAGACTGCCGTGCAAGGCTTCGCTCGCCTCTTCCTGGCGCCGGGCATGAATCATTGCAGCGGCGGGCCAGGGCTGGACGACTTCGACACACTTGCGGTGATGCAGGACTGGGTGGAGAAGGGGAAGGCTCCGGACAGCATTCTCGCTACCGGCAAGGCGTTCCCCGGCCGCACTCGTCCGCTTTGCGCGTATCCGCTCACCGCCATGTACGACGGCAAGGGCAATCCGGAGGATGCCGCGAGTTTCACGTGCCGCTTGCCGTGAGCCGTTGAGGCGGCGCCCCGGCATCGGATTTCTCACGGCCTCAATATCAATTGCCACTCGTGATCGATCTTGCTAGAGTTGTGCCTCTACTCCCCACGTACGAGGCCAACGATTTCAGAAACGGATTCAGCGCAGGCGCTGCCGCCACAGGCCCAGCTTATGTGGCCTGCTCGTCATTGAGGCGATCCTGACGGATGACGATGTGCTTTATGCTGGCAAACTGCTCGACATCACTATGTTTGCTCCTACCCCGGGCCAGGAGCGCAGCGAGGCGGAGTATCGCACTTTGCTGGAAAAGGCCGACTTCAAACTCTACCGCGCGATCGCTACGAATTCTGCCGTCAGCATTGTGGAAGCCACGCTTCGTAACTCGTTGCCTCCAAACGACAGAGTGCGCGGCACTTCCCCATGGCGTTACCCGCAGGTTGCGCTGCACTGGAATAGAAAGCGAGTGCCAGCCAGATTGACCTGTGAAAATGACGAAAACGTCATGCGCTCCCAGGCGTTACGCTTGTTGTTCCATCTCGTCCATCCAGTGATGGTCAGAACCTGGCCACGAGACGAGGTTGGTTGATTGTTTAAGATCGGACGAACACTGAGACCAATTGCGGCATCCAGCGCGGTGCTGTTGATGCTCTTTAACGTGACGCATGCGGCTGCTCAGGCACAGCAGGATCTCGCTTCGAATGAACACGAAAACACTCTTCCGAGCGATCCTCAACCGGCGCCGGGAACCGACCAGCAGGGAGCAAAAGGCTCTCAGTTGAATGATACCGGGGGCATTTCCGGAACAGTGCTCGACACGAATGGAGACGTAGTTCAGGGCGCACGCGTGGTGCTGGCGGATACGTCGGGGTCTGTGATGCGGACTGCGCAGTCTGGCGGCGACGGGCAGTTCGCGTTCGCCGGTTTACCTGCGGAGAACTACACGATCACGGTGAACGGCACGGGTATGAGTTCGTTTACCTCGCCGCGGATTCCGTTGCACGCGGGTGAAGTGTACATTGAGCCGCCAGTGACTCTTGCGGTTTCCGGCGGATCAACGAGTGTGACCGTGAATGGGAACAAAGAGGAACTGGCCGAGGAACAGGTACACATTGCGGTGCAGCAGCGTGTGGGTGGAATCATCCCGAATTTTTTCAGCTCCTATGACTGGCACGCGCCGCCGATGCAAGCGAAACAGAAGTTTCAACTCACCATTCGGACACTGGTCGATCCAGTTTCGTTTCTGACGGTGGCGGCGATTGCAGGCGCAGAGCAATATCAGAATACCTTCCCGGCGTATGGCGGCGGAATTGAGGGATATGGAAAGCGGTACGGAGCTGCGCTGGCGAATCACGTATCGGCCGACATGTTCAGCAGAGCGATCTATCCTTCGATCTTTCGACAGGACCCACGGTATTTCTACATGGGGAGAGGGAGCGTGCGGTCGCGCGCGCTGTACGCGATCTCTGCTGCGGTGATGACCAGAACCGATGATGGCCGGTGGAGGCCGAACTACTCGAACGTGCTGGGTAACTTCACCGCAGCCTCGATTTCCAATCTCTACTACCCCGAAGCGGATCGCGGCGCTTCGCTGGTGCTCTTTAATGGATTAGCGGATACGGCCGGAGATGCCGCGGGGAATCTCATTCGCGAATTCGTTTTGAAGAAGATCACGACGCATGTGCCCAAAGGGGATGTTGGGCGCACCTATTAGGGATTAACGAGCCGGTGGTCTGACTTGTTCTGCGAACGGTCCTTTCCAGGTTGCGGGCGAGATTTCTAGCCGATCGATCGCAAATAGTCGTAGCCGGCTTTTGCTGCCTCAAGCGCTGTGAACTTTGTGTAAGGCGGCTCCTGTTCAACGAAGATTTGTTCAACGCCGACTGCGGGCGCGGCGGCAAGGATGGCGCGATAGTCGATGTGGCCCTTGCCGAGCTTGGTCCACTCGGGATTCGATTTTGCACCGAGCGTGAAGGATGGATGTGCGACAGGCACGAAATCCTTGATGTGCAGCATGCGGAAGCGTCCGGGAAATTTCTTGAAGAGCTCAGGAGCCGGATGGCCGGCAAGGTCGGCCCAGCCGCAGTCGAGTTCGATCTTGACGAGCGAAGGATCAGTCTCTGACATCAAGATGTCATACGCTGTGGCGCCGTCGCTCCACTTGCGAAACTCGATGTTGTGGTTGTGGTAGGCGAACTGAAGGCCGAAGCTTCTTGCCTGGGCCGCCATGGTGTTCAGTTCGGCAGCCATCTTCTTGAAGTCGTCCTGTGTGAGGGCGGCGATCAGCCTCATGTAATCCTCTGCGGACTTGATGGGGCTGGCCGGGTTGAGGAGGACGCTGGGAACCGCGTAGTCCGATCCAAGTATCCTGATGCTCTCGAAATACTGATGCGCGGTGACGTTCGGTGGCAGGAACAAGTGGGAGCTTGGACATTTCAGGCCGGCGTCATCGAGCGCTTTGCGAAACTCGGTGGCTGTTTTGCCGACGAGGCCGGCGCTCTCTACCGACTTGTACCCGATGGCGGATAGCTTGGCCAGCGTGCCGGGCACGTCCTCTGCCAGCTCTTTCCAGAAGGTGTAGAGCTGGATGCCCGGAGCAGTGGCCAGAGACTCGGCGCGAAGCATCTGTGGAGCGGATGCGAGCAGGGCCATCGATCCGGCCGCGAGAGGGGCATTCTTCAGGACTGTACGTCGAGTGATGGAGTTCATCTGGATGTTCATTTCCGGTTCGGCGGCAATGATACTCCAGGGCGGGGCACCCGATCATCTCTTGTCTGCACGACCTGGCAGGAGAACTGCGAAAGGCACTTTCATTGCGCTTCCGGATTGTGTGGTGGGAAGGCTATTGCACCAGTGGGCTTTCCCAGATGCTGGCCAGCAGCAGCTTGAATTGGAGAAAGCGTTTGGGACCGAGCTGATTGCGCCATTCATGCTCTATCTTGATGAGAATGTCGTGGATTCTGGCGTAGGCTGCGGCGCCGCGCCGGGTGAAGCGCACAACACGCATGCGGCCTTCGCCGGGCGCGTCGGACCGGATCAGGTATCCGAGGACTTCAAGGCTCCCCAGCAACTGGTTCATCGCCTGCTTGCTTACTCCGGCGCGTTCGGCCAAAACACCGGGGCGGACCCCGTCCGGGCCGGGATACTGGAACACGGCGATGTGGGGCAGGCGCAGGTCTTCGAAGCCGGACGCATTCAATTCCCTGATGATGCGGCGATGGATTGCCTGCGCGGGAACACGCAGCAAGGCACCGATGAGGATGTCCTCCGTCCGGAGGGGTTGATTTTTCACTAAAGATGTCATTGACATTCCAAGTAAATTTCGTTTACCAATATAGCATGGTAAATCAAGTTTACCAACGGAGGTCCTTATGACACTGAACTCCATCGACGTTGAGGTTAATCCTGCGGAGGAGACGATCCGGGTGGGTCCGCTCGCGTTGCGCTTCCTGCTGACGGGAGAAAACTCATCCGGCAGCCTTGCGATCTTCGAGATGGTGGTCCCGGGAGGCCAGCAACTGCCGGCACCGGCGCACAGCCATGATCACTACGAGGAGAGCATCTATGGGATCGAGGGTGTGATGACGTGGACCGTGGATGGCAAGCAGATCGAACTCGGGCCGGGACAGGCGCTCTGCATTCCCCGCGGAGCCGTTCACCGTTTCGATAATCGCACAAGCCACGATGTCAAGACGCTGTGCATGATCTCTCCGGCGGCCATCGGTCCACAGTATTTTCGCGAGACGGCGGAGGTGCTTGCAGCGGCGGCGGGCGGACCGCCGGACCGGGCGAAGATGGCTGAGGTCATGCGCCGCCATGGGTTGACGCCGGCTCCGCCTCCGCCGCGGGTGTAGGTGCTTGCAGTTGCAGGAAGCGCCGATCTGCCGCTCGTGGTGCGATGAAACGGGGGAAGGGTGGAGCACTGGGCTCCGTGGCAGAGCCAGGATGGGTCACCGGTCTCGCGATTACCAACCTACCTGGCGCATGCGCTCGAGGATGATGGCGCTGTAGCGGTTCATGCGCTCGGGGCGTCGCGTGCGGGGAGCGGGGAGAATCGCGGCGAGGCGTGCGGCCTGCTGCCGGCCGATATTCCGGGCTGAGGTTTCGTCGTGGTAACGACACGCCGCGTCTGCACCGTACACGCCGGGTCCCCATTCGACCACGTTGAGGTAGAGCTCCAGAATGCGCTGCTTGCCGAGGACCAGTTCGGCCACCGGGACCAAGGTGAACTCCGCGCCCTTGCGGAGGAACGAGCGGCCTGTTCCGAAGAACAGGTTCTTTACGAGCTGCTGTGTAAGGGTGGAACCGCCGCGCATGCGGCCGCCATCCATGTCGTCTTCGGCGGCGAGCTGGATGGCGTGCCAATCGAAGCCATGGTGCTGGTAGAAGCGCGCGTCCTCCGCGGCGATGACGGCGTGCTGGAGTTCGGGCGAGATCTGGCTGAGGGGGATGAATTTGTAGCGTGCGTGATAGGGCGTGCCGTGAATCCAGGCCTGCAGGCGGCGCTGGATGTGCACCGCGGTGGTGGGCGGGTCGATCCAGCGGGCGGCTACGAGGGTGAGCGCGGCAAGCAGCCAGGCCAGCGCCACTCCGAGGCCAAGCCATCGAGCGATAGATCGAAGACGCAAGCGGAGAGGGAGCTTCGGAAGAGGGGTATTGGGGGGTGTAGCCGGGACTTCAGTCACACTCCAGAATAATTGCCTGGGCTGGGTTGCTGCTTGTGGTTGGGCTTGCAGGCGACGGGTGGGGCGCCCGGTGCTGGTGTTTTTCAGTGCTGTTCGAGGGTGAGGGCGTAGATTTCGCTGCTGCCTGTTTCGCGCAGGAGGAGAGGGGCGTCTGTGGGGTCGAGAGACAAGGAAAAGGTCAGCCGACCGGTCATTTTCACGTCTTTCAGGTCGAAGAGGCGCTGCGGCTTTCCGCCAATAACGGGAATCCGGAAGATGAATCGCTCGGCACCGAGATGGTCGAGGGCGTAGATGAATTTGCCGTCGTGGGAGAAGGATGGGAAGTTCACGTCGCCCTGGATTGGCAGCCCTGACCATTGGCCGGTGCGGAAGTCCAGGACCCTCAAGCACGGTGGGGTGTAGGAGAGGGCCATGAGATAGCGGCCATCCCGGGACCAGCGCGGCGAGCGAAAGCCCTCGGAGCCGGGAACGACGGTGACCGTGCCGGTCTGGAGGTCGAGCATGCTCAAGTGCTCGTCTTTTTGTCCTCTGGGTATACCGCTGGCAAAGACAACCTTAAGTCCGTCGGGAGACCATCCGGGGTCAGCCTGATTGTCTGGCCCCTGCGGCAGGATGCGCTGTGCAGGGCCGCTGCCATCGGACGGAACGACATAAGCGGTAGCTGATTCTGACGAAACAACGAGGTTGCCGAACAGAATCCTGGAACTGTCTGGCGACCACCGGGGGTTAAGTGGGTCGAGAGATGGCTCAGTGAGCTGAATGGGATTGCTGCCATCGATGTTCGCTCTCCACAGGATGCCTTCGGGATAGGTGACGTACGCCAGCCACTTGCCATTGGGAGAGAAGGAGAGGAATTCAGCGGAGATCCCTTTCAGGTAGGGCCGGAGCTGTTTGCTTTGCGAATCAAGGCGGACAAGTTCACCAAGATAGGCTCTGCCCACCGTAAAGATGGTCTTTCCGTCGCGGCTGGTGATGGGACCGCTCCAGTTGATTGGGCCTGTGGTGAGCTGATATGGCACAGCAGGTGGATGGCGGAACAGGCTGCGCCGTTCGTCAAGAGCAAATATCTGGTTTCCTCGTGCGCGAGAGTCCCCTGACCTGAAGAGAAAGAGCTTCCCGTCCGGAGTCCAGCTGCCGCAGCATTTGATTGAGGAAGGCTGCCAGGCGGGGAGCAGCTTATGGAGATTGGAACCATCGGACGAGATTTCCCAAAGCGCGCCTCCAAGGGAGAATCGGATCACGCGGCCATCGGGGGACCACGCGAGGTGGAGCACACGCTTTCCAATTGCCGCGATCTTGTGGGCTTCCGTCCCTTTACTGCGGACGATCCAGAGATCGCCCTCGGCGGTGGCAAAGGTGACCGAATTGCCGTCAGGGGAGAATCCGCCCGCCACTCCTGCGCCAAGATGGTGCCGCGCGTTGCCGAGCACCTGGACGTTCCAGAGCTCCCGGGCCAACTCGCCCGTTTCCCGCTGGGAGATGAGCAGGTTGACTCCATCGGGTGAAACATCAAAGATTTGCGCAAGCCCAAGCGGTTCTGCGGCCTGGACAGGTGCGGCGTTTCCGCCCGTGACCGGAATCTGGCCGATGACGAAGGGGGACGCCTGCGTGAAGTAGATGCGGCTGCCGTCGGTTCCACCGAGCGTCTTGCCATGACCGTCGTGGGTTAACTGCGTGTATCTGGTGACTTGAGCCTTCGGCAGAGGACGATGCAGATACCAGAACGCAGTGACGGAGCATGAGGCAAGAAGGACAGTGAGCGGCAGCAGGCGCCGCAGGATTCGGGGCTGCCGGCTGGGGGGCTCCGCTGGAACTTTCTCGTCCGGGGCTGCTTTGTCGAGCGTCGGCGGAGGATCGGCCGGCGCGGGCGTCAGAAGTGGAATTGCCGGTGTGTCTCCAGCGCCATTTCTGGAATGCGGGGAACCCGGGAGCGCCGTGGTGGCGGGCACATCGTCCACTACTTCTACGGGATAGATGAACCGGTATCCCAGCGTAGCTACGGTTTCGATGTAGCGAGGATTGTGGGTGTCGTCGCCGAGCAGATGGCGCAACTGCGCGATGGTGCGGGTGAGGGAGTTCTCAGTGACTGCGGCATCGCCCCAGACGGCGTTGAGGAGTTCTTCTTTGGTAAGGAGCTTGTTGGGGTTACGGAGCAGGAACAGGAGTAAGCGAAAGGCCTTGGGTTCAATTTGCAGAACCTGACCCGACTTAAAGAGCCGGAACTCCCCCTCTCGCACTTCAATATCTGCGAAACGGAGGACAGATTCGTGGATGCCTAACATAGCTCAACCTTTCGTGTTCCAAGGTTGACCTTAAGGCTGACGTGCCTGCTATTCCCGAATTACTCATCTTGCTGGCGGGAGTGTACCACCGTTTGTGATGCCTAACTGTGACGCAGGAGAAAAGAGCGCTGAATCCCGGGCAGTCGTTCTCTTAGGGGTTCTGCGTCATACTGGAATTGGCAGAGGAGAAACCGGAACGTGGGGAATCGATGCTTTTGATGCGCTCGCGACGCGCCGTTCTGTTCTTTCTCACTGCACTGGCGCTGTTATTGCCGGCTTGCCGACGCAGCGATGCGCAGGCCGCGCTGCTGATGGAAGAACCCTTCGGTTTCTTCGGCTTTCTGAACCCTACAGGGCATGATGCGGTCTATTTTCAGCGCATTTGCGCTGAGACTCCCGTGAAGTTGCGCCGCTGCGCAGCGGGCGAGACCGGTACGGTGATCAGCCGCTACCAGGGGATTGCAGGCTACGACTGGGTTGCGATGCCCTTGCTCCCCTATCTCTATGCTGTCGAGACTGCTGCGGAGGTTCCGGCACGCGCGGATGGGAAGACTGTAACCGCCTTGCGCGATAAGTACCATGAGGCTCGGTTGTTAAGCCTCGGTAAGGACGTGCCCCGGGGCGGCAACGTGAAACGAGGGTGGAGTCAGTTTGTGGGCGTGGCGTATGACCGGCGTATCTACGCTTTTCGGTTTGCAACCACCGAAGAGCAGGACGACGCATTGATCGCGCGCATGAATGCCGGGGCAAACCGCACGCGCTTCAACCTGATTTACAGGAATTGCGCGGACTTTAACGGCGGGATTTTGAACGCCTATTTCCCAAATACTTTCAAACGCAGCGTTCTTCCTGATTTTGGAATTACCACCCCCAAGCGGGTCACTTATCAACTGGTGCGATACGCGCGCAAGCATCCCGAGACGCAACTGACGGTGTTCGACATTCCGCAGATTCCGGGCAGTCGCCACCGAAGCAGGGCAAACAAGAGCATTCCGCAGGGGCTCATCACGTCAGGCTATGTTGTTCCCTTTGCGTTTATCAGTCCGTACCTCGCTGGGGGAGTGGTGGTGGATTATCTGATTTGGGGCCGGTATCCCCTCGGTCTCAAGCATCCGCCGGTTCTGACGCCGGAGACCATGACTCCATTGACGGCTCCTGCCGGCTCCGGACAGAGCCCGGAAAGCGCAAGCGCGCTGGCCGACACGCCGACGGCTCACTGACTGTGCGGAATTAGGAACTCCCGCACATCCGGTGGCGGAGATGCTGTTTCGGCATGCCGAAAGAATCTTACTAACCTACTTGGCCTGCGCTAAGGCTTCTGCGACCTGGCACTTCGCTGGAAATGGGGTGAAGGATTGGGCATGCTCTTTTGGGGCCGGTTGGGGTGGGGCACTGGCAAATCACAACGTCATCAGGAATAGATCAGCGTTCGTTCAGAACATGCTCAAGACTCTCAGAAGGCGGGGGTGCAGGATGTTTTCCAGTTCAACAAGGAGGTTGCCAGGATTGGGACCTCCAAGGAGAAGGAGGACGATATGCACCCCGATCGAATTCAATTCCACGGCGGAAAGACTCTGCCACTGATTCTGGGCCTGGCTGCATTCGCCTTGGCGGCGATGACGGTGACGGCTCCCGCACAGCAATCGACCACAACAGTAACCCGCGGACCTGAGAAGGTGACAATCACTGCAAACGCGGTGACTCCGCCGAAGATCAAACGGGTTCATGTCACGTATGTCCCGCCGAACGACGGCGCAAAGATGTATGCAACCTATTGCGGACCTTGCCATGGCACGCAGGCGAGGGGAGATGGACCGGCGGCTCCTGCTTTTGTTCCGAAGCCAACCGATCTGACGACGCTGACAGCGTTCAACAAGGGACAGTTCCCGAAAGAGCGTATTCACCAGATGCTGACAGAAGTGAGTGACAGGGCGTCGCAGAACTCTGTCGAGATGCCGAACTGGTGCCCGGCCCTCGGTTCCTTCGACAGGGACAATCCCTCGATGGTGAACCTTCGGGTGCATAACCTGATCAGCTACCTGGAGAGGGTGCAGGTTCCAAACCCGAACGCCGTTCCGGCCACCGTGCTTGGGGGGACGAATCGCTGATGAGACCGACATCAACTTCAGATTCATAGCAGGGCCGTGGCTTTACGCTGCGGCCCTTTTTTTGTGTGGAGCGGGGCGGAACGGAAATCTCGCAATGAGTGCTGGCAGGTTCCCGGTCAACTGACAGTGAGGATGTGGAAGGCCCCGCACTGCTGGTGGTGGAGATGCTGTTTTGGCATGAGGGCAGGATCTTATAAGAGCCTGGGACGCGCTCAGGTTTTTGCGATCCCATCCTCCGGCAGAAAAGAGGCGAGGCATGGGGCACTCACTGCTGTGGCTGGGTTAGGGTACAAGCTGTGTCGGTTAGAAAAGGTCTTTTTCGGGGGAGCCGCCGGTCAGGGCTATCAGTTTTTTGAAGGCTTTGGCCATCTTGTCCTGGAAGCCGGGAGTCTCGTCGGCGTGGGACTCGGAGAAGAGGAAGCGGGCGCGGTTGGTGGGCATGAGGGAGTTCACGCGGCCCTGCTGGTCGTAGCAGGTGCGGGCGGTTTTTCCGCTGACGGAGACGAGGGTGAGGCGGAGGAGCTTCTCGCGGGTGCGGTAGGTGTCGCTGGGGTCGTAGACATCCCAAACGGGGGTGTTGGCGTTGAGCGCGGGGACGTTGGTTTCGCAGCGGCCCTGAGGGCCGGTGACGGTAAGGACCTTGGTGTCGGCGTTGTAGCTGACTTCGGTGTTGTCGTTGATGCCGTCAGAGGGGCTGAGGGCGAGGAGCTCGCCGCGGATGTACTCGGCCAGTTCGGGCTCAGTGGGCTCGGGCTTGGCGGCCTTCTTGTGGGTGGTGGTCTGGGCGAGGCAAAAGGGCAGGGCGAGAGCAAGGACGGCGGCGGCAAGTAAGGTGCGACGAATCATGGCTTGAGCCTTTCCCAACGGGGACTGTTGGTGAGTATAGGCGCGCGCATCATGCTGGGTGGAGAGTGGCGAGGGGTTGAGAGCGGTCCGTTCGTAATGTAGGGACGGCGGCGAGGAGGCTGCGAGTGTAGGGGTGCTGGGGGCGGGTGAGCACGGTGCGGACGGGGCCGGTTTCAACGATGTTGCCTCCGCGCAGGACGACGACGCGGCTGGCGATCTGGCCGACGACGGCGAGGTCGTGGGAGATGAAGAGCATGGCGAGGCCGTGGGCGCGCTGCAACTTGGCGAGCAGGGCGAGGATCTGGGCCTGCACGGTGACATCGAGTGCTGTGGTGGGCTCGTCGGCGATGACGAGGCGGGGCTGGTTGATGAGGGCCATGGCGATGAGGATGCGCTGACGCTGGCCGCCGGAGAACTGGTGGGGGTAGTCGGCGTAGCGGCGGGCGGCGTCGGGGATGGCGACCTGCTCGAGGGCCTGGAGGGCGCGGCGTTTGGCGTCGCGGCCGGTGAAGGACGGGGCATGGGCCTGCGCGCACTCGGCTACCTGATGGCCAATGGACATGACGGGATTGAGAGCGGTCATGGGCTCCTGGAAGACCATTGCGATTTCTCGGCCGCGGAGGCGTCGGAGTGCGTCGGGGGGGTGGTGGAGGAGGTCGATTTGGGCGCCTTCGGCGGTGCGCCAGAGGATGCAGCCTTTGACCCTGGCCGTGGGCGGGAGCAGACCGGGAATGGCGAGTGCGGTGGCGCTTTTGCCGGAGCCGGATTCGCCGACCAGGCCGAGGACTTCACCTTCGTCGATGGCGAGGCTAATGCTGTGGACGGCCTCCGTGGCACCGAAGCGGATGCGGAGATCGCGGAGATCGACGAGAGGCGGCATGAGGACATCGTAGAACAGTGGTCAGTTGTCAGGGGGCAGTTATCAGTTCGCGGTACACATTGAACTGTGGCTGGGAGGGGTTCGTGCTTTCCCAGGTCTGAGAATCCAGACCTGGGGCACCCATTTTCGTGCTGTCGGAAGTATCGCGAGCAGGAGGAAGGCAGACAGGGCACCTTCATTTAGGGGAACGGCGGGGGAGCTGCGGACGTAGAATACGCCGGGAGCGGGTATGAGGCTTGGCGCGCGGGCTGAACTTCGCTGGCGCGTGGCGAGGAGGCAGGATGCCTTTCCTGAGCCGTATGGGATGGGTTGGTGTGCTGGTGCTGGCGGGGGGGTGTGCCTCGGCGCAGACGGCGCACATGGAAGTGCTGTACGGCAAGCCGTACGTGGATGTGCTGGTGAACGGGCAGGGTCCGTTCCGGTTTGT
>DCFV01000181.1:0-20483 GCA_002314435.1 Acidobacteriaceae bacterium UBA1795 | reverse complement strand
GCGGCTGGCGCTGCCCGCGGTGGGGAAGGCGCGGTTGATGGACCCGAGCAGACAAGGGGATCAGCGCGCGCCGATGGTGGCCCTGGAGCGGCTGCAGGTGGCGGGTGTGGAGTTTGCCCAGGTGGCGGCGGTGAATCACGCGCTGCCGGGCGAAGACGACAACTGTATGGGGCTGCTGGGGTTCACGCTGTTCCGCGAATACCTGCTGACGCTGGACTATGCCAATCAGAAACTGACGCTGGAGCGCGGGGCGCTGGAGCCGGATGGAGGGCAGTCGGTGCTGCCGTTCCGGATGCCGGATGGCGTGCCGATTGTGGTGCTGACGGTGGCGGGCGAACAGATGGAGGCGCAGTTGGACTCGGGCGGCATGGGGCTGACGCTGCCGGAGACGGTGGCGGTGCGGCTGAAGTTCGTGTCGGACCCGGTGCTGTTCAGCAACGCGGAGTCGGTGGCGACACGCTTCCAACTAAAGGTGGGGCGGCTGGGCGGGGACGTGCTGCTGGGGCGCTACGTGTTCGAACGGCCGGTGGTGGAGGTGCACCCGGCGTTTCCGCTGGTGAACCTGGGCGCGGAGCCGATGGGGCAGTTTGCTGTGACCTTTGACCAGGCGCGGCTGCTGGTGCGGCTGGAGGCAAAGCAGACACGGCTGCGCCTGGACGAGTTGCCGTCGCGGCTGCGGCTGCTGCTGGCTCCACCGGTGAAGCCGGAAGAGCCGAAGCTTGTGCCGGTGGGGTGAAGCATTCCACGCGCTCACAGTGCGTAGTTTTCAATTTTCGTGTCTCGATGGGGGCTTGCTTTCCCAGGTCTGAGAATCCAGACCTGGGGCACCCATGTCCGTACGGATGATGCTTCCCTGAGAAGCAGATTGTTCGCTTGTCACCGCGGCGACCTGCTTCGCTCAGAATGAAGTGGTTGCGGATAGGTCAGGGAGTGGTGGTTTCGGCTGCCATCTGACGCGCGGCGCGCAGCTCACTTACCGGGTCGGCGAGCGGCACAAACTCCATGGCGACGATGTGGCGGTAGTGCAGGTCTGCCAGCTTGCGGTAGATGGAGGCGTAGTTGATTTCGCCGGTGCCGGGGTGATGTCGGCCGGGGACGTCGGCTATGTGGATGAGGCCGATGACGTCGATGTTCCGCTCGAGCTTTTCGATCAGGTTTCCGGCGGCGATCTGCTCGTGGAAGAAGTCGTAGAGGAACTGCACCTGCGGGTGGTTGACGGCGCGGACGATTTCGATGCCTTCGGCAGCGGTCTGCAGGTAGTGGTGCGGATTCTCTTCGGGGTCAATGCACTCAAGCAGCAGGCGCACGGGTTCACCGGCGATGGTGCGTCCTTCGACGAGTCTGGCGGCCTGGCGCAGGGTTTCGATGCAGGCGTCGTGCTGCTGCTGGTGCGTGAGCCCCTCGACGGTGTTGCCGGAGAGGACGATCATGGCGGGGCACTCGAGGGACTGCATCGGGCCGAGGGCGGCGCGGAGGTCATCGAGAAAGGCAGTGCGGGTGGCGGGGTCGCCGACGCCGTGGGGCAGTCCGGCGGTGGCGTCGAAGTGCAGGCCGAGTCGGCGGCGAGCGGCATTGGCGCGGTCGAAGTCGGCGGCGGTCCAGTCCTTGTATTCGCCGACCAGCTCAACGTTGCGATAGCCGGCCTCGGCGATGCGGGCGAGGCGCTCTTCAAAGGGCAGGTCGCCGTAGACGGTCCACAACATGACGGAGAGCGGGAAGGGCGGCACGGCGGCGGCGGCGCGAGCTGGTGTGCGCAATAAGGGCGCAGCGGCGACGGCTGCGGCGGCTTGGGCGAAACGGCGGCGGCTGAGGTGCAGAGGCGTCATGGGCGGGGTTTGCCTTTCAGGGAGCGGTGGAGGGCTTCGCAGTCCTTTTCGGTTTGGTCGGCATAGGCGGAGCCGAAGCGGCTGAGGGCTTCGGCGAAGCCTTCGCCGTTGCCGATGTAGCCGGCGAGGGTGAGCGGGTCGCCGGAGCGGGCGTGGCTGCGCGCGAGCAGTTCGCCGCAGATTTCGCCAAAGGCCGAGAGGCCGGTGCCGGCGAGGTCTTCGATGAGGATGGATCCCTTGTGGTCGTTGAGCTGGCGGACGAGGTAGAAGCGGTTGTCCATGTGGGTCCAGCCTAGGAATGGGTCGGACTGCACCTGCATGAAGCGCTGGCCCTCGACGACACGCTGGCCGTGATGGGGCGCGGGGTGGGCGTCGGGCAGGTAGGGCGCCCAAGCGGCGGCGGCTTCCTCTTTCATCTGCAGGAAGAGCGGATCGCCGGGGCCGTTGCCCTCGAAGTAGATGCAGTAATCGCGCAGGCCGACCGAGCCGGTGCCAACAACCTTGAAGGCGACGTCAACGGGGCGGTAGAGCGAGAGCAGATGCTGGCGTTGCGGCTCTAGCATCTGGCGGTAGGGGCCGAGGGCGGCGAGCACTTTGGCAGCGGTGGAGCCGGTGACGCGGGTGAGGGTGGGCTTCTGCTCGCGGAAGCGGCGGGGTGCGCCGGGGTGGGCGCTGGCTGGCTCGGTGAGTTGTTCGAGGGCGTGCTGCGGGGTGGCGCGCTCGGCTTTGAGCAGGGCTTCGTGGACAGGCTCGACGGAGCCGAGGCGATGGACCTGGAAGCGGTTGACCTCGATGGCGGGTATGCGGGAGAAGGCGCGCATCTGGGCGGAGTAGCGCTGGACGCAGCGGAGGACGGCGTCCTGCGCGGAGGACTCCTTGTGGCCGGACTCGCGGCCGGCGAGGACGAGAGAGGCGGCCATGCGCTTGAGGTCCCACTCGAAGGGGCCACGGATGGATTCGTCGAAGTCGTTGATGTCGAAAACGAGGCGGCCGTCGGGTGCGGCGAAGGCGCCGAGGTTGCGCACGTGGGCGTCTCCGCAGAGCTGCACGGCGATGCCGGTGGAGGGCATGAGGGCGAGATCGGCGGCCATGACGGGGACGGCACCGCGGAAGTAGCCGAAGGGCGACTGGGCCATGAGTTGGTGCTTGAGCTTGAGAAGGGCGGGCAGGCGGCCGCGTTCGGCGCGCTCAAGCAGTTCAAGCGCGGTGGCGGTGCGGGCCTTGGGATTGAGCTCGTGGTGCTGCTGACGGCCGACCTGCTTGCGGCGGGCCTGGCCCAGATGGCGTCGTTCTTCCGGCGTTGCCCAGTGCATGAGCGGGACGATACTACACGACGGTGGATAGTGGACAGTGATCACGGGTGATGCGTGGGATGCAGTTGTGCTTTCCCAGGTCTCTACAAGATGTTGGGGCACCCAGGTTCGTGCTGTGCGGGGCTGCGGTGTGCGCGTACATCGTGTGGCAATATGCCGCAGCAGCAGTGGTTTACACTGCAAACGGGAACGCGCATGGGGCGCGGTCCGCCTGCCTTTTCTGCTGCCATGGGCTCTCTGAGCCTCGGAGGAACACATTCTGATGCGCACGTTCGCCTTGTTCTCTGCTGTTGTATTCGCTGCTGTGCCGGTTGTTGCGCAGGCGCCTGTTCGAGTTCCGCTGACGGTGGAGAAGATCTACGCGCACGGGCCGCTGATCGGCACACCGCCGGACGATCTGACCTGGTCGCCGGACGGGCAGCATCTGACGTATCTGGATGGCGGGCAATTGGTGGACATCGATCCTGGGTCGGGCAAGCCGCACGTGATGGTGAGCCGCCAGAAGGTGGCTTCAGTGCAGGGCAACAGCTCAGAGCAGGACCGCGACCATCGCAGCCGGTACGGGATGGCGGACTACATCTGGGCGCCGGACTCGAAGCACCTGCTGTTCGACTCGAACGGACGGCTGTGGATGTATGACCTGCGCAACGGGACGGGCGTGGAGGTGGCGTTCAGCGGGCAGGCCTCGGGCGACGACCCGAAGTTCTCGCCCAACGGGGAGAACATCTCGTTTGTGCGCGGGCACGGTCTGGCGGTGGTGCACCTGAAAGACCCCGGCACGCCGACGATTACAGTGGCGGGTGCGCCGAACGAGGCGACGCTGAATGGTGAAGTGGACTGGGTCTACGAGGAAGAGCTGGACGTGCGCAGCAACTACTTCTGGTCGCCGGACTCGAAGGCGCTGGCCTTTCTGCAGACAAACGAGGCAGAGGTGCCGGTGTATCCGCTGACGGACTGGTTGCCGACGCACGCGACCGTGGCGCTGCAGCGCTATCCGAACGCGGGCGATCCGAACCCGTCGGTGCGGGTAGGCGTGGTGAGCGCGCAGGGCGGCGGCAAGCCGGTGTGGATCAAGCTGCCGATCGCGTCGGGGCAGGACTACATTCCGCGCTTTGGCTGGGCGGACCGGCGGACGCTGTGGGTGGAGACGCTGACGCGCGACCACAAGAAGCGCACGATCTACTTTGCCGATGCGGCCACGGGTGCTGCGCAGCGCGCGCTGGAACTGACGGATGACAAGTTCTTCGACGAGAACTACTCAGTGAATGTGGGTGAGGGCAGCATTGTGCTGGTGCAGTGGGGCGACGGGCACAACCACATCTATCGCTACAGCTACGACGTGGACCACCCGGGAGAAGCGAAGCTGGGGAAGCAGCTGACGACAGGCGACTTTGACGTGAGCGAGGTGTACCGCGTGGACCACGCGAAGAAGATGGTCTACTACGCGTCGAATGAAGGCAGCGTGCTGGAGCAGCAGATCTGGCAGGTGAGCTTTGACGGCGAACACAAGCAGTTGAGCGCGGGCGCGGGCCATCATGAGGCGAACTTTGCACCGACCAGCGCAGCCTACAGCGACAAGTATTCGTCGCGGCTGCAACCGCCGACGATGCAGCTGTGCAGCGACGGGAAGTGCGAGGCGTTCTGGTCGACGCGGGCTACGGAGCCCTACGGGCTGCGGCAGCCGGAGATGCTGGAAGTGAAGGCGCAGGACGGCTCGACGCTTTACGCGACGTTGCTGCTGCCGGCGGGCACGACCAGCGCGGCGAGTGTGCCACTGATTGTGAATCCCTACGGCGGGCCGGGCGCGCCGCTGGTGATGGACAAGTGGGTCGATGCTCTGCTGTTTGACACGCTGCTGACCGAGCACGGATTTGCGGTGCTGCATGCGGACAATCGCGGCACGGGAATGCGCGGGCAGGCGTTTGCGCAGGCGGCCTATCGGAACTTTGGGCCGGTGCAGATGGAGGATCAGCTCACGGTGATTGACGCGGCACTGGCGAAGTATCCGCAGCTGGATGCGAAGCGGCTGGGCTGGTGGGGCTGGAGCTGGGGCGGCACGTTTACGCTCTACGCGATGACGCACTCGGACCGCTTTCGCGCAGGGGTGAGTGTGGCGCCGGTGACGGACTGGCGCAATTACGACGCGGTGTACACGGAGCGCTACATGGGGTTGCCGACGGAGGAGTCGAAGAACTACCGCGACTTCTCGGTGGTGAACTCGGCGTCGAAGCTGCACGGGCGTCTGCTGCTGGTGCACGGCACGGGGGATGATAACGTCCACATGGAAAACTCGGTACAGTTTGTGCAGAAGCTGATTGAGGCGCAGAAGCCCTATGACCTGCAGCTCTACCCGCGGAAGACACACTCGATCCAGGGGCCGGACGTGCGTACGCACCTGTACACGCGGATTCTGGCGCACTTTGAGCAGTACCTGATGCCGGTGGGCGAATGAGCGAGCAGGGGACGGTAGGCCAGGGCGTTGCGGCGGAGCTTTTGCACTGCGAGCTGCAGCTGATGCTGCCGGAGACACGCCACAACGGGAAGCGCCTGGGCGCGCTGCTGGCTGTGGATTTTGTGGAAATCGGGGCGTCAGGCCGGGTGTGGAGCCGCGAAGAGACGTTGGAGTCGCTGACAGTGGAGGAGTTTGAGCCGCCCATTGTGGAGGATTTCCAGTGCCGGAGACTGGCGGCGGGGGTGGTGCTGGTGACCTATCGCGCGGTGCGCCGAGATGCGGAGACGAGCGAGCGGCAGACTACGCTGCGCAGCTCAGTGTGGTCGAAACACGCAAAGACCTGGGCTCTGCGTTTTCATCAGGGAACGCGGGTGGGCGCGGCTGCAAGTCCTACACCTCGTGGTGCTTGAACAGATCGTCCTTTTCACGGCAGGGGCAGTTGGTGCATCCGAGGCAGCAGACGAGAAGCACAGCAACTCCGATGGTGGCGACGAGGGCGATGATGTTGGCGTTCACCGCAAACCATAGGATCAGCGTTTCCATATCGTTACCCACGCCCATTTGGGCGAACCTATCTCTACCGGCCCTGGGGCGCGTCCTCGATCCCGCCAGATGCCGGTTTGCGCGAGATCAGTCTAGCACTGTTGAATATGCGCGAGACACAACTTTCGTATTGCGTTTTAAGCGAATAAAAGACGAAAATAGCAGGCGATGGGATCAGTGCCCAATCCGGCTCTGACGGCCTTTCCTGAGGACTGGCCGGTGGAGGCTGCAGCGCCCCTGCGGCCGTCTGCAGGAGCCAATGCGGGGCCGTGCCTGAACTGGCTGTTCGTGGACCTGAACTCCTACTTTGCGTCGGTGGAGCAGGAGGTGCGTCCGGAGCTGCGGGGACGGCCGGTGGGCGTGGTGCCGATGATGGCGGACACGACCTGTTGCATTGCTGCCAGCTACGAGGCGAAGGCCTTTGGGGTGAAGACGGGCACGATTGTTGCGGACGCCAAGCGCATGTGTCCTGGGATTGTGCTGGTGGAGGCGCGGCACGAGATTTACGTGGACTATCACCACCGGATTGTGGAGGCGGTGGAGAGCTGTTTGCCGGTGTCCGCGGTGATGTCGATTGACGAGATGGCCTGCCGGCTGATGGGGCGGGAGCGGCCTCTGCTGGCGGCGCTGGAGCTGGGGCGGAAGGTAAAGGCGACGATTCGCGAGCGGGTGGGGCCGATGCTGCGCAGCTCAGTGGGGCTGGCGACGAATCGTTACCTGGCGAAGATTGCGAGCGACATGGAGAAGCCGGACGGGCTGGTGGCGCTGCCGCTGGACATTCTTCCCGGTGCGCTGCGGCAGCTGACGCTGCGCGATCTGCCCGGGGTGGGTGCGCGGACAGAGAAGCGGCTGAACGCGAAGGGCATTGAGACGATGGAGCAGCTGCTGGCGCTGACGAGCGAGCAGGCGGGCGAGCTGTGGGGATCGGTGTGGGGCGAGCGGCTGTGGCACTGGCTCAAGGGCGAGGACTTCGACCTGGGCGAGACGGAGCATTTGAAGTCGATCAGCCACTCGCACGTGCTGGCTCCGGAGATGCGCACGGCGGAGAAGGCGTGGGCGGTGGCGCACAAGCTGCTGCACAAGGCGGCGATGCGGCTGCGGACAAATCAACTTTGGGCTGCGGGGATCGGGCTGGCGATCGGATTTGCGGTGCCGCGCGGGGAGAAGACGCCGGTGAGCCGCTTTGGGGTGCCGACGCGCGGGTGGCACAACGATCTGCGGCTGAGCGAGTGCCAGGACAATCAAACGCTGATTGCGGCACTGCGGCGGTTGTGGGAGAGCCGTCCGGCGGGCGGCGAGTATGAGCAGCCCTACTTTATCGGTGTGCAACTGACGGGGCTGGTGCCGGACCGACTGCACTCGCTGAACCTGTTTGACGCGCTAGAGGACACGGAGAGCCGGACGCGCTTGCTGCAGGCGATGGACGCGCTGAACCACAAGTACGGCATGAGCACGCTGGCTCCGGCGACGATGCTGACGGCTTTCAAGGCGGCGCCGACGCGGATCGCGTTTCACAGCATTCCGGATTCGTTTTAGGCATCGCATGCAGCAGATGCTCGCCTGTCGCTCGCGGGGCGACCGTGCCATCTCGCAAGCAACAGCGCGTGCTGCATACCGTTCGGAGTGCTTATCCCGGAGGCCAGGCGAGGGAGCGGCCGCCGAGCAGGTGGACGTGGAGATGGTCGACGGTTTGGCCGCCGTGATGGCCGGTGTTGAGAACGACACGGTAGCCGCTGGTGAGTTTCTTTTCGCGGGCGATCTGGGCGGCGGCCCAGAGCAGGTGGCCGAGCAGCGCGGGATGGTGCGCACCGGCATCAGCGAGGGATGCGAGATGCTCGCGCGGAACGATGAGCACGTGGACGGGCGCCTGCGGGTTGATGTCGGCGAAGGCGTAACACAGAGCGTCCTGATAGACGGGCGTGGACGGGATGCTTCCGTCGATGATTTTGCAGAATAGGCAGCTCATGACGGGACCAGTGTACGCGAGCGGCGAGCGGAGAGTGAAGCGTGTGCAGGGACGCCCGGGGCTGGTGCGCTTGCGTGC
This sequence comes from Acidobacteriaceae bacterium UBA1795, assembly GCA_002314435.1. Classification (GTDB taxonomy): domain Bacteria; phylum Acidobacteriota; class Terriglobia; order Terriglobales; family Acidobacteriaceae; genus Telmatobacter. The sequence continues at coordinate 12,305 of DCFV01000181.1, read as the reverse complement.
TTGCGAAGTTCCTCAGCTATGATGGCGTGTTGCAGTTGCGGCTGACGCCTTTGCGGTCCACGCGATGGGCAGGAACGAAAACCCCGGTTGCACAACCGACCACCCGAGAGTGCCATGTCTGAAATTCTGAAATCTCTTACGCGCAGGAGCGTGCTGCAGAGTGTTCCTTCGGTTGCGGCATTGCTGGTTCCCGCGACTGCGTGGACACAGCAAGCGAAGAGTGCCGGCTCAGGAACTGCGCACGATGAGCTCGATCTGCCTGTGTTGGCGCAGCCTGACCTGGTGATTGCCTTCGTGGGCGATACAGAGGCAGAGCGTTACGTTCTTGCGAGAACCGGAAGTGCGTGGACGGGAAGTGGACGGACCGCAGAGGTGCGGGTGGGTTTTGCTGCGGGAGCCGAACAGGCCGTGGTCTCGATTGATGCTCCGACGGTGGCGGTGCAGCGCCTGCAACTTCGCTGGAAGCGCCGCCTGGCTGAAGATGTTCTGGCACTGGGCGATGCATGGGAGCGCAGCTACGGGGACCTCGAATGGCGGCCGCTGCAGGCGGAGCGCGTGTTGCCCTGGTACGCGCTGCTGCACGCCGAGGGGCGCACCTCTGGCATGGGCGTGAAGACGGGTTCTGCTTCGTTTGCCTTCTGGCAGGTGGATGTGGCGGGCATTACGCTGTGGCTCGACGTGCGCAATGGCGGGAACGGTGTGTCGCTGGGGAAACGCACGCTGCAGGCGGCAAGCATTGTGCAGTGCAGGGGTGCTGCGGAGGAGAGCGCCTTCACCGTAACGCAACGGCTGTGCCGTGCGATGGCGCAAGGCACGAGGGTGCCGGCACAACGCGGCGGCAAACCAGTGGACGTGATCTATGGGAGTAACGACTGGTATTACGCCTACGGGCAGAACACGCACGACGGAATTTTGCGCGACGCCGATCTGGTGGCATCGCTTGCGCCTGCTGGCGGAGTGAGGCCATTCACCGTGATCGACGATGGCTACCAGGACGCGGCGCGCTTTCCGAGCCTCGCGAAGCTCGCTTCGGCCATCCGTGAGCGTGATGTGGTTCCGGGGCTGTGGATTCGGCCTTTGCGTGCGGCGCAAACTGTATCCGCGCATCTGCGGTTGCCGGATGCTCGCTGGAGTGGACCGAGCAATGAACAGGCGCCGCCTGCCTACGATCCGACGATTCCAGAGGCGCTGCGCGCGATTGCAGCGGTGGCGGCGGAGGCGTGTGCGTGGGGTTTTGAGCTGATCAAGCATGACTTCACTACGTTCGAGTTGTTCGGGCAATGGGGAAGCCAGATGGGCGCTTCGCCGACGCGGGGCAACTGGCACTTCAACGATCGCACGCTTACCAATGCGGAGATTGTGACGGCGTTGTATCGGCAACTGCGGACAAGCTGCGGAGAAGGTCGCGTCATATTGGGGTGCAACACGGTTGGGCATCTTTCGGTGGGCCTGTTTGATGCGTCGCGGACGGGCGATGATGTGAGCGGCAAGGAGTGGGAAAGGACGCGCAGGACGGGCGTGAATACGCTGGCTTTTCGCGGGCCGCAGCATAAGGCCTTCTACGCACTGGATGCCGACTGTGTGGCAATTACTCCGGATGTGCCGTGGTCGATGAGCCGCCAGTGGCTGCAGGTGGTGGAGAACAGCGGGACTGTGCTGCTGATCTCACCGGACCCGCGCGCTGTGGGCGAGGAGCAGAAGCGGGCGCTGCGCGAGGCTTTTGCACTCTGCGTGAAGAAGCCGGGGAGCGAGCCGTTGGACTGGGTCAAGACTCGGACGCCTGCTGCGTGGCGCTCTGCGGAGGCTGCACAGCACTACGAGTGGATTCTGGAAGAGGGAGAGAGTCCCTTCCCGATTGGAATACAGCGGGGACCGGATTAGCTGGGAACGCGTCCTCTCCCACCCTAGCGACAAAGACAACAGCGTCGCGAGGATGGTGCACTCTCGTTCGTGCGGAAGTGAGCTTCGCTGGAAGCAGGTCCTTCGTTCCGCTTGCCCATGAACGATGAATCGATCATGGGGCCCCTAACGAGCCCCAATCAGGATGACGTGCGGTAAGGGTGGGGCGAATGGTGTTGGCGAACGGAGGACGTGTGAGAGTCGTGCTTTCTCAGGTCTCTACGAGACCTAGGCACACATGTTCGTGCTGACTGGACATGGCGAAACATATGAGCGACTCGCCGAATGGGCGCAAGAAGGCTTGGCGCCGTGGGTCGCGCTAACTGGTGTGGTCGAGGATGATCTTCCAGCCGTGGGGGCCTTTGCGCCAGACGAGGGAGAAGACGCCGTCGTCTTTGGCAGCTTCGCCGTGTGTGGTGCGCTCGAGGTGGAACTTGCCGGTGACGAGGGCGATCTCCGTTTTGCCGCAGCCGGAGGGGAGCAGGCGCACGTCGACTTCAGAAAATCTAAGCGTGCCCATCTGCTCGCGGGTGGAGTAGTTGCGCTGGTAGCGCTCGAGGATGGGCTGATAGCCCTTGCGCAGGGAGAGGCCGATGAATGTGGTGTCGGGCGAGTCCTCGTAGGTCTGCATGAAGGTGGGGATGTCGCCGCGGTTCCAGGCGGTGGCCTGCTCGTTGAGGGCGGCGCGGACTGCGGCTTCGTCGTCGGGCACCTGCGGTGGGGCGGGCGGCGCTTGCGCGCGCATCGGCAGTGCTGTGGCCAGCACTAGGAGTAAGCAGGAGAGCAGGCGGGAAGCGGGCTTCATGGGGTGGACCTCCGGAGTGGGCGTATACGGCACCAGCTTACAATGACTGTATGGCTGCTGCGGCCTCTTCTTCTGCTTTTCGCATCGTCCACGCGGTGTGTTCGCACGACTGCCCGGATAGCTGCGGGGTGCGGGTGACGGTGGACGGCGAGGGCCGCGCGGTCAAGGTCCAGGGCGACCCCACGCATCCGGTGACGCAGGGCTTTCTTTGCGGCAAGGTGGCGAAGTATCTTGATCGGGTCTACGCGCCGGAGCGGATTCTCTATCCGCTGAAGCGGAAAGATGGCGTCGCGAAGGGTCCGCTGCCGAGGGGCCGCGAGCACGAAGCCTTTGAGCGCGTGAGCTGGGACGAGGCGCTGGATGCGATTGCGGCGCGGCTGAAGGCGACGGCCGAGGAGTTTGGCCCGGAGTCGATTTTGCCTTACAGCTACGCGGGTACGATTGGCGTGCTGGGCTACGGGTCGATGGACCGGCGGTTCTTTCACCGGCTGGGCGGGAGCCAGCTGGACCGCACGATCTGCGCAGAGGCCGGCGGTGTGGCGTGGAACCTAGTCTATGGCAAGAAGTTTGGCACGCCGACAGAGGATGTGCGGCTGGCGAAGCTGATTGTGGCCTGGGGCGCGAACATCCACGGCAACAACATTCACCTGTGGCCCATGATCGAGCAGGCGCGGCGCAACGGGGCGCGGCTGATCGTGATCGACCCGTATACGACGCGGACGGCGGCGCTGGCGGACTGGCACATTTCGATAAGGCCGGGGACCGACGGTGCGCTGGCGCTGGGCATGATGCACGTGATTCTGCGCGAGGGGCTGGAAGATCGCGCGTACATCGACCAGCATACGCATGGGTTTGACGAACTGGCGGAGCGGGTGAGCGCGTACACGCCGGAGCGCGTGGCGGCGTGGACGGGCATGACTGCGGCGGAGGTGGAGCAGCTGGCGCGCGCGTATGCGACGACGCGGCCGGCGATGTTGCGGCTGAACTACGGCGTGCAGAGGGGCGAGAACGGCGGCACGGCGGTGCGGGCGATTGCGATGCTGCCGGCGCTGACGGGCGCGTGGAAGGTTCGCGGCGGCGGTGCGCAGTTGTCGACCTCGGGCGCGTTTGCGTGGGACAAGAAGGCGGTGGAGCGGCCGGATTTGGCGCTGGCGTCGCCGCTGGGGCGGCTGGCGCGAACGGTGAACATGTCGCAGCTGGGGCTGGCGCTGAACGCGGAAGAAGCTGACACCGGAGTGTTGAGCGGTGGGCCTGCAGTGCGGGCGCTGTTTGTGTACAACTCGAACCCGGGGGCGGTGGCTCCGAACCACAATGATGTGGTGAAGGGGCTGCAGAAGCCGGGGCTGTTTACGGTGGTGCACGATCTGTTCTTTACAGACACGACGGACTACGCGGATTACGTGTTGCCGGCGACGACGTTCCTGGAGCACACGGATATTCAGGGCGCCTACGGGCATTACTTTGTGCAGCTTTCGCAGCAGGCGATTGAGCCGCCGGGCGCGGCGCGGCCGAATGTGTGGCTATTCGGACAACTGGCGCGGCGGATGGGATTTACGGAAGCGTGTTTCCGCGATACCCCGGAGGAGATGATTGCGCAGTCGCTGGCGCTGGGGCCGGATGGTTTCTCGTCTAACCCCAATATGGAGAACGTTTCGATGGAGGCGCTGAAGCGTGAGGGGCACGTTCCGCTGGCGTTCCATCGCGAGCCGGAGACGCGGCCATTTCTGCCGTATACGGAGGGGCCGTTTGCTACGCCTTCGGGGAAGATTGAGTTCGCGTCGGAGGCGCTGGCGGCGCGGGGCGCTGACCCGCTGCCGGGGTTTGTGCCGCCGGCGGAGTCTCGCTGGGGCAAGGATGCGGCGCGGTTTCCTCTGGAGTTCCTTAGCCGCAAAGCAGACAATTATATGAACACCACGTTTGCGCACCTGGAAGGGCACCGCAGGATGGAAGCGCGCACGCGGCAGAAGCTGGAGATGCATCCGGCAGATGCTGGGGTGCGCGGTATTGCCGACGGTGACGCGGTACGTGTGTGGAATGGGCGCGGAGCCCTGCAGCTGACCGCGCTGGTGAACGGGAGCGTTCCGGCCGGAGTGGTGGCGGCGCGTCTGGACTGGGCCAAGCTGCACCCGGGCGGTGCGAACGTGAATGCACTGACGAGCGAACGTCTGACGGATCTGGGCGGCGGCGCGACGTTCTATTCCACGCTGGTGGAAGTGGAAAAGGCGAAGGATAACGACGGCACGCGGGCCGGAAAGACCGAGGAATCATGAACGAAACGAGCTGGATCATCTACGGGATTGTGTTTGTGGGTCTGATCGCCTTTATCCGCATGCGGCGTGGCGGGCAGGTGAGCAAGAAGGAAGCAGTAGAGTACGTGAAGCGTGGCGCGATTATTGTGGACGTGCGCAGCGCGGCGGAGTATCAGCGCGGGCATCTGTCGCAGGCCTACAACATGCCGGTTGAGGATGTTGCGTCGCTGCTGCCGCAAAAGGTGCGGGACCGGGACAAGGCGATCCTGGTGCACTGCCAGAGCGGCATGCGCAGCAAGAAGGCCAAGGACCAGCTGACGCGCATCGGCTACACCAATGTGCATGACTTGGGCTCGTATGAGCGGGCGTTCAAGATTGTGAGCGGACGGAACCTGTAAGAACTCGCAACCATGACATCGAACTTCACACTGCGTCTGGCGACAGAGGACGATATTCCTGCGCTTCACGGGCTGATTGGAGACTCAGTGCGCGGGCTGCAGGCGGACGACTACACGCAGGAACAGATGGACGGCGCGCTGGGCACGGTGCTGGGGCTGGACACGCAACTGATACAGGACCGTACGTACTTTGTGGCCGAGGCTGCGGGCAGGCTGGCGGGGTGCGGCGGGTGGTCGAAGCGCAAGACACTGTTTGGCGCGGACCGCGGGCCGGGACGCGAGCCGGAATTGCTTGATCCGGCGACGGATGCGGCCAAGGTGCGGGCGATCTTTGTGCATCCTGACTTTGCGCGGCGCGGGCTGGGTTCGCTGCTGCTGGCGCGCGTAGAAGCGGCGGCGTGGGCGGCGGGGTTCCGGCGGTTCGAGATGGGATCGACGCTGACCGGGGTGCCGCTCTACCGGCTGAAGGGCTACACCGAGGTGGGGCGGATCGACGTGCCACTGCACAACGGCGAGGCGCTGCCGGTGGTGAAGATGGTGAAGCCGGCGGACGCGGCAGACTAGCGGCGAGCGCACAGCGCACACAGGCAAAGCGCTGCTAGAATGGCGCGCATGCAACCCATCCAATTCAATCTCCCGCAGGAACGCATTCCCCGTGTCTGGTACAACGTGACGGCTGATCTTCCGGTGCCGATGGCGCCGCCGCTGCATCCGGGGACGCACAAGCCGATTGGGCCGGACGACCTGGCACCGCTGTTTCCCATGGCGCTGATTGCACAGGAAGTGAGCACGGAGCGGGAGATTGAGATTCCCGATCCGGTGCGGCAGGTGTATGCGCAGTGGCGGCCCGCGCCGCTCTACCGCGCGCGGCGGCTGGAGCAGTCGCTGGATACGCCGGCGAAGATTTACTACAAGTACGAGGGCGGGAGCCCGGCGGGGTCGCACAAGCCGAACACGGCGGTGGCGCAGGCTTTCTACAACAAAGAGGCGGGCACGAAGCGGCTCTCGACGGAGACGGGCGCGGGGCAGTGGGGCTCGTCCCTGGCGATGGCGTGCGCGTTCTTCGGGCTGGAGTGCAAGGTCTACATGGTGCGCGTGAGCTATAACCAGAAGCCGTATCGTCGCGCGCTGATGGAGGTCTATGGGGCGAGCGTGACGGCGAGCCCGAGCACGGAGACGGAGGCGGGACGCGCGATTCTGGCCGAGCACCCGGACACGAATGGATCGCTGGGCATTGCGATCAGCGAGGCCGTGGAAGTGGCCGCAAAGGACCCGGAGACGAAGTACGCGCTGGGCAGCGTGCTGAACCACGTGCTGCTGCACCAGACGGTGATTGGGCAGGAAGCGATTGAGCAGATGGCGCTGGCCGGGGATGAGCCGGATGTGGTGATTGGCTGCGCGGGCGGCGGCTCGAACTTTGCCGGGCTGGCGATGCCGTATGTGGGGCGCAACGTGAAGGGGCTGTCGAAGGCACGGATTGTGGCGGTGGAACCGTCGGCGTGTCCGACTATGACGAAGGGGCCGTACACCTACGACTTTGGCGATACGGGGCACCTGACGCCGCTGGTGAAGATGCACACTCTGGGCTCGACGTTCATTCCGCCGGGGATTCATGCGGGCGGGCTGCGCTACCACGGCATGGCTCCGCTGGTGTCGCATGTGCTGGACCTGGGGCTGATGGAGGCGGTGAGCGTGCAGCAGTTGGATGCGTTTGCGGCGGGCGTGCAGTTTGCGCGGGCCGAGGGCATTGTGCCGGCACCGGAGTCGAACCACGCGGTGGCGCAGGCGATCAACGAGGCGCTGGAGGCCAAGCGAGAGGGCAAGGCGCGCACGATCCTGTTTGTGCTGAGCGGGCATGGGCACTTCGACATGCAGTCGTATATCGACTACCAGGCGGGGAAGCTGGAGAATTACGAGTACCCGGCGGAGGAGATTGCGATGGCGCTGGCTGGGCTGCCGACGTTTAAGTAGCGCACGCTGTGCGAAGCCGGCCTTGGGTGGGATGAGCGCCCGCGGGAGTTTCCTGTTGACTTGCACCGATGCGGATGCGAGCCTTCTAGGCACTCATTGCAGAGCAAAACTCCCCACCCAAGGACAACTGACATGAAGAAGGCAATCTTCGCGTTGTTGGCTGCCGCTGTTTGCGCGCTGCCCGCACTAGCAACGACAGACCATGTGATCGCACCAATCCGCCAGTTCATCGACGGATTCAACTCGGGCGATACGAAATCGGCCTTTGCCGCTTACGCAAGCGGCAACATCACGATTGTGGATGAGTTTGCTCCGCACCTGTGGACCGGACCCACTGCGGCGCAGGACTGGGCTGCGGCTTATGACAAGCATGCGAAGGAGACGGGCGTGACCGATGGCAAGGTCACGTACGGCACGCCTACGCGCGTTGAGGTTGAGGGCGATGTGGCGTACGTGGTGATGCCGACGGTCTACCTTTACAAGGAACACGGCAAACCGCTGGTGGAGGAAGGACAGATCACGGTGGTGCTGCATGCGGAGGCGGGCGGCTGGAAGATGCGCGGCTGGACGTGGGCAGGGGTGAAGCCGCACGCGCCGAAGTAAGGCGGCGCTGCGCGCGCGGTCTCCAGAGCCTAGTGTGCGTCGGCGAACGCGAGTGTAAGGCAGTGGCCGTGGCTGGTTTCGCACTGGAGCATGTCCTGGGCGAGAAGGTTCCAGCCGACGAATCCGGCGAAGCGGCCGCCGGGCGATTGAGCGGGCGTGGGCGCAAGGCCTGCGCCCGTTTCTGCGTCGTAGTCCTCGTGCATGGAGCCCCACTGGGCGATGTCGCGGTGGAGGATGGCGGCGAGATTGAGCGCGAGGGTGTGGGCCTCGGCGCGGAAGCCGTAGCGGCGCAGCACGATCCAGTCGAGGAAGTTCGCGTTGATCCAAATGGGACCGCGCCAGTTGGAGTAGGGGTCGATGATGGCCTGGTTGTTGTAGGCAGGGTCGTTCCTGGACAGGCTGCGGAAGCCGTACTTCGACTGCATTTCGTCTGGGTTGAGAAGGTGGCAGCGGATCATGCGGCGGGCGTCGGCGGGCGCGAGCAGGCCGTCGACGAGGGGTAGGAAGCTGGACCAGCTGATGACGCGGACCCATGCGCCGGTGTCGCGGCGGCGATTGAAGAACATTGCATCGGAAGAGGACCAGAGCGTGGCCAGGATGGCGCGGCGGGTGACCTCGGCCTCGGCGCGATAGCGCTGCGCATCGGTGGCGTCGCTGAGGTGATCGGCGAGCGCGGCCATGGCGAGGTATTCGCGCATGGCCCAGACGGAGGCATCGACGGCGAGGATGGCGCTGGGGTCCTTGGGGTTGTTGGTGAGGGCGGCGTTGTTGTCGGCGCCGGACTGCATGGCGTTGTCCCAGAACCAGAGGCCCCAGCGGGGATCGAATTGCGTGCGCTTGCGGTAGGCGAGAACGCGCTGCATCGCGGGCCATGCGGGACGCAGCCATGTGTAGTCGTGGAGCTGCTGCGCGGCGAGCAGAGCGCCCTGCGCGAGGAAGGGCTTCATCGCGAATTTTCCGAACAACGGGCGCGGCCCCTTGGGCGTGATGCAGCCGGCGACGTAGCCGTCGGCGTCGGCGGAGGCGGCGAAGCTGAGGACCCAGTCGCGCAGGTAGGCGGCGTCGGCGGGGTTCTGGTTGGCCCAGTGCACGCCGAGGAAGAAGCCGTCCCAGTCCCACATCTGGTTGTAGTAGCCGGCGGGGATGAGGTAGGGATGGCGGATGTAGCCGTCGGCGGGGCGCACGGTTTGCGGGGCGAGGCGGGCGAAGTCGGCGGTGAGGTTGGCGTAGAGCGCGGTTTCGTTCTGCTGCGCGCGAGTGGTGGCGACGCAGAGAAGCGCGGCGAGAGTGAGCAGTGTGCAACGGTGTGTACGAAAGAGCACGGGAGAATGATAGCGCTGCGGGCACTGCGTGTGGCACGCTGCTCGCTAATCGCTCGCGGGGCTAAATGCATGAGCGGAAGTCTGGCCGTGGCTGAGTGAGGGGTTCGCTTTCCCATTCTTCGCGCAGAAAACGCGCGAAGAATGGGGCACCCATGGTCGTACCCCTTCCAGGCTGTGACGTATTCCGAGGTTCCTAGGCTTTGGGTGGGATGTTGCCGGAGAGGATTTGCGTGGGCGTGAGGCCGCGCTCGCGCAGGGTGCGGATGCTGAGAGCGTCGTGGCGCTTGGCGAGGCGGCGGCCCTGGCTGTCGGCGACGAGGCTGCAGTGGAACCATGCGGGGCTCTGGTAGCGGAGGGCGCGCTGGAGGAGGATCTGACGGGCGGTGGACTTGAGCAAGTCGGCTCCGCGGACGACCTCAGTGATGTGCATGGCTTCGTCGTCGGCTACGCAGGAGAGCTGGTAGCTGGGCACACCGTCGCGACGCCACACGATGAAGTCGCCGAAGTCGACGTTGGCGATGAAGCGCTGCGGGCCGAGGTTGAGGTCGAGGAACTCGATGGCTTCGCCGTCGGGGACGCGGAAGCGCCAGTTGTGTCCGGCGAGGTCGGCATCGGGCGGCACGGGGTGCGAGGGGCGGCAGGTGCCGGGGTAAAGCGGTTCGTCGTCCGGGTCGTTGATTGCCTGAGGGCCTTCGTGGGGTGCGCTGAGGGCGGCGGCGAGGTCTTTGCGCGAGCAGCGGCAGGGATAGACGAAGCCTCGGGCGAGGAGCTGGCGCATGGCGGCGAGGTAGATGTCGTGGCGTTGGCTCTGCGCGTACGGCGCGCAAGGGCCGCCGATGTCGGGGCCTTCCTGCCAGCGGAGACCGAGCCAGCGGAGGTCTTCGAGGGCGTCGGCGGCGTACTCGGCGCGGCTGCGGTCGGGGTCGAGGTCTTCCATGCGGAAGATGAGCGTGCCGTGGGCGGCGCGCCGGGCGGCGATGGCGAAGGTGCGCGCGTGGCCGGCGTGAAGGTAGCCGGTGGGCGAGGGTGCGAGGCGGCCGCGATAGGGCGGGGTTGGAGATGTGGGTGGCACGCTGAGTTCAGTTTAGTCAGCGGGGTGGGGGTGTGCGGCTTCCCAGGTCTCAGAGGCGAGACCTGGGGCACCCATTTTCGCGGCTGGGTAACGATGGGCCACCAGCCTTCTGCTAGACTTTGGGGCTATGAAAACACTCGTCTTTCGGACGCTTTTTGTAGTGATGTTCCTGACGGTGCCGGGGGCTGCGCAGGAAGTGATTCCGCTGTACGCCGGCGTTGCTCCGGGCTCGACGCAGGAGAGTTATCCGGAGAAGGAATACTTCTCGAAGACGTGGAACACAGAGATCGTGACCAATGTGACGAAGCCGACGCTGACTGTGTTCAAGCCCGCGGCAGAGCTGAGAAACGGCACGGCGGTTGTGATCTGCCCGGGCGGCGGTTTTATGGCGCTCTCCATCGCCAGCGAGGGGACGGACGTGGCCAAGTACCTGGCTGCGAAAGGCGTGACGGCGTTTGTGTTGAAGTACCGGCTGGCGCATACCGGAGAGGATGCTCCGCAGGAGTTTGCCGCGCTGTGGGCGGACAAGCAGAAATTCAAAGAGATGATGGAGAAAGAGGCACCACTGGCCGCGGCCGATGGGCTGGCGGCGGTGACGTATGTCCGGCAGCACGCGTCGCAGTTTGGCGTTTCACCTGACCGCGTAGGCATTATTGGCTTCTCTGCCGGCGGATCGGTGACGGATGAAGTGGCGCTACATTACACGCCCGAAGGCAGGCCGGCGTTTGTGGCGCCCATCTACGGGGGAGGGCCCTCGGCGGATGTTCCGGTGCCGGCGGATGCGCCTCCGATGTTTATTGCGGCTGCAACCGACGACGGGCTTGGACTGGCGCCGGGGAGCGTTGCAATGTACATGAAGTGGTTGAACGCGCACAAGTCGGCCGAACTCCACATGTATGCGAAGGGGAACCACGGCTTTGGCATGCACAAGCAGAACCTGCCCACCGATCACTGGATCGACAGGTTTGCCGAGTGGCTGGAGATACAGGGGATGATGACGAAGTGAGGGCGGCGATGGGCCGCTGAGGACTGCGCGGCCCATTCACTCTTTGTCAGGGCAGAATCACCAACTCCGGCTTGCTGCCGGCACTCATTCCATAGACTGCGCCTGAATAGAAGGCTCCTGCGTCGTACTTGTAGCAGCCGGGGGTATGGGCTGTGACGGTGATGGGTTTGGCCCCGCCGCCGACGATCGGATCGTCGGGATCAAAAGGCGAATCCGTTCCGAACCAGATCGTGAACCCGGTGTTCTTGCTCGAGGTCATCCAAACGACCTGAGTGCCTGCCTTTACGCAGAAGAACTGATTGCCCTTTGCGTTTGGGATCCCCGGCTTGACGCTTGCGCCATTGCCCGATTTTCTGATGTCGACAGTGCATGGAGCGGATGCTGATCCGCAGGTGTTGGCTGCGTTGCACATGTCTTCAGGTTTCGGTTCATCGCAGATGTATTTGCTTTTCGCCTGGGCGAGGGTGCCGCCCAGCAACAGAAGAATGGTTGCAAGCACGACGCTGCAAGAGGGTAGATGTCCTCTCATGATGAGTACCTCAAAGGAACGTTGAACCGCTGCTTCCAGTTGAATCCGTGAGCGGGATGGGGCTACTTCTCGCTCTCTCCGGCCGGCTTCTCTTTCTCGCCGCCGGGCCAGACGATGATGTTGTTGAGCTTCCAGGGGTTCATTCTCAGATCCCACTGTGGCTCGCCATCCTTGTTAATGGTGAGCTGGGTGGCTGGAAAGAGGACGCCTTCGCTCTTCTTCTTGTCCTGATCATCAATGATGATCTCGCCGGCAGTGAGATTGAAGGACTTCGACTGGCTGCTCCAGTACGATTCACCGAAAGCGATCTTGCGATTGGTGATGAAGCGGATCTTCCGTCCCGTGGGAGTCTTGATTTCGCGGATGTAGGAGACATCGAAGCCGAGGGTTCCCGGCATCGTGATGCGGCCCACAGCCTTCATCTTCTCAAGCGCGTTGGCGAGGCCGTCGT
>DCFV01000200.1 GCA_002314435.1 Acidobacteriaceae bacterium UBA1795 | reverse complement strand
GCGCGGGCAGTGACATGGATGGCGCAGCGGCGGCCTATCGTGCGGCCGTAAAGCTGGATCCCGACGACAACGGCACCCAAGCCGATCTAGCCATCCTGCTCGAGTATGACGCGGTGGGCCGACGCTACAGCGGCGCAGCAAAGATGAAAGATGCGATTACCGAGTATCGCAAACTGGGAACGGACAAGTTGCGCGAACTGGGGCTGTCCAACAACCTGGCCTTCGCCGAATTTTATGGTGGCGACTATGCCGCAGCACTCAAGGACGCCCAGGACTTAAACCCGCAGCCTCGCGCGCTGATGGCTGCCTGCACCGCGATGCTGCAGAACAGCCAGGCCGGATTGGCCGAGGCCAACAAGTTTTCGAGTGACGACAACGGCTACAAGGAGACCGCGCGCTTGGCCGGCGAGATGTTGATGAATATCCGCCAGTACCGTGCCGCCGCAGACTTTTTGCAGGCTGGCGCGGCAGGCGACAACGCAGCGCAGACCATGGGACTAGCGAACCTCCTTCGCGGCGCTCGCCGCCACGAGGACTTGCAGTTCGCCGACACGCCGCAGGATTTTGTGAAGCAAATCTTCCTGCTTTCAATGTCGCCTGACCTGACCGAAGCGCAACTGATGGCCCTGGGCAGCCGCAATGCGGTCATCACGCTGCAGAAGGACGATCCGGAAGAACTCAAGAAGGCTCTGGAAACGGGCAAGAAACTCAACATGCAGCTGGCGCGCCAGGATAGTTCGCTCGACGTCACGCTCGACATCCTGCTACAGGCTTTCGACGCCAATGTGGAAGGAAGCGACACGACCGGCTACCGCGTGAAAGTGCAGATCCCAGGCGAGAACACGTCGACGTTCTACGTCGTGAAGGAGGACGGCAAGTACAAGTTGCTCGACACGGGCGAGAAACCGAATGAAGTTGCACTTGAGATTCTGGATCGCATCAAAAGCGGCGAACTGCAAAGCGCCAAGACGCTGCTCGACTGGCTGCGCGAGGATCAACACCTGGAAGGTGGCGACGATCCACTGGGCGGACCGGTGTTTCCGCGCTTCTGGATCAGGGGGCAGGCCGCCGACGCAAACAAGATGAAGCTGGCGGCGGCGGCGCTGATGGTTGGCACCAAGCCCACGGCCCGAGACGGTATCGCGATTCTAGAAGCGGCGCGCAAGGATGCAACCACCGAACGTGAGAAGACCAACATCGCGCTGGCGCTCAGCCAGGGTTACGCGCTCGAAAACAACTACGCTGCCCTGTACACGATTTCATCGGAGTTGGTGAATCAGGTGCCGGAGTCGCGACGCGCGTTTCTCGACGCGGAGTGGGCGCTTGCCGGGCTGCACCGCTACGACGAAGCCGTGGCACTGGCCGATGAGCGGCTGAAGCTGCTCGAAAACGATCCCGATGCATTCGAAGCAAAGATGCGCATCGACATCGACCGCGGCGACTATGTGACCGCACGCGGGTGGACTCAGAAGTTGATCGACCTGGGCAAGGGTTCCGCGGAACTGCTAAACTCCCGCGCTTGGTTTGCGCTCTTTACGCCGAAGGTGGATCAGGACGACATCGCGACTGCAATCAAGGCGACACAGATGTCGAAGGACAATCCGCACATTCTGCACACGCTGGCCTGTCTGGACGCTGTCGCGGGCCAGCCCAAGGCCGCGCGTGAGCTGCTGGTGCGCAGCATGGACGAGCTGAACCTGGAGGAACCGAACGACGACTACTGGTACGCATTCGGCCTCATCGCTGAGCAATACGGCGAGCGCGACATTGCCGTTGCGGACTATCGCAAGCTGAAGAAACCCAAAGAGGAGCTAGAGATTCCCAGCTCGAGCTACCTGCTGGCTCAGGCGCGGCTGAAGGCTCTGGGAGCAGCGAGCAACTGATCGCTCCGACCGCGAGGCATCCAGACGCACAAGAGAAAACGGCCGGTAAGCTCATGCTTCCCGGCCGTTGTGGTGGTTTAAACCGCCCTTTTTAGAAATCCAGACGCAGTCCGAATTGCATCCGGCGGAACGTCTTATTGCCAAGGCGGCTGCCGTAGACGCCCAGCGCTGGATAGGTCAGCGCATTGCCAAACGTGGATGCCCCCGCATCGAAGCGAATCGAATTGGTCACGTTGTAGACCTCCCAGGCAAACTTCAGCCGTGCGCGCTCGGTGACATCCCAGCTCTTGGTAAGCGAGGAGTCAATATCGAACACGCCGTCGCCGCGGAACTGATTGCGCTGGCCCGCTTCTCCCGGGTACGGGAGACGGATCGGCGTGCCGGCAGTAACACCTTCACTGATCGCATTCACGTTGTCGAATACCTGTGGAAGACCACCCTCGGTGTGTTTGCGCAACTTGACGGGGGCAGTCTGGACAGCCCAGGCCTGTAACTCCCAGTTTGTGGTCCAGCCAGGTTCGATGAGAGAGAACGGCAAGCCGCTCGTCCAACGTCCAAGGCCAGCCCACTGCCATCCTCCCCAGATCGCGTTCCCCGCCTTGCCTGAATTGGCAAGCAGTGCCTTACCCGTACCAAGCGGCAACTGGTAAGACCAGTCAGCGGTTACGTTATGTGTTGTGTCAAAGTCGGACACGCCACGACTCAATGCCGGATTCCAGACATTCTGAATTGCGCCATAAGAAGTGGCTGCGCGCTCCGCATCCGAACCCATGTCAATGGACCGTGAATAGGTATAGCTGAAGTCCGTGGTCAACCCATGCCTCTCGGGATGGCGGATCGTCAACTGCGCCGCGTTGTAGTAGCTCATGCCCATTGACGAAAGAGCAATGAGAGATGAGAACTGCTGATTCCAGAACAGCGAACCATTTGGGCACCCGTAGTAGCAGCCGAAGTCGATGTCGTAGAGTGCACCGGTTTCACCGTAGCTATAGCGCTGGGGAGCCCACTCGTAGTTGTAGATGGTATCGGTTGCAGTTTCTCCAACATAGTCGAGATTCTGCATCTGCGGAAATACATCCTCAAAGTACTGGATCGTCGGGATATGGACGAGAGTATTATGCGCATAATCCCCGTAGGCCCCGCCGAGTTGGTCGGTGATCTTCGACATCTGGGTACCAGCGGTAAAGTAGTCGCCAGCTCCCTGGGGATCGTTGTAGTTGACCGGCTCAGCCAGGTCGAGTTGCTGGAACAAGTGTCGCCCGAGCCGACCCACATAGGCGGCATCCACCAGGAACCCGCCCGGCAACTCGCGCTGCACGGAAAGGTTGAACGCCTCGACATATGGCGTCTTGACCTGATTGTCGATACCCCAGTTAATGCCAAACGTGCCATCCGGGACAGCATAGGGATAGGCTTGTGTTGTGGGAGCAGCCGGAACCGGCAGGCCGGGCATATCATGCGGCCCGGTAAACCGCGGAGCAGTAGTGTAGTTGACCGTGTTAGCCGCGCTCTGGAACTGAGACGAAAGGCCAAATGAGCCGAGCGTGCTGAAGCGGTTGGTCAGTGCCTCGCCGTAGTGATCGAAGTACATACCAAATCCTGCTCGAATTGAGGTCTTCGTATCGGGTGCATAAACGATCGACACACGCGGAGCAATGTTGAACTTTTGCTTCGGCCAGTATGCCTGTTTCCCGTTCGCCTTTCCCACAGGTGTGAAGAAGAGGTCGGGTTCGTACACCTGCCCCTTGGCAGCCGCTTCGCCGCGCGCGAGGTACCATTCATGGGTGTTGACCGTCGGAGCAATCTCCTGCCCCTTGGTTTCGTACGGCGTCTGCAGAATGGTGTGGCGCAGGCCAAACGTGAGCGTCAAATTCGGCCGCACCCGCCACGAATCCTGAACAAAATACTCAAACTCGTTCGATTTGAAGTGCCGCGCGATAAACGATCCATCTGGCTGCAGATCCGCGCTCGTCGGACTGGAGACAACGTAATTCGCAACTGCATCCTGCTCGGCGACCAATCCGGTGATCGTTGCGTAGGCGTAGTCGAATGATGTCGCATATCCGGGATCCACGGCCAGGAAACCCGAGCCTAGAGTCGTCGGATCGGGTTTACCCTTCGCGCTAAGGTAGGACGGATTCGTATTGGCGCCACTGTACGAGTTCGTGTTATTGCTCGTATTGTTTTGCACCATGCGCCAGTTGCCGCCTACTGCAACGGTGTGGTTGCCCTTGGTCCAGCTCAGGTTGTCGTCGATTGTATTCACCGGGACATTCACGATGGAACTGCGGGTCTGCGCCGTGGGCTGCGTATAGAAACGCACATACACGTAATCCCCGTCGCCAATGCCTGCGCTAGAGTATCCCTGTCGGATGTACGCATAGCGCAGATCGTTTACCAGATTCGAAGTCGGCGAGAAGGTGTGACCGAACGCGAGACCCTTGGTGTTGTCCTCAAGAAAACTCGACGCTGGCTGACCAGGCAGGTTTTGCGCACCGGCGGCTACGTCCTTTTGGAGATTGCCACGCACAAAAAAGTGATGCTTGGAGTTAGGCGTGTAGTCGATCTTACCGATATTGGTGTTCAGGCGGCTCGGAGCCGGAGAGCTGAAGTTGTAGCTGCCGTTGTTGATGCCGTCGCCACCGGACAGTACCGTGGCTGCAGGCTCTGTGCCAAGATAACTGAGCATTGCCTGGTCAACGCCCGGCGTGCTGCAGGCTGTGCAGGCAGCATCCAGTTGTGCAATGTTGGCCGGCGTGAGCATCACGGTGGAGCCGTCTGCGGCATAGTAGCCGAGCTGCCCACTCAGGAATGACGCGGACGGAGTGATCGCTGACACTGTCTGATTGGTTGCAAGCCGCTGACCTTCGTAGTTATAGAAGAAGAAAAGCTTGTCCTTGAAAACAGGGCCGCCCACACTGCCGCCAAAGGTGTTCACGATGTACTTCGTTGGGCGGTTCGGCTCACCTGAAGAAATCTGCTGCTCTTTAATGAACCAGTCGTTGGCGACGGTGTTGGACGGGCGATGGTACTCGTAGAGAGCTCCGTGGAACTTGTTGGTGCCACTTTTGGTCACCAGCGAAATCTGGGCTCCGGACGAACGGCCCGCATCCGCGTTGCTGTTCGACGTGGTAACGCGAAACTCCTCGGTCGAATCCATCGTCGAACGCAGCACGCCGTTGAAGGCGAAGCCGTTTACTTGGTCGTTGTCATCTACGCCATCCAAAGTTACGTTGCCCTGATCGGAACGCGATCCGGATACAGCGCCCTGCCGACTGTCAACACCGCTGGCAGCAGTCTTGTCAGCCAAACCAATCGTTTCGCCGTAATAGAGCACGCCGGGCTGCAGACTCAGCAGGCCAATCGGATCACGGCCATCCATCGGCATGGCCTGAATCTGCTCGTTGGCAATCGAGTCGCCGAGAGTCGCGTCCGTCGTATTCAGAGTCTGCGCCGCTGCGGAAACATCCACGGTCACCGTGCTTGTCTGCACCGTCATCGTGAAGTCGATCGTCGCCGGCTGGTTGACCAGAAGTTCAGCGGTCTTGGTCTGGTCGCCGAAACCCTGTGCGCTCACCGTAATGGTGTAGTGCGCGGGCGGAATCTGGGCGAAGACATAAAGGCCGGTGCTGCCGGAAGTAGCACTGAACGTCGAACCCTTCGCGCTATCGACGAGGGTGACTTTCGCTCCGGGAACCAAAGCGCCACTGGGGTCCTTGACGATTCCGCGAAGCGAGGTGCTCGCGGACTGGCCGAAGGCGAGAGACAGGGGGACCAGGGTGCAAAATAACACCCAACCCCAAAGGGATCGTTTCACGGCTGTTCCTCCAAAGGGTCGTGCGTACTACGTTTCTTCAGGCGTGAGATACACGCCCAGCTGGATTGATATGACAATGCCTTGCAGCAGAGATACCGACTCAGTCCCGTGCAGCGTAGTGCGGATCATATTCAATCGACTCCGCAGACGGTTAAGCCTGCAAACCGATGAGGGATACCTGCTTGTGCGTCGTTAAAATGCGCTGGAAGCGAGTGCTACCGTTTAACAGGTGTTTCAATGATGCTGGATATTTACCGAAGATTCAACAGAAAACGTTTGAATAACGTGTGCTCGGTTCGATACCTCGCACGCAAATCTCTCAAAACTTATTGCTGCTGCTGCATTTGCTGCAGATCGATGAGCGGCTGTGGCCGCTCCACCGGTTGCTGTGCGCGCTCGACCAGCACGCTCCAGTCGTCTGGAATCGGCAGCTTGCGGTCGAGTGCCGGTGGATGATCGCTAGCCTCCACGTGCACAGCCACGTAAAGCTCGCTGGCCGTGGAGCCGCGGAAAACACCGTGCGTGGGTGGCACGTCTGCGTAGTCGCGCCCAACTGCGGTGCGGATATGACGATGATGCGCGATGAGATTGTTCGTCGGATCAAAGCCAACCCAGCCCAGATGCGGCAACAGCACGTCGACCCAGGCATGCGTAGCGTCGGGCGTGGAGCGGTCGTGGTCTTCGCGCCCGCGGTAGAGATACCCGGAAACATAGCGCGCCGGAATGCGCACGTGGCGCAGTAGCGCGATCATAGTGTGGGCAAAATCCTGGCAGACACCCTTACCGCTGACAATCGCTTCATCGATGGGCGAATCCACGCGTGTGTGACTGGGCACATAGTCGAAGTAGTCAAAGAGCCGCTGGTTGATCTCGTGCACCAGCATCAACGGATCGTCGCGGCGGGTCACATCCAATTGCTTTGCCAGCAGGGTGAGAGCGGGCGTCTCAATAGCAAAGGTGCTGGGTAGCAGCATCTCCCAGTAGTCGCCGGAGTCGATCAACTCGTCGAGCGCTCCCCAGGCGTCGGGTGAAAGAAATGACGGCACGTCGGGCAAAGCCTGTTGCTCCACCACCGACTCGGCAATGATGACCAACTGCGTGTGCTCTCCGGGGATGTCGAAGTGCTGCACGTTATTGCCCAGATGGTCGCGATAGCTGAAGACGCGGCAGCGCGGGCTGACTGAGAGCGAAAACGTGAGGCAGTGCTGGTTCGAGTCAGAACGCGGGTGCATGCGCGTTTCCATAATGCTCTCGCTGATGGGATGCGAGTAGCGGAAACGCGTGAGATGCCGAATGGAGTAGAAGTTCATGCCCGCCCCGCTATACGGCCAGTGCCGACTGGATGGAATAGTGAACGTAATAGCGATAGATCAGCTCGTGAATGCGCAGGCATTGTTCACGGATTGAGTGCAGAAACGCTGCGGTATCGCCGGTGAGAATCTCGTTGATGGTTGTGAAGCCCAGCATGGCATGCAGGCGGCCAATGCCGGCGGTCAACTCCTCCGGCGAACGCCTGCCGCCGGTACGCTGAATGGCATCGACCGACTGGCGCACCCCCTCCACGCAATAGCGAATAGCGTGCGGAAAGTCGCGGTTGAGAAGGAGGAACTCGAGGATGCGGTCTGCGGAGAGATCGGCGGTATAGACCTGGCAGTAAGCTTCAAACGCCGTACAACAGCGCAGGAGGCCCACCTGCTCCAGATGCTGATAGCCCTCGCCCCCCTGTGGAGCCAGAAGCCCGGGCTGATAAACCTCCAGCATTGTGGCGGTGGCATAAGCACGCTCAAGGTAACGGCCCAGGCGGATGAACTGCCAACCCTGGCCGTGAATCATGGTCGTGTCTGAAACGCCCTTGAACAGGTGGATGCCGTCGATCACCGTCGCCAGAGTGTCGCTGATCCCGGAGCGAAACTGCGACTGCACCTGCGCCGAGTGCATCTGGTGGTAGAGCCGATTGAGCCGCTGCCACTGTTCACTGGAGATTTCCTCGCGCACCTGGCGAGCATTCTCGCGCGCGCCATTCACGCAGTAGGTCACCGAGGCATGGTTGAGGGAGTCGAAGACCAGTCGGCTGGCCATGGCATCCAGGTCGCCGTTCCATTCCAGCCCCTTCGGGCTGCCCAGCGAGACGAGAAGCTGGCCCCAGCGCTTCTCCGCACTCGATCCGCCTGCGTCGAGCATCAGGCTCATCGTCACGTCGAGCTGGCGCACAGTGTTCTCCGCCCGCTCCAGGTAGCGGCTCATCCAGTAGAGGCTGTCGGCAACGCGCGAAAGCATCGTCGTACCCTCCCGAACTGCGAGTCTCACTGCGATTCCAGAACCCATGTGTCTTTGCTACCGCCGCCTTGCGAAGAATTGACCACCAGCGAACCTTTCTCGAGCGCCACGCGCGTAAGGCCACCGGGAACGATGTTTACCTTGTCTCCGAAGAGAATGTAGGGCCGCAGATCCACATGCCGCGGCTCCAGATGATTGCCAATGAGGCAGGGAGCGCGCGAAAAGTCCAGCGTGGGCTGCGCGATATAGTTGCGCGGATTGGCTTCGATCTGGCGGGCAAACTCCTCACGCTGTTGCGCGGTGGAGTGCGGGCCGATGAGCATGCCGTAGCCGCCGCTCTCGCCAACGGCCTTCACTACGAGCTTGTCGAGGTTCGCCAGCACATGCTTGCGATCCTTCTCCTCGGTCATCAGAAAGGTCTCTACGTTGGGCAGGATCGGATCTTCGTCGAGGTAGTAACGGATAATGCGCGGCACATAGGCGTAGAGCGCCTTGTCGTCAGCCAAGCCGGTACCGAAGGCGTTTGTCACGGTGACGTTGCCCGCGCGGTACGCATTGAACAGGCCCGCGCAACCCAGCGCCGAGTCCGGCCGGAAGACCAGCGGATCGCTGAAGTCGTCGTCCACACGGCGGTAAATCACGTCCACGCGCTTGAGGCCGTCCGTCGTCCTCATGTAGACGATGTTGTCGTGCGTCACGAGGTCGCGGCCTTCCACCAGATCGATGCCCATCTGGCGTGCGAGATAGGTGTGCTCAAAGTAGGCGGAGTTGTAGACGCCTGGCGTGAGCAGCGCGATGTTCGGCTCGGGCCGGCCCTCAGGCGCAAGCGAACGTAGCGTGGAGAGCAGCAGCTGCGGATAGTGCTCAATGGGCCGCACACCGTAGCTGTGAAAGAGCTGCGGGAAAGTCCGCTTCATCACGCGCCTGTTGGTGAGCATGTAGCTCACGCCCGAGGGCACGCGCAGGTTGTCTTCGAGCACGACGAACTTGCCGGAGTCCAGGCGCAGCAAGTCCGAACCCACCACGGCAATGTAGACGTTGCGCGGCACTTGCAACCCGCGCATCTGGCGGCGATAGTGCTTGCAGCTGTAAACCAGCTCGCGCGGCACTACGCGGTCGTTCAGGATCTTGGCATCGGAGTAAACATCGCGCAGGAAATGATTCAACGCAGAAATGCGCTGCGTGAGCCCGCGTTCAATCCGATCCCACTCCTGCGCGGTTACGAGGCGCGGCAACAGGTCGTAGGGAAAGATGCGCTCGGTGCCCTCGTCGCGTCCGTAGACAGTGAAGGTGATGCCCTGCGTGAGGAAGGAAAGCTCGGCAGACTGCTTGCAGCGCTCCAACTCATCTTGCGGCAGGCGAGCCAGCGTCTCCGCCAGCGCCTTGTAGTGAGGCCGCACCGCGCCCGTTGGCTCGCGCATCTCGTCGAAGGCGCGGTCGAGCGGGTAGTCGCCGAAGAGTGTCTCGACTTCAGCAGATTGACCGGCGCCCATGCGAGCAGGGATATCCTTTAGCCGAGAATCAGGCAGCGGCGGGAAGAGAAATGCGAAAAAGGCCCGACGCGGTGCACTTTCCCCGCTCCGGCCTCCCCAGACCCCCTCCGGCTGTTCCCTGTTCTCTTGCTTGTATCACGCGGGGCATAAGGGCACAATGAGGATTCTCGGGGCCGTGGCTGGCAAGCCGCTGAATCCACAAAGCTAAAAAGCAGAAAGGGGCGGTAGGCCGTGGCTGGCCGCCACCCCTTGTCAGCATTTGCCGCACTCTAGAACAAGTTCCAGAGCGACTGGTTGTAGACAGCGTGGTGGAACTGCACCTCGGCGGCCTTGACGAACGTGCCCAGTTCCTTGGGGCAACGATCGGCGGCGGCCTGCTTCAGGTCCACGTAACGACCCTGCACATCGGAGCCAAGAATCTTCGCAATCCACTCCGACGACTTGAAGTCGGAGATGGCGGCCTGGATGTGATCGGGCAGGTAACGCTGCGCCTGGCGCAGGTTGTCGATGGAGGACTTTGGTCCATCAATGCCGGTATTGAAGATCGAGTAGAGCGCCAGATACGGGTTCGCATCCGGAGCGACCGAGCGCACTTCCACGCGCATAGAGCGCGAGTTGCCGATGGGCACGCGCACCATGGAACCGCGGTCCGTGGCCGAAGCCTTGATCTGGTTCGGCGCCTCGAAGTGCGGATCAAGACGGCGATAGGCGTTCACGCTCGGATTCAGGATCAGGCAGATGTCCAGCGCGCTGGACAGGATGCGGTCAATGAAGTCCCAGCCCGCGCCAGAAAGCTGCTCCTGTCCCTTCTCGTCCCAGAACAGGTTCACCTTGTCCTTGGAGATTGACACGTTGGTATGCATGCCGCTTCCGTTCACGCCGACCACGGGCTTGGGCAGGAAGCTGGCCGTGTAGCCCATGTTGTTGGCGATCTGGCGGCAGAGCAGCTTGTAGAGCTGGATCTGGTCGGCGGCGGCAACCACTTCGCCGTAGCCGTAGTTGATCTCGAACTGCGAGGGCGCGACTTCCGGGTGATCCTTTTCGTTCTGGAAACCCATGGCGCGCTGCACTTCAGCAGCAGTGTCAATGAACTGGCGGAGCGGGTCGAGCGGCAGCACGTGGTAGTAGCCGCCGGTGTTGATGAACTCGAACTTGCCTGTCTCATGGAAGCGCTGCTCGGCGTCGCGGCCGGCAAACAGGAAGCCTTCGATCTCGTTGGCCGCGTTGAGGGTGTAGCCCTTTTCCTTGAAAAGCGTGTCAGAGTAGCGCTTGAGCACGCCGCGCAGATCGCCGGAATAGGGGGTGCCGTCCTTGTCGATCACGGTGCCGAAGACGACCACCTTGCCGGTGCCGAATACATCGGCCGGAACCCAGTAAAACGCGCTCCAGTCGATGCCAAGGCGCAGATCGCTTTCCTTCTGCGCGGTAAAGCCGCGGATCGAAGATCCGTCGAAGGTCAGGTTCTCGTAGGCCCCGATCAGAAACTTCTTGTCGTAGTCGAGCAGGTGCAGACGGCCTTCCAGATCCGAAAACAGCACCGTCACGGCCTTGATCCGCTTCTCGTCGGCAAGGTATTTGAGCCTTTTTTCGCGAATTTCGTCGATCGACACCCGATTGATGCGATCAGCCTTGGCCTGCAGGTTTAATTCTTCGAGCTCGTCATAGGAGAGCGCGAGAAAATTACGGAATTCAGTGGACATGGTTCTCCTTCCCGGCGGGATTCGACACAACCTCGCGTGATTGAAGCTCTTCCCCGTACACACCGCATCCCGGCTTCTCTACGATGTTGCCAGCGCCAGAGGCACCTGCATCGCGGGAACCGGGACGAAGTATGCGCGGGAAAACAGCTTCACGCGCGCAATGAGCTGTGCAAACTTGTACGCTTAGGGTAACGCCCCGGGGCCGCTGCCCCCAACAGAAAAGCAAACGGAATTGCACAATGCGGCCCAAGATCGACCGCGGACGCATATACATTACCCTGAAACACAGGAGATTTCACCGGAAATGTCGATGCTGCACCGGCTTTGCGCCTGTCTTCCTGCCGTCCTTATCCTCACTCTCACAGCTTCCGCTCCCCTGGCTCAGGAGCGGCCCATCCAGATCACGGCGGACCTCAGCGACGCGCCGCGCAAGATTTATCATGCGGAAATTGACCTTCCGGTGACCTCCGGCCCCCTTACGCTCATCACACCCGAGTGGATTCCCGGCACGCACATGCCTGCAGGACCGGCCTCGGCGATTACCGGCATCACCTTCACCGCCAATGGGCAGACGCTGCCTTGGCGTCGCGATAACGTGAACCTCTATTCGTTCCACGTGATGGTACCCAGGGGCGTAACCACGCTGCACGCCCATCTGGACTGCGTCGTGACCGAACGCGTATCGCAAAAGCTCGCTGTACTGGAGTGGGAAAAGCTGTTGCTTTACCCGGCCAACACGCCCGTGCGCAGCCTGCCCATCGAGCCCGCGGTAAAGGTGCCCACAGGCTGGAGCGTGGGCACGGCGCTGACACCGGTCGACGCTGCCGCCTACCCGCTGCCGGCCAACGGCTCCATCCACTTTGCCGCCACCAACGTGGAGCAACTCGAAGACTCACCGCTCATCACCGGCCAGTACTTCCACGAGTTTCCTCTGGCCCCAACGGTCTCGCCGAAGCATTTCATCGACGTGGTCGCGGACTACCCCGAGGACGCTAATCTGCGCCCTGCGCTGCTGGCTGAGATTGGCAACCTTGTCCGCGAGGCCGATGCGCTCTACGTCTCGCACCACTACAACACCTATCACTTTCTGCTTACACTCTCCGACGTTGCTGGCGGCGAGGGTCTGGAGCACGGGCAGTCGTCAGACGACGGTGTGGACGAAAAAGCCTACTCGGACGCCGCACATCAATTGCCAGACTCCGATCTTCTGTCACACGAGTTCACCCACTCCTGGAACGGTAAGTACCGCCGGCCCGTTGGCCTCTATCAGCCGGACTTCGCCACGGCGCAGCAGGGGGCTCTGCTGTGGGTGTACGAAGGCATGACCGAATACCTGGGCAACGTTCTGGCAGCGCGTTCAGGGCTCAAGACCGCACAGCAGTACCGCGATGTGCTGGCCATGACCGCAGCCGAACTGGATGCCACGCCCGGCCGCCTATGGCGATCCACCACCGACACCGCTGTGGGTGCGAGTCTACTGCGCGGCGGCAATGTGGCGTGGTCCAACTGGCGCCGAAGCCAGGACTACTACTTTGAAGGCGAGCTGCTGTGGCTCGACGCTGACACGCTGATCCGCAAACTGACCGGTGACAAGAAGTCGCTCGACGACTTCCAGAAGGCCTTCCTCGGCAAAGGCGGCAACACCGGCCCGCTCATTGTGCCCTACACCTTCGACGAGTTAGTGGCGGATCTGAATCAGATTGCGCCGTATGACTGGGCCGCCTTCCTGCACGAGCGTGTGGACGCTATTAACCCGCGCGCGGATGTTGCCGGACTTGAACGGGGCGGCTATCGGTTGGTCTATCGCGACAAGCCCTCCGCCGGCGAGCGCACGCTGCAACAGGCGGAAAACCGACGGCACGGCGGCCTGGACTGCTGGTATTCCATCGGCCTGCGCATCGGAGCCGACGGCCGCATCCAAGATGTGCGTTGGAACGGCCCCGCCGACCAGGCGCGCCTCGCACCCGGCGACAAGCTCATCGCCGTTGATGGCGAGATATTTTCGAACGATTCGCTCCAGAAGGCCATTCGCACAGCCAAGGATTCGTCCGAGTCGATCCGCCTGATTGTGCAAGCGGACAACTTCGTCCGCACCGCGCAGGTTGACTACCACGACGGCGAGCGCTACCCCGCCCTCGAACGCGTGAATGGCACACCAGCCTATCTCGACGACATAATCAAGCCGTTGACCAAACCAGAAATCGTACCCGAAGAAGCGAAGCCAAGCGCAGAGTAGCCCGACCCCGAGCGGCCCGGGAGAGTATACTCCGTGCCGCGCGCACTAATCATGATCCTTCAGGAGAATATTGAAAACGATGCTGAGACTCCGTGGATTCGCCCTGGTTATTGCGGCGTTTTGCGCCGCTCCCTTCGCAACAGTGCATGCCCAGTCCCCCGCCCCCGAGCAACCGCAGGAGGACTACGTCCGCGCGCACTACACCAAGTACGAGTTCCGTATCCCCATGCGCGACGGCAAGCGCCTTTTCACCGCTGTCTACGTACCCAAGACCTCGGCCTACCCCAACGATCCCGGCCCCTATCCCTTCCTGATGGATCGCACTCCGTACAGTGTCGGCCCCTACGGCGAAGATCAATACCCAAAGCATCTCGGACCGTCGGATGAGTTCCAGAAGGCCGGCTACATCTTCGTCTACCAGGACGTGCGCGGCCGCTGGATGAGCGAGGGCGAATTCCAGGAGATGCGTCCGCACATCGACGACAAGAAATCGCCTGACGATGTGGACGACGCTTCGGATACCTACGACACCATTGAGTTCCTGCTCAAACACGTTGCCAACAACAACGGAAAGGTGGGCATCTGGGGCATCTCGTATCCCGGCTTCTACACTTCTGCTTCCATCATCGACTCGCATCCAGCTCTGGTAGCAGCCAGCCCACAGGCACCGATGACAGATTTGTTTATGGGCGATGACGGCTACCACGGCGGCGCGTTCATGCTCTCAGCAAACTTTGGCTTCTACGCCTTCTTCACGCCGGGTCACAACCCAGAGACGCCGCACGAGACCGTCGGCTTCGACTTCGGTACACCGGATCACTACAAGTTCTATCTGAACGCAGGCAACATCGCGAACCTGGACAAGCTTTACCTTAAGGGCTCCAACTTGCTCTTCAACGACCAGTTCAAGCACTCGACCTACGACACCTACTGGAAGGCGCGCGACCTGTCGCAGCACATGAAGAACGTGAAGTGCGCGGTGCTCGTTGTCGGCGGCTGGTACGACGCCGAAGATCTGAGCGGTCCGTATCGCACTTTCTACGCCATTAACAAATTCAACCCCGAGACGCAGACTACGCTTGTCGAAGGCCCGTGGGTGCACGGCGGCTGGGCGCGCAGCGACGGTGACCACCTTGGCGACGTGAGCTTCAACGCGAAGACAGGCGAATACTTCCGCCAGAATGTGCAATTCCCCTTCTTCGAGCACTATCTGAAGGGCAAGGGCGCGGCGCAGCCCAAGGCTGTGGTATTTGAGACCGGCACCAACGTGTGGCGCCACTTTGACCAGTGGCCGCCCAAGGCCGCCGCGGCAAAGACCCTTTACTTCCACGCCGGCGGTAAGCTCAGTTTCGACGCACCGACTGAACCCAAGAGCGTGGACGAATACGTAAGCGATCCCAACCACCCTGTTCCCTTCGTCGGCTACACAACGGACACTGTGCCGCAGCGCTACATGGTCGACGATCAGCGTTTCGCCAGCTACCGGCCCGACGTTCTCGTCTATGAGACCGATCCGCTCACCGAGGATATGACCATCGCAGGCCCCATCGCGCCCAAGCTCAAGGTGGCGAGCTCCGGGACTGACTCGGATTTCGTGGTAAAGCTGATCGATGTCTACCCCGAGGACTACCCCGACCCCGAGGACACCGCACACGGCAACAAGCGCATTCTCGACGCGCCGCCGCTGCACATTGGCAGCTACGAGCAACTGCTGCGCGGCGAGCCCTTCCGCGCCAAGTTCCGCAATAGCTGGGAGAAACCCGAGCCGCTCACGCCGGGCAAGCTGACCGAGATCGACTTCACCATGCCCGATCTCTTCCACACCTTCCGACGCGGCCACCGCATCATGGTGCAGGTGCAGAGCTCCTGGTTTCCGCTCGCAGACCGTAATCCGCAAACCTACACCGACATTCCGACAGCTAGGCCCGAGCAGTTCCAGAAAGCCACCGAGTTGGTCTTCCACGAAAAGGACGCAGCCTCTGGCGTGGAAGTGCTGGTACTGCCCCAGAACTAGCCGTCACACGCTGCGCCCTGTAGCCGGGGCGCGGCGTATCATGAAGGCTTGGCCACGAGAGCGCTGTCGCTAAGCACTTCTGCCGGCGCTCCGGACCAATACTGGATTACGTACTCCATCCTTCGTGAGGGATCCGAATGTTCGCTGCAAAATCCTGCTCTCATCTGCTTCTGTCCGCTTCCCTGCTTATGGGCGCGGCACCTGCGATCCATGCCGAGGAAGGCATGTGGACCTTCGACAACCCGCCGCTCAAGCAGCTTGCGGCGCAGTATAACTTCCATCCCACGCAGGCCTGGCTCGACCATCTGCGCCTCTCGAGCGTACGGCTCAACGATGGCGGCTCGGGTTCCTTCGTAAGCCCCGACGGCCTGCTGCTCACCAACCACCACGTGGCACGCGGTCAGTTGCAGAAGAACTCAACGGCTGAACACGACTACCTGCGCGACGGCTTCTATGCCTCCACACCGGACCAGGAGATGAAGTCGCCCGACCTAGAAGTGAATGTGCTGGTGGGCATGCAGAACGTGACAGCGCGCGTGCAAGGTGCAGCCAAAGAAATCGCTGACCCGGCCAAGGCCCTTAAGGCGCGCGACGCCGAGATCGCCGCAATCGAGAAAGAGAGCAAGGATAAGACCGGGCTGCGCTCCGATGTCGTCTCGTTCTACCAGGGTGGCGAATATTGGCTCTATCAGTACAAGGCCTACACCGACGTGCGCCTCGTTTTCGCGCCGGAGCAACAGGCGGCCTTCTTCGGCGGCGACCCTGACAACTTTACCTATCCACGCTACGACCTGGATATGGCACTGTTCCGGGTCTACGAGAACGGCAAGCCGCTGCATACGGACAACTACCTGAAGTGGAGCGCGAAGGGAGCCGCGCCGGGCGAGCTGATCTTCATCAGTGGTCATCCGGGTTCAACCTCGCGGCAGTACACCATGGCGCAGCTTCAAACCGAGCGCGACATCGTAGAGCCCGCATTGACCGAGTACCTGCAGCGCCGCGTCGCGGTAGCGCAGGCCTTTGCAGCGCAGGGGCCGGAGCAGGCACGGCTGGTTGGCTCCACCATCTTCGGGCTGCAAAACAGCTTGAAGGTCTATTTGGGCCGCATTGAAGCGCTTGCCGACAAGTCCATTGTGTCCAAAAAGCAAGCCGACGAAGACGACTTCAAGCAGCGTGTAGCCGCCAACCCCGAGTGGCAGAAGGAATTCGGCGATGCCTGGCAGACCATTGCCGGCGTTGAGGAGAAGCTCCAGCCTGAGATCAAAACGCAGGTCTTCCGCCGCGCTGACAGCCGTCTGTTCACGCTGGCACTGCAACTCGTGCAGTACTCGGCCGAGGTCAAGAAACCCGACGGCGAGCGCCTGCCACAGTTCCATGAGGCGGGCTTGGAGTCGCTGAGGTATCAAATGTTGTCGCCTGCGCCGGTTTATCCCGCGACGGAGAAGCTGTTCATGGCCTCCGCGCTCAAGCTGAATGCGGAGAAGCTCGGCAATAACGATGCCTTCCTGCAAGCCATCGTGCAGGGTGGCGATATCGACAAGACCGTTGCCGCGCTTGTGGATGGCACAAAGCTCGCCGACCCCGCCGTGCGCAAGGCGCTGCTTGAAGGCGGCGCTGACGCCGTTGCCGCCTCCACCGATCCAATGATCGTAGCCGCGCGTCGGGCTGATCCGGTGGTACGCGCTCTGTCGAAGCAGGTGCGCGATCTTTCGAGCCCGCTTGTGCCTGCGGGCCAGAAGCTGGGTAAGGCGCGCTTCCTCGTCTATGGAAAGGATGCCTATCCCGACGCTACATTCACCCTACGTCTGAGCTACGGCACCGTAACTGGCTACCCCTACAACGGAACCGTTGCACCTCCGTTCACCACTTACTACGGCCTCTATGACCGCGCAGCCAGCTTCAGCAATAAGCCGCCCTTCGACCTGACACCGAAAGAAGTCGCGGGCCGCGACAAACTCGATCTCTCCACGCCGCTCGATTTTGTCTCCACCGGCGACATCATAGGCGGCAATTCGGGATCACCCGTGGTCAACCGCGACGGCGAGTTGGTGGGGCTGATCTTCGACGGCAACATTGAGTCGTTGGCCGGCGACTTCGTCTACGACGGCACAAAGAACCGCGCCGTCGCCGTTCACTCGTCTGGCATGATCGAAGGACTGCGCAAGCTGTACGGAGCGAACGCGCTGGCCGACGAAATTGAAGGCAAGAAGTAGCCAAAGCACCGCTGCACACGAGAAGGGGAGCCTCCGCGGTTCCCCTTCTTCGTTCGTTGCGATCGCTTCTCAGGAACCAGCAGGCGGCGCTTCCGGCGAGTTGGACAAGGCCGGCACCACCAACGCCATGCACAACAGGCCCGCAGGAATGACGAGCATACCCAGCCGCAGACTGCCGGTGTGCGTGGATATCCAGCCAGCCAGCCACGGCAGCGTGGCGCCGCCAAAGCCGGAGACCGTCATAACCCAGCGCGAATCGAGCGTGTGCCGCGCGCGTGCAAAGAACCCGGCAAGCACAAGCGGATAGATTGGCGCCAGCGCCACGCCCAGCACGAACATGGCGGCAATTCGCACCGATGCGAGGGGCACCAAAGCCAGCGTTATGGACGCGCCAAACGCAAGTGCCACGGCTCCGCGAAACACATGCGCGGCCTTGACGCGCAGCAGAAGGAACGACGAAAGACCACGCGAGGCGAGAAAGCCCGTCCAGTAGAGCGAGGTGGAGGCGGCCGCCAGCACCACGCCCGTTCCGCCCGCACGCAGGGCGAACGTTGCCAACCATGTGATTGAAGTATTCTCAACGCCTACTTGAAGAAACGCCACCACGGCAAAGACCGCAATCAGGAAAAAAGCAGCTCGCCGCGTGGCCTGCGCAGAAGCACGAGGAGGTTCTTCCACCTCGGGGACGGCCAGGAGAAAAGCAATGGCCGTCAACACCGCGACACCGGCGAGCAGCCAATACGCAGCGCGATAGCTGTGATGCATGAGCACACGCGCGGCTAGCAGCGGCGCAGCCAGCGCCCCTGCACTCCAGCTGAAATTCAACAGTGTTAGCATCGGTGCACAGCGCTCAGGAAACGCACGCCCAACATAGAGATTGCCGCCGGACATGGGCACGCCCACGCCGATACCGAGCAGCAGGTACATGAGAGCCAGCAGCGCATGGCCTGCCATGGCGACACCCGCGCAGCACACGGCGATGGCCATGTAGCCCAGCACCATGGTGCGTGTGTACCGCACCCGGTAGAAGAACGGCCCCATCGATGTGCCCGCAAAGTAGAGCAGGAACAGCAGTCCGGACTCGCTGTCGCTGAGGTGAAACGTGGGCGCCAGTGATGGCAACAGAGGACCGCCGATAGCCTGCACCACGCCCGTAAGAGCGAAGGCAGGATGCAGAACGGCTTGCGTCAACCAACTAGGCACTGCAAAGCGGGATCGCATCAGCGCGCTAGCTCCGCTTGCCACGCGCGCGTTTTGGATTCGGCGGACACGTGGACTCGCGAATGATGAGTTCCGGGTTGATGGGAACAATGTCAGGAAAGCTGGCCTGGCCACGAATGCGCTGCAACAGGATACGTGCAGCCACGGTGCCCATCTGAGCCAGCGGCTGGCGAATCGTTGTCAGGCTGGGGTTGTGAAACGCCGCACTTTCGGAATCGTCGAAACCAACGATCGACACATCGCCGGGCACGCTGATGCCGTGGTTGACGCAGGCGCGAATCGCCCCGATGGCCGAAACGTCGTTGTAGCAGACGATGGCGGTAAAGTCGCCGCTGCGCTGGATCAATTCGTTGGTCGGCCCAAACCCAAGTTCAGGCGTGGAAATACGAAGTTCCAGCGGCACCACCAGTTCCGGCGGCACGGCGAGCTTTAACTCGCGCGCAACGGCCATCAGGCAGCGCCAGCGGTCATCGGCGTCTGAGCTGTGGCTGCCTCCGCGCATGAAGGCGATCTTGCGATGTCCCAGCTGATACAGGTGGCGGAGAGCAAGCTCGGCGGCACGGCGCTGGTCCAGCACAACGTTCGTTACGCCTTCGATCTTGCGATGGCCGGCCACCGCCACAACGGGAAGGTTGAGGCTCTTCTCCAATATGGTGTCGATGAAGATGAATCCCTCCACCGAGCGGTCGATCAGCAGGCGCGGATACTCCTCAATCAGATCTGCCTTGCGGTGGTGGCTCGCGGTGAGGTAGAAGTAGCCCTCTTCAATGAGCAGTGCTTCTACGCCGCCCAACACCTGTGCCGAATAACTGTCGTTCAGCTCTGGCACAAGCACGCCCACAGTGTAGGTTTGCCGCTTGCGCAGGGATCGCGCGTAAAAGCTGGGCCTGTAGTCGAACTTGACCGCAGCTGCAATCACCCGGTCCCGCGTGTCCTGCGGAATGGAGCGCACGCCCGGCGCATTGTTCAGCACCAGCGAAATGGTCGCGGGCGACAGATTCAGGTACTCGCCGAGCGTGCGCAAACTGATTGGCTGTCCCGGCTGCGGCGCAACCCCGGGCTTCGTTCGCTTTACCATGCACTCCTTTTGTACCACCCCGAGGCTTGCAAGTGATTTGTCCAAAAGGGGCTTGTTAGTCCTCAATCTCCACGGTAGGAGGCCAGTACAGTCCGGTTCTTCCGTTGGCTCTTACCGGCTGCCAAGAGCCTCGAAGACTCCATCCAAAGCCACTTCCCATGGCGCAAGGCGAACACCAAACCTCGCAGCAAGCTTCTCATTCGAGAGAACCGAGTTGTGCGGACGTTTCGCTGGTGTGGGGTATGCGCTCGACGGAATGGGATGGACCGTCGGTGACTTGCCATTCAATTGGCTCTGGGCACGTGCGAAGATAGCCTGCGCAAAGCCGCGCCAGGAGACCGATCCGCTGCAGGTCATGTGGTAAAGGCCGGCCCAGTCGGCGTCAGCGCCGAATTGGCCAGCCAGAACGCCGTTCACAATCGTTCGCGTGGCGTTGGCGAGTTCAATCGACGTAGTTGGTGCGCCGATCTGGTCATCCACGACGTTCAGCGATTCGCGCTCGCGTCCGAGACGCAGCATCGTCAGAAGAAAATTGCTTCCGTGAGGACCATAGACCCAACTTGTCCTGAAGATCAGATACTTGCCACCGACGTTCTGTATGGCCTCTTCCCCGGCCAGCTTGCTTGCTCCGTAAACATTCTGCGGATTCGGCTCGTCTGTTTCGACCCAGGGCCCCACCTTAGATCCGTCGAAGACATAGTCAGTGGAGTAGTGCACCAGCAATGCGCTCGTTCGTAAAGCCTCTTCAGCCAAAATGCGGGTGGCCTCTGCATTGACTGTCATCGCCACTTCCGGCTCGGATTCGGCGCGGTCCACGGCTGTGTATGCTGCGGCGTTGAGGATAATATCGGGTGCGGCGCTGCGAACCATTTCGCGCACTTGCTCCGGAACGGCCAAGTCTACAGTGTCGCGGTCGCGTCCAACGATTTCGCCGGCGTCAGCGAAACTGCGCTGCAGCTCGACGCCCACCTGCCCCGCGGAACCAACAATGAGGATGCGCCGCACGCTCATGCAAACACCTCCGCGTCACGCAGCAGTGCGCCTGCGCGGTCTTTGTCAGAGACAATGGCCTGTTCCGCAGTGACGGGCCAAAGAATGGCCAGATCCGGATCATTCCACACAATGGTTCGCTCTCCCGCAGGACAGTAATAGTCGGTCACCTTGTAGGCAAAGCCAACGGACTCTGTGAGTGCCAGAAACGCGTGACCAAAGCCCTCAGGAATCCAGAGCATCTGCCCGCTTTCACCAGTAAGCTCAACGGCCACATGCTTGCCGAAAGAAGGAGAGCGGCGACGAAGATCGACAGCCACATCGAGCACCGCGCCATGCGTCACACGGACGAGCTTTCCCTGTGGCTGAATGACCTGATAGTGAATGCCGCGAACAACATTTTTCTTCGAGGCCGAAAAGTTGTCCTGCACCCACGTCGCGGGCAGTCCAGCCGCATCCATGCCACGCTGGTTCCATGTCTCCCAGAACGCGCCGCGACTATCCCGGAAGATTTTCGGCGAAAACAAAAGAGCGCCCTGCAGAGCGGTTTCACTGATCTTCAAAGCTCTGTATCCTCCCGCGCAAACTTCGGCTCGTTGAGCATTGCCAGCAGATATTGCCCGTAGCCGCTCTTGCGCACTGGATAAGCCAATTTTTCGACGTCTCCGTCCGTGATGTATCCAAGACGATAGGCAATCTCTTCGGGGCAGGCAATCTTCAAGCCTTGCCGTCGTTCGATCGTTTGGACGAAGAGTCCGGCTTCCACAAGCGAATCGTGCGTACCGGTGTCAAGCCACGCCATTCCGCGACTCATCACCTGCACCTTCAATGTGCCTGCATCGAGGTAAAGCCGGTTCAGATCTGTAATCTCCAACTCGCCACGCGCCGATGGCTTGAGAGCAGCCGCAAGATTCACGACTTCCTTGTCATAGAAGTACAAGCCTGTGACAGCGAAGCGCGATCGGGGAGATTTGGGCTTCTCTTCGATGCTGATTGCTTTGCCTGACTCATCGAATTCGACAACGCCATAGCGCTCCGGATCCTGCACTGGATAGGCAAAAACGGCCGCTCCCTCCTTCAATGTCGCAGCACGCTGCAAATGTGCGGAGAACGATTGCCCATAGAAAATGTTGTCTCCCAGAACAAGCGCGCTCTCATCTCCGCCAATGAAGTCCTTCCCGATGATGAAGGCTTGCGCCAGTCCATCCGGACTGGGTTGCACTGCATAATGAAGGTTGATACCCCACTGGCTGCCGTCCCCGAGTAATTCAGCAAAGCGGGCCGTATCCTGCGGAGTCGAGATGATAAGAATGTCGCGCAGACCGGCCAGCATGAGCGTGGTGAGCGGGTAGTAGATCATCGGCTTGTCATACACCGGCAACAACTGCTTTGAGACGACATGCGTCACCGGATAGAGACGGGTCCCCGATCCGCCTGCAAGAATGATGCCCTTCATCGTTAAGCCCTCTTCTCGTAGTTCTGCCGGATCCATTCCAGATAGGCCCCGGTGCGAACGCCTTCCACCCATGGACCATGCTCCAGATACCACGCAACGGTCTTCCGCA
>DCFV01000241.1 GCA_002314435.1 Acidobacteriaceae bacterium UBA1795 | reverse complement strand
GATACGCATTCTGAGGGAAAGGTCACAAAGCGCCTTGCTTGATCAGAGTTCGCCGAGTAATTTTCATCGCATTCACCAAGTATTCAGGGTTGTGGTGCAATTGTATGCCGCCAACATGGATTTGATTGCTGGCAGCTATTCCTTCCGCAGAGCCGCGACTGGGTCCATCCTGACCGCTCTGCGAGCCGGGAAATAGCAGGCCAACAGCGACCCGCCGACGAGAAAAACAGTGGCAAGCGCAAAGGCAACCGGTTCAATCGGGGAAATGCCGTAGAGGAAGTTTGCGAGAAAGCGGGTGAGCAGAAAGGCGCCAACGATTCCTGCCGCGGCACCCCAGAGCGTGAGCCGGTTTCCCTCCCGGAGGACGAGGGCCAGAATATTGCGGCGGCTCGCGCCCAGGGCAATGCGAATTCCGATTTCCTGAGTTCGCTGCGATACCGCGAACAGGGTGACAGCGGTTACGCCCATCAAAGCCATCCCCAGAGCGACTGCAGCGAAGCCGGCCAGCAGCAGCGTTATGAATCGCCTGGTCCCGGTAACAGACGAAACGACGTCTTCCATACTGCGTACGGCAAAGACGGAAAGATCAGGGTCGACGGTTTGTATGACGCGTCCGAGAGCCGCCGTTTGTGCTTCGGGACGCTTGGCTGTTCGCAGGAAAACCGAAAGTGCATAGTCCGACCGCTGGTAAATGGGGAAATAGGCATGGGGCAGAGTCGGCCTGTCGAAGCCGTCCGCCTTGATGTCGTTCACGATTCCAACGATCACCCACCATTGAGGCGATTCCGCGGGTCCAGTCCGGATGCGCTTGCCGATAGCATTCTGGTTTCGCCACAGCATGTTGGCCATTGTCTGGTTGATCAATGCCACCGGCAGGCCATGATCATCCCCAGAGGTAAAGGTTCGGCCGGCGAGCAGATGAGCCCCGAGCACCTGAAAGTATTCCGGACTGACGGAAGTCATCTGGGCGGAGAGTCCATCCCCTTGCCCATCGGGTCTGCCTTCCACGGCGAAAGGAGAAGAATTCCAACCCGTGAGAGGGATCGCATCTCCTGTGGCAACGGCTGCTGCTTCCACGCCGGGCGTCTTTTTCATCTCAGCGAGCAGCTTCCTCACAAAGACGCTGCGCGCCTCGGGATCGGCGTACCTTCTGGCTGTGGGATCGCCCGGGGGCGGCAGCCAGATGCTGCCCGTCAGCACATGGTACGGGTCGAATCCTGCGTTGACATGCAAGACCAACCACAGAGTTTGGCACATTAATGACGCTCCGATGAGCAGAACAAGAGATACGGCAAACTGGCCTGCGACTAGCAAGTTGCGCAGGCGTGCGCCGGAGGACTCGCCTTTGATGGCGCTTCCCCCTTCCTTGAGAGCCTCAACCGTGTTAGAACGTATGACACGAAATGACGGTACCAGACCGCAAACAAGAGCCGTGCCGATCGAAGCTGACAGCGTAAAGAGCAGAACAGCGCTGTTGATTCCGAAGCGATTCACATGCGGCAGAGGGAACGGTGCAGTATTTACTAACAGCGGCGTAAGAAACATCGCGAGCAGAATGCCGCCGGCAGCCCCCGCAATCGAGATCAATGAGCTTTCCAGGATGAGTTGGCGGACCAAATTTCCGGTCGAAGCTCCGAGTGCCGTACGCACCGCAAATTCCCTGCGGCGCACCGTGCTGCGGGCCAGCAGCAAGTTGGCGACCGTGGTGCAGCACAACAGGAGGACAAGCATCACGGCGCCTTCCATCACGAGAAGAATGGTCCGCGAATCTCCTGCCAGATACTTCTGAAGCGGCTCAATGCGCGGCATCCAGCCGGAAGACGCCGGATAATCCTTCGCATCTTGCCGCACGGTTTCCGCGGCAAATGCCCCCAGCCGCGACTGCGCTTGTTCGATGCTGACGCCGGTTTTGAGCCGGCAAATCGCTCCGGGGAACATCCTCCATCCTGTTTGGGTGGGATGTTGCGGGAAGGCTCCGCCTCGGAAGCTGCCAGTCAGATAAAAGTCCGGCTCGCCTTGCAGTGTGAAGCCAGGGTGATGAAACACGGGCGGCAGCACGCCGACGACGATATACGGATCGTAGTCCAGGTGAATCTTGCGCCCGAGAATATTCGGGTCCGAAGCGAACAGCCGCCGCCAAGCTCCATAACTGATTACCGTGTTTTCCGACATCCAGGGAATGCCGTCTTCAGCAAGGAACAGCCGGCCGAGAACCGGTCGAGTCCCAAGCATCCGAAAGTAGCTCGCGCCCACCGCAATGGCTTCGATGCGGGATGGCTTATCGGCGCCGGTCAGATTACCGTCCATCGGCCATGTCGGACTGACATCTTCAAAGGCCCCGGACTGGGCCCTGATCTGTTCCAGTTCAGGCAGCGAAAATCCGATGTCGCGCATACCTGTTCCCGGCATGGTTGCGGTTAAATGCACCAGACGCTGCGGCTCGGGAAACGGAAGTGAACGCAGCAGCACCGCTTCGACGATGCTGAAGATGGCGGTATTGGCCCCAATCCCGATCGTGACCGCGAGCACCGCGAATATTGTGAAGCCAGGGCTGCGCCACAGTCTGCGAACACCATACCGGACGTTCTTCCAGAAGGACTCGATTCCCGCTTCCCATCCTGCGGCGCGGATCCTATGCTTCACAGCATTGCTGCTTCCCATCTCCACCCGTGCCGCGCGGGCGGCTTCCTGGGCCGAAACTCCTCTGCAGATTTTTTCTGCCGTGGAAGCCTCAATGAAACTCTGTAGCTCTGCGTCCAGCTCGGTCTCGATCCGGCGGCTGTGAAAGAGCGAGCGTAACCCAGCCAAGACATCGGTCAATCGAAACATCTGAGAAATTCTCCTCTTTGAGCCGATCAGGCTTCCATGATGCGGGCAATGGCAGAGATCCGTCGGCTCCAGCTTTCGGCCTCCGTGGAGAGCGCTTTCCGCCCACGCGCGGTGAGCATGTAGTATTTGGCTCGCCGGTTGTTCTCGCTGCTACGCCACTCGCTCTTGATCTGCCCGGTGCGCTCCATGCGCGCCAGCGCAGGCAGGAGCGAGCCAGGATTGACGCGGAACACGCCTTGACTCACCTGCTCGATGCGCATCGCAACACCGTACCCGTGCAGCGACTGTAACGCCAGAGTCTTCAGAATCAGCATCTCCAGGGTGCCCTGCACCATGTCTCTCTGGCCCATTCTGCTTCTCTCCTCTTGATGAACAAGAGGTTACATTCTACTCCTCTCGATTGTCAAGATGAGAGTAAAGGGACAACAATATTTTGGGAAATAGCCGACATTCCTTGCATCGGGCCCCTGGATGTACTCCTATGGGTTAGCCGGCTGGGTGTCTCGATGAGGCGCGAGCTTCAGAGAGGCTAGCGCGAATGGAGATTGAAGCAGGAGATGAACTCGCGCAAGTCAGCAGTCAACCGAACTTCGGAAGCAATCGAGTCGATTTTCTGAGCAGGGGATCAACTGAGCAGAACTGCTATGGTATCCCTTTTGAAGGAGTGTGGGCACAAAAATGGGCACAATCTGGAAAATGGCGGATTTTTGGCTGCTTTGACCTGTTCTAAGTATTGGCCGATCTGACCTAGCCCGCGCAAGAC
>DCFV01000031.1:45027-45595 GCA_002314435.1 Acidobacteriaceae bacterium UBA1795 | reverse complement strand
GAGCAGATGATGATGACGTTGTCGGCGAGGTCGCGCATGACCTCAAGCTCGTACTCCTTCCAGCCGAGAACGCTCTCTTCGATGAGGCACTCGTGGACAGGCGAGAGGTCGAGGCCGCGGGCGAGAATCTCCATCAGCTCTTCGCGGTTGTAAGCGATGCCGCCACCGGAGCCGCCGAGCGTGAAGCTGGGGCGGATAAGCACCGGGAAGCCGAGCTTGCCGGCGAAGTCGAGACCGTCGCGAAGGTTGTTGACGAGCGCGGATTTCGAGACGTCGAGTCCGATACGCAGCATGGCGTCCTTGAACAGCAGACGATCTTCTGCCTTCTTGATGGCGTCGAGCTTGGCACCGATCAGTTCGACATTGTAGCGGTCGAGGATGCCGGCATCAGCGAGATCGACGGCAAGATTGAGCGCCGTCTGGCCGCCCACCGTGGGCAGCAGTGCGAACTTGCCCGCATTGGGGCCGAGGAGAGCCACCTCTTTGCGGATGATCTCTTCAACGTACTCGCGCGTGAGCGGTTCGATGTACGTGCGGTCGGCGAGCTCGGGGTCGGTCATGATGGTGG
>DCFV01000031.1:36374-44667 GCA_002314435.1 Acidobacteriaceae bacterium UBA1795 | reverse complement strand
CGGCCGACTGGCCGATCACGATCGGACCGGAGCCGATCACGAGGATCTTCTGAATGTCATTTCTGCGTGGCATTTTTCGCTCTTCGTCGTGTGAGGGGCTTAAGCCCCGCGTTGCAGATTTCTGATAGTGACGCTTTGATCAATTCCCCAAAAAACAGCGGAGCCTAGGCCCCGCTGTCCCTGCAAAAATCGTGTTCTGGTGTGCTGCCTGCATCATCCCTTCCACTCCTCCATCAACTTGCGGAAGTCGCGGAACAGGTAGTGCGAGTCATGCGGGCCGGGCGCGGCTTCGGGGTGGTACTGCACGCTGAACAGAGGCAGTGACTTGTGGCGCAGACCTTCGAGTGTGTTGTCATTCAGGTCCACGTGCGTCAGGTCGACTGCGTTGGCGTTCACCGAGTCGGGGTCGACCGCGAAGTTGTGGTTGTGCGCCGTGATCTCGACCTTGCCTGTGACGTTGTTGCGCACGGGATGATTGCCGCCATGGTGGCCGAACTTGAGCTTGTAGGTGCGGCCGCCGAGGGCGAGTCCGCAGAGTTGGTGGCCCAGGCAGATGCCGAAGATGGGCACCCGGCCGAGCATCTGGCGAATGGCCTTGACGGCGTAGTCGACCGGCTCGGGGTCGCCGGGGCCGTTCGAGAGGAAAACACCATCTGGCTTGAGGGCGAGCACATCGTCTGCGCTGGTTTCTGCCGGTACTACTGTGACGCGGCAGCCCTCGCGCGTGAGCATGCGCAGGATGTTCTGTTTGATGCCAAAGTCGTAGGCGACCACATGGTACGTCCGCACTTCTGCACTTTGCACGAGCGAAGTGGGAAGGAGAGGATCTCCGGACTGGTTGCGGCTGTCGTCGGCATCGAAAGTGTAGATCGACTTGGTGGAGACCACGCGAGCCAGATCCGTGCCATCCATTTTGCGGACGTTGCGTGCGCGCTCGACAAGGACCTGTGGATTAGTTTCCTTGGTCGAAATGGCGCCGCGCATGACGCCGTGGTTGCGCAAATGGCGAACGAGGGCACGGGTATCGATCTCGGCTAAGACAGGAACGGCATAGCGCTCCATGTACTCGTCGGTGACCTGCTCGGAGCGCCAGTTGGAGCTGACGGCCGAGAACTCGCGCACGATCAGTCCCTCGATGTACGGCTTGGCCGCCTCGTTATCCGCCTGGTTGGTTCCGTAATTGCCGATCTGGGGATTGGTAAGAACGACGATCTGCCCGGCATAGGAAGGATCGGTTGCGATTTCCTGATAGCCGGTAAGGGAAGTATTGAAAACAACTTCACCCTGGCATTCGCCGGGTGAGCCATGGCCTTGGCCAAGGAATATGCGCCCGTCTTCGAGCGCTAGGATCGCCTGCATCGCCTCTCCGAGGAGTGGATTCAATCGATTCTAGCAGGTTTTGCCGTGTGAGTCTGTGGGGTCGTGGAAAACAGCGCGGTTAACGCACCACACCTGCGTCTTTGGCCGGCCAGTAGACAAAAACAGCCTTGCCATAGATGAGGCTGCGCTCGACAGGACCGAACTCACGGCTATCCGAGGAGATAGAGCGATGGTCGCCCATCATGAAGTAGGTTCCGGACGGCACTACGACTTCGGCCATGGAGCGGCCGTCGCGGTACTGATCCGGCACGTAGCTCTCGGGCAAAGCGCTGCCGTTGAGCCAGACGCGGCCCGCCTCAATCCAGATGCGGTCGCCGGGCAGGCCGATGACGCGCTTGATATAACTCTTTTCCGGGTCGCGGGGATAGTGGAAGACGACGACGTCGCCGCGCTGAATTGATTCGATTTCGTAGACAAACTTGTTAATGAACAGGCGGTCGTGGTCTTCGAGACGCGGCAGCATGCTGGTGCCCTCGACACGGACAGGCTGGTAGAGGAAGGTAATGATCAGCACGGAGATGCCGGCTGAAATAACCAGATCGCGCAGCCAGACTCCTAAACCCACGGCCCGGTCGCGCGCCGCGACGGCACGGTGTGCAGCCTGCTCGTCCAAGCGCACTGCGTTGGGAGTCTGGTCGAAATCTGTGGGGTCGTCGGCGGGGGTCAACATCTCTTTTTCTTAGTGTAACGGCACGTCACCTTAGTTGCAGCCGAGACCTCCCGGCGGACAAAGAACATGAGCGCGTTCTGGTTTCGAAATCGGACGCGGCTGGCTGGCTGCCGGCTGCAGTGTGACGCCGGGCGCTTCCAAGAGGTTAGTCTCTTCGAGAAGCAGCGGCCGCTGCAGGACCATTTCCACCTGTGTCCCAGTTTCAATATTGACATCTGCGCCGCGAGTAAACAAGGTGACCAGACCAGCGGCGGCGGCTCCGGCGCCCAACCCGGCAATTCCGCCGGCGAGCGGATGGTCGGAGTTGAGGCCAGCGATGGAGCCGATGGTACCGCCGACAGGTATAGCTACTTCAGCTACTTTGCCGGCATTGCGCCCCTTATCTCCGTCCTGCTCGATGGTTCCCTCTCCATCATCCTTTACGTCCTGCTTTTTCGCGCCGGGCAGGCTGTTCACCATGCCGGGAATCTCCACCACAGTGCCATTCGGGAAGATGATGGAGGTGAAGTGCATGTCCAGTTCTGCCTTGCCGTGCACGTGGCCGGCGCGCTGTACGCGGTCCACCACGCCCTGCACGTAGACACCGACGGGGATCATGACACGATTACCGACGACCACCGGAAAGGTGGATACGAGGTAGACCCCATCGCCGGGCTTGGCGCTGCGCGTGTTGACCGAGCTTCTGAGCTGCAACAGGACCTTGGTCCCGGCGGGTACGGTGTAGGTCATCTTCTGCGGCACGGAGGTGATTGCGGGACCGGGTTTAGGTTCGACAGACGAGGTCGGAGCAGCTTCCTGCGGCGACTGGGCGAGCACGGCGGCGCACACTACGTACGACAGAATGGCCAGCGCACCCGCACGCATTGTGTTCTTCCAGCGCCCCATGACTCCTCCACAATACTCCCAACGAGATAGACGCGCGATTTCCTCGCAAGGTAGCGCATCTGAACGAGACGGCTTGCGTAACGCTCCTCACAGCGGCAAAGAGACGATTGGGTTTAGGATGCAAGCAAGCATGGATACCGACGCGCGCTCTTCTTACGCCTCCGACTCCTCCGCACCTGCGGCCTTTCCTGCGGCTCGGCAGATATTAGCCGATGCCATTGCCGCACGAGCCTTTCCTGGCTGCGCCTTCGGAGTCGTCGCCGGCGGCGCCAGTGTGGTGCAAGCGCTGGGTCGCTTTACCTATAAAGACGATGCTCCGGCTGT
Organism: Acidobacteriaceae bacterium UBA1795; assembly: GCA_002314435.1. Classification (GTDB taxonomy): domain Bacteria; phylum Acidobacteriota; class Terriglobia; order Terriglobales; family Acidobacteriaceae; genus Telmatobacter. Next base: position 41,408 of record DCFV01000031.1, on the reverse strand, counting down.
GACGCCTCAGACTGTGTTTGATGTCGCAAGTATCACCAAAGTGGCCGCCACTACCGCCGCGGCCATGTTACTGCATCAGCGCGGCCAGCTGAAACTCGACACGCCGCTAGGCGATCTGCTCCCCGGCTTTGTGGTGGGCCGTGAGGCTGGTTCGCTGGCACGCCACGTGAAGCTGCGCCACCTTCTTGCGCATACTTCCGGGCTCCCTGGATATGTGGAACTGTTTCGCAACGCCCACTCGCCAGACGAGATGCTGCGCGCGTGCCTGCAGCTTCCGCTCGAGGCGGCGCCTGGCGCGCGTGCTGAGTACTCCGACATCGGCTTCATCCTGCTGGGGAAAGCAATCGAAGTGCTAACCCGCAAGCCGCTGTCATCGTGGATACAGGACGAGATCTTTGCACCGCTCGAGTTGAAGGCAACGTGTTTCAACCCTCCGGCACGTCTACACGCATCGATTCCTCCTACTGAAGAAGATACGACGGTCAGACAGAGGCGAATCCAGGGAGAGGTGCAGGACGAGAATGCCTGGCGTCTCAGGGGTGTCGCGGGACATGCCGGCTTGTTTTCAAACGTGCCGGACTTGCTGCGCTTTGTGCAAGAGATTTTGGCGGCACAGATCCGCCTGGGTAAACTGTTCACGAGGGAGACATTGAACCAGTTCGGCGAGCGCCAGGGGCCAGAGGGTAGTTCTCGCGCGCTGGGCTGGGATACCCCGTCGCAGGACTCCTCTTCCGGCAACCATTTTTCACAACAATCGATTGGCCATTTGGGCTATAGCGGTTGCTCGCTGTGGATCGATCTGGATGCATCTGTGGCAATCGTGCTGCTGACCAATCGAACCTGGCCAGACAGGCAAGCGCAAGGGATTCGCGCAGTGCGGCCGGCCTTCCACGACGCCGTGCGCGAGGCGATTTCAGATGCTCAAACAGGGTATTGAAGTAAGAGACAACTCGGGAAATTTATCTAGGGGCTTGCGCAGTTTAGCGATACAATCTGAGGCTGGGGACAGACTCGATGCTTACCAGCACGATGACGCAGGAAATGACAGAAACACCTAAAAAAGAGGAGGCAAAGATCGACTCAGCTTCCCTGCTTCAGCAATTGACTACTGAGAGCCAAAATGAGGCATCTCAAGGATTTGACACTAAATCCGCCCTGGAAATCGCGCGCATCATCAACCATGAGGATGCCAAGGTTGCAGCAGCGGTAAAGAAGGCGTTGCCAGAGATCGCGCAGGTCATTGACCAGGTTGCGCGGAGCCTGCGCGACGGAGGCCGGCTGATTTATGTCGGCGCCGGTTCGAGCGGCCGTATAGCCGCACTTGACGCCTCTGAGTGTCCACCCACCTATTCAACCGCTCCCGGCCAGGTGCAGTACATCATGGCGGGCGGACCCAAGGCATTGGCCTCCGCAGTTGAAGTTAACGAAGACTCCGAGGAACTGGGACAGCGCGACATAGCGCGCCGCAGGCCCACGCGCAAAGATGTCGTCGTTGGCGTCTCTGCCTCAGGCCGCACCCCTTACGTAGTAGCCGCTGTGGCCTACGCACGCGCACGCGGAGCCCGTACGGCCGCCGTTACGTGCAACCATGGAGCGCCGCTGGCTGCTGCCGCAGACATTGCCATCGTGGCTGAGGTGGGTCCTGAAGTGGTTTCAGGGTCGACGCGCATGAAAGCCAGTTCCGCTCAGAAGATGGTGCTCAACATGATCACCACCGGCGCCATGACGCGGCTGGGCTATGTGTACGAGAACTTGATGGTGAACGTGCACATGCAGAACTCCAAGCTGGTGGAGCGCGGCATTCGCATCCTGATGAATGCCTGCAAAATTGACCGTGCCACTGCGGTGGAAACTATCAAGAGCGCGGGGCGCAGCGTGCCGGTGGCTCTGGTGATGCTGAAGGCTGGAGTGGACAAGCCGGAGGCAGTACGCCGACTGGCCAAATCTGACGGCAACGTGCGCGTGGCTATCGAGGACAACATTCTCGAACTCTAACGGATTCACTCACATTTCTTCGAGTGGCGCGGAGGATTCCGCGCCCTTTCCTTTTGTCCTGCGCACTCATCCGGGATTTAGACTCAACAGGTAGGAGCTCACGTTTTTCATGGACAAGTTTGTCATTCGCGGCGGCAACCCGCTCGTTGGCACGATTCGCGTTTCCGGCGCCAAGAACTCGGCCCTGCCCTGCATGGCCGCTGCCATTCTGACCGAAGAGACGGTTACGCTGGAGAATATACCATCGGTGCGCGACATCGCGACTGAGCGCAAGCTGCTGGCTGCGATGGGCGCCGAGGTGGAGCTTGGCACGGGCACGAGTGACCATCGCACCACTATCTGCTGCCGCACGCTCTCCGATCCTGTTGCGAAGTACGAGATTGTGAAGACCATGCGTGCCAGTTCACTGGTACTTGGGCCACTCATTGCGCGCACGGGCATGGCACGTGTTGCGATGCCGGGCGGCTGCGCCATTGGCGGACGGCCGATTGATCTGCATATCAAGGGTCTGGAGAAGATGGGCGCGACGATCGCGCAAGAACACGGCTATCTGGAAGCTCGCGCTGAGCGCCTGCGTGGTGCGCACCTGGTATTCGACAAGATCACCGTTACCGGAACGGAGGATCTGCTAATGGCGGCAGTGCTGGCCGATGGCGAAACCGTGATGGAGAACTGTGCACGTGAGCCAGAGGTGACCGATCTGGCTGCCCTGCTAACTGCGATGGGGGCGAAGATCGAGGGCGCAGGTACGTCGACGATCCATGTGCAGGGCGTGACGAGCCTGCACGGGGCTCAATACCTCATCAACCCAGACCGCATCGAAGCCGGCACGTTTCTGATCGCCGGTGCCATTACCGGCGGCGACCTGACGGTAACTGACTGCAATCCCGATCACATCCGCGCGGTGCTTTCAAAGCTCGAAGAGACGGGCGCAAAGATAGATATAGTCGGTCCGGATGCGGTGCGCGTGAGATCCGATGGCAAGCATCGTGCGGCGGATATTTCGACTGAGGAGTACCCTGGCTTCCCTACCGACATGCAAGCGCAGTACATGGCGTTGGCAACGCAATCCGAAGGCGTGAGCCTGATCAAGGAGAATATCTTCGAGAATCGCTTCATGCACGTGCAGGAACTGGTGCGCATGGGTGCGAACATCAAGGTGGACGGTCGCACAGCGACTGTGCGCGGACCGGCGAAGCTCTCCGCGGCAGCGGTGATGTGCAGCGACCTGCGCGCGTCGGCCTCGCTGGTGCTGGCAGCGCTGGTGGCTGATGGTGAGTCCATTCTCGACCGCGTGTACCACATGGACCGCGGCTACGAACGGATCGAAGAGAAGCTGCGCTCTGCAGGCGCTGAGATTCAGCGCATGGGCAATGTGTTTCCGGCAAGGGACGGCGAAGCTGCGGCAGATTGAAGTTGGGAAAGGTGCGGCCGTGCTGCGCTAACGCCAGCTCGCTGCCAAATGCCAGCGCAGGCCGTGTGCGGCGGTCTTGGTGAGAACACGCTCATACTCGTGCAGCTCAATGAGTACCGGGGCTGTCTCAGAACCGAGGGCAGCCGGGCTGTCTGCAAGATATCGGATCAACGTGCGCACAGTTTCCAGCCCCTCTTCCCCTGAAAACCATTGAGGCTCTGGCAGATGCTGGGCCCACTCGGGATCACCCGTGCCCTGCTCGAGAAGAAGGGCCATGGAATTTTCGTCGGCTGAGAAGAATTCGAGCAGCGGACTGACATGAAGCGTTGCCGCTAAACGATGCAAGCTCTCTTCATTGCGCGCCAAGGCGTGCCCGTTCACAAAGATGTCAAAACCGGGGTCTTCGCCTTCAACGACAATGTAGAGGCTGGCAGCCATCCCCATGAGTGTAGAGCAGGTTAGCCCCCGCTGCAGCGAATTTGTCCAGATGGTCATCCAAAGCATCACGTTTGACTACGGGGCAGTAACGCGTCCAAGGGCAACGTGAGAGATACACACTCTACAACATCACAAAGGCCCGGATCCGAGATCCAGGCCTTTGTGATGTTGCGTTCGGTTCGACTTAGAGCCGATCAACCTTCTCCATCTGATCAGGCCTGGCCGCCGCCGCCGGGTCCACGTCCACCGCGACGGCGACGCCGGCGGCGATTGTTGTTGTTCGCAGCAGGACGGCCGCCGGGCTGCGCAGTGCCAGCCACAACCGGTGCGCCTTCCGCGCGGTTGAAGTTCGGCTCGTTCTCTTCGTCGAACTCCTCAGTCTCGTCTTCGTCGAAGTCGTCGCCGCCCTCGATGAGGATTGTGCTCTGGTTGGATTTCGGCTGCCGCTCGTCGAACTCGTTGCGTGGCTTGGCAGGGGCGGGCGCTGCGGACGCCGGAGCTTCGCTATCGGTCGGCTCGACTTCTGCTTCTGCCTCTGCCGCCGGAGCCGACTGCGCCAGCTTCGCGCGCTGCTCCTTGATGAGGGCTTTGCGGCTGAGCTTGATGCGGTTGCCCTCAATGGCAAGCACCTTGACCATGACCTGATCACCCTCACGAAGCTCGTCCTTCACTTCCTTGACGCGATGCTCAGCAATCTCGGAGATGTGAAGCAAGCCATCGGTGCCCGGGAACAGCTCAACAAAGGCGCCGAACTCGGCGAGACGAACAACCTTGCCGAGGTAGGTCTTGCCCACTTCCGGCACAGCGGTAATGTCACTGATCATGGCGAGCGCCTTCTTGAGGCCATCAGCGTCGCTGGAGGCCACGCTGACGCGGCCCGTGTCGTCGACGTCTATCTTGGCGCCGGTCTGCTCCACGATGCCGCGGATGGTGGCACCGCCCTTGCCGATCAGATCACGGATCTTGTCGGTGGGGATCATGACCGTTTCGATGCGCGGAGCATATTGCGAGCGCTCCGTGTTCGGTCCGGGCAAAGCCGCATCCATCTTGTCGAGCAGATAGAGACGGCCTTGCTTGGCTTGCTCCATTGCCTGCTGCAGGATCTCGCGGGTAAGGCCGCCGATCTTGATGTCCATCTGCAGAGCAGTGATGCCCTTGCGGGTTCCGGCCACCTTGAAGTCCATGTC
>DCFV01000031.1:29396-36123 GCA_002314435.1 Acidobacteriaceae bacterium UBA1795 | reverse complement strand
TTGAAGTCCATGTCGCCGTAGTGATCTTCGGCTCCGGCGATATCGGTGAGGATGGCGTAGTCGTCGCCTTCCTTGACCAAACCCATGGCAACACCAGCAACCGCGCCCTTGAGCGGAATTCCGGCATCGAAGAGCGCCAGGCTTGCGCCGCAGACCGAGGCCATCGACGAAGAGCCGTTGGACTCAAGAATGTCGGAGACGATCCGCATCGAGTAGGGCGACTCGTCGACGCTGGGCAGAACAGCCGAGATGGCACGCTCAGCCAGTGCGCCGTGGCCCACTTCGCGGCGGCCAACGCCGGTCATGCGGCCGGTTTCGCCGACGCTGAACGGCGGGAAGTTGTAATGCAGCATGAAGTTCTTGCGCTGCTCGCCTTCATAGCTTTCCAGGCGCTGACCGTCGTCAGCCGTGCCCAGGGTAGCGGTGACCAGAGCCTGCGTTTCGCCGCGCGTAAACAATGCCGAACCGTGCGTGCGGGGCAGAACGCGCGTCTCGATGCTGATGGCGCGAATCTCGTCGAAGGCGCGGCGGTCAGGGCGGATGCGGTCTTTGGTGACCTGCTCGCGGAAGATGCGCTCACGGAGGTGCTCGTAGTAGGTTCCGAGCTTCTTCTTGGCCGTCGGATCATCAGCGGGCAGTTCGGCCGCGAGCTCGTCCTTGATCTTCTTGATCAGCGCGTAGCTTTCGGTTTTGCCGTGGGTCTTAGTGTCGAGCGCGTCCTTCAAACGATCGCCGATCTTGGCCTTCAGGTCGTTATAGTAGGCCTCGTCGAACTCCGGTGCGGCAAACGCGCGCTTCGGCTTGCCGGCCTTGGAGACCAGTTCGTCGATGGCTGCAACGATCTTCTTGATCTCTTCGTGGGCGAACTCGATGGCTGCGAGGATGACCTCTTCGGTCTCTTCCTTTGCGCCTGACTCGATCATCACGATGCCGTCCTTGTGGCCGACGACCATGATGTTGACCGTGGTCTCGGCGCGCTCGGCGTAGGTCGGATTGATGACGAACTCGCCGTTCACCCGGCCCACACGCGCGGCAGCTACGGTGGCACTGAAGGGAATGTCGGACAGAGCCACGGCGCAGGCAGCGGCGTTGATGGCCACCACATCAGGATCATTTTCCTTGTCGGCGGAGAAGACCAGTGCGATCACCTGGGTCTCATTGCGAAAGCCGTCGGGGAACAGAGGGCGGATGGGGCGATCGATCTGACGCGCTGTCAGAATCTCCTTCTCGCTGGGCCGACCTTCGCGCTTGATGAAGCCGCCGGGGATGCGTCCGCCTGCATAGGTGTACTCACGATAATCGACCGTGAGTGGGAAAAAATCGATGCCTTCCCGCGGGTCAGGCGAGGCAACCGCGGTGGCCAGCACCACGGTCTCACCCGTCGATACCAGCGCAGCGCCGGAAGCCTGCTTGGCCATGCGTCCGGTCTCAAAAACCAGCCGTTTGCCGCCAGCCAGCTCGACAGCTACTTCATGCTTCGTAGACATAGAGTCCTCGTTTCGTTTTATTCGCTTGGGAAACTTGTGTGGGGGGATGCGCCATGGGGCGCGGTGCAGCCGGATCGGCGCACGGGCAATGCCGGCCTCTTGCAGCGGCTGCGGCAAGAGGCCGCGCTGGCGCGAGAGACTTTCGCAGAGCGAGGTGTGCACAGCCGATAACTCTGCGCAGGCCCCGTCTGCGGATATGGTCCGCCGGGTACACCATGGCCCCAGGTCCTGCGGGAATAGGGGCCGTGACCATGAGTCGGTCTGGGCGCTTCCGGTTCAAAGGTGGCTTTCTGAACTTACTTGCGGATACCGAGCTTGCCGATGACATCACGATAACGATCAGAATCGTGCGTCTTCAGGTAGTCCAGAAGGCGGCGGCGCTTGCTCACCAGCATCAGGAGGCCGCGCCGGGAAGCGTGATCCTTCTTGTGCGTCTTGAAATGCTCGGTCAGCTCGCCAATCCGCTCGCTCAGAATCGCGATCTGGACTTCAGGCGAACCAGTGTCCGAATCGTGGGTGCGGAAGCGTTCAATCAGGTCGGTTTTCTTAGCAGTCGCCAGCACGGCGTGTGTTACTCCTCTAACGTTCTCAGTCCACTCTTAAGTGTCTGTAGTGAGATTACCATGAATGGGCTTTCGGCGCTACGCCTGGCCGTGGCAGGCACCTTGAGACCAACCCTTGCCCTGCCAGCGCGTTGCGCGCTATGGCTGAGCCTCCAGCCAGTAGTTGGCCCGGGCCACGATATGCGCCCCGTAGTCCTCGGTGGTCCGCACACGGATGGTATGCAGCCCGGGCGTGAGATCAGACGGACTGAAGGTGAGCAGGTAGCGATTGCGCACGTGCTTGGCCGCCTGCAGCACGCGGGCCTCGAATGTCTTGTCGCGTGTGAACGTCATGTACTCGCCGCCACTCTCCTGCGCAATTTCCTTGGCCAGGTTCTTCTTGAAGGCATTGAGGGCCATGATGAGTGTGGACAGAATGCTCATGGTGCGATCTTCACCTGAGTCCTTCATGTCGTGCACCAGTTCTGCAGTCGCTGGAGAAAACGACACGCTGAGCACCAGCACATCGGACCGGCCGATCTTCTGGATCAGGCCGACGGGCTTGGTGTGTTTGCTGCCGTGATCACGTTCTTCGCTGATCAGCAGCAAAACGCGCCTGTACTCCTTGGGCTGCGTCTCGAGCAGATCAACCGCCGAACTGATGGTGTCGAGGATCGCCGCACCGCCGTCGCCCGGCTCCAGGTGCTTGAGTGCCTCGCTCAGGTCGTCGCTGGCGTGTGTGTAGTCATGGATCAGATGCGGGCGCGAGTCGAAGCCCATCAGCGCAGCCTCGCTGCGTTGATCCGTGAGGAACATGTCCAGCAGCGGGGCTAGGCGGGCCACCTTGTCGAACTCAAGCGTGCTGGCACGGCCCTGCTCGACGGCGACCACGAGCGCCACAGGCGCGGAATCTAGCTCCTCCTGGACGCGAATCTTCTGCGGAACGCCGTTGTCTTCGAGCATAAAATCCGCTTGCTTGAGACCGTAGACGACATCGCCGCCACTCTTTTCCACCAGCGTAGGCACGAGCACTTCTCGGGTGGTCACGCGGAGAGTCGCGGAGTTGTCCTGTGCCCCCGGCATGGCCCGCGGCGGCTCGGCGGGCGGCAACTGCTGCGCCAAGACCATCGTATACCGCGCAATCAGAACGAAAAACGCTACGGCGCGGAATAAGAATCCGAAAGTTCTCATGGGTCGCATTGATCCGTCGCTTCTCAGACGAATCGGAGAGCGGGAACTAAGGCTGACGAGCCAGCTAGACACGCTTGCGCGCCTCATGCTCGAGCCGGCCGGTCCAGGCAAGAAAGCTGAGCAATTCCCAACGCGACTCCCACATGAAGCCCAGCACGTCTTTGGCGGTGAGTGTTTCCGCTGGCTTGCCGGAGTATGTCTCCACACGCCAGCGTAGAAACTCGCTGCGCCACGGTGCGAGCCTGTGACCACGTGTGGCGTTCCATATAAAGCGCAAAGGGGCGAACACGGCGTGAGTCCTCTTGCTTCGAGTATAGATGTAGCCGTTGGACGAGAGCGCCTGTTAGCTAACGAAGACCATGGGCATAAAATTGGAGGAGTATCTATAGCTTAGAGGCCGAAGACCTTGGTAACCGGTGACATCATTTGCAGGTTGCGAGGCATGGGGATGTCTCGCCGGATGGCAGTATTGATCTTCAATTCCACCGCGACGAGAAGAAAGACACATTGAGGCGCGGGGAAGAGGTCGAATGGCCGTTCGGTTCGCTGAAGAGTGTGCGGCATCCACGCAAAGAAAAGCGCGGATGGTATCTCGGCATCGAGGATCGCGATTGATCGGTCCGGTGTAGATAACCATCTTCTGGCTACGGGCAATTTCGCGAAGCAATGCACGGCATCTCTGACCCACGTCGCCCGCAAGCACCTCATACCGCTACTTCGTCGTCCACACAACTTGATACTTGCGGCCCCAAACCTTGTGGCTGCCACGCTTGTAGTCTTCCACCCTGCCACGCCTGGACCCATCCGTCGCCCCAAGGCTACGGGGGGGGGGACCGATCCACTATCAGAGACTCTAAACGCCGCCGGAACGAGATGCGGCCACGTCTTTGACCGCGCAAAATTGACGAGGATTTCCTGTACGTCCGAAGCAGAGTGAGTGTAATCTCAAGCTCACGAGGCTTCCCATGCCCGCCACTTTTACGCATTCCCCTGCGGAAACGGAACGGAAAGAGCCCGGAATCGGCGGCAAGCCGCCTGTGGACCGTCGCCCGACCGGTGGTGGCGGAGGCGGTGGCGACGACGACTGGCGAAGGCAGCAGCATGGCCCCCGCGAGCTGCTGCACCGTATACGATTCTTTGTATTCTCCGCGCTGGCTGGCGACATGATGTTTTTCGCGGTGCTTGTGGTGCTGTTCTTCGCCGGGCATTTCAGCTCGCACCTGGATCCCCGCTCACACGAATTCATCGGCGACTGGCACCCGATCCAGCTGCCACCTATCCTCTTCCTGAACACTGCGGTGCTTGTGCTGAGCAGCCTCACGGTGGAACGGGCCCGACATCACATCTTCCGCGAGATTGACGTGATCGAGGAGTGGCTGGGGCTGGGACGGCCGGCGCTGTACCGCACGCTCCCCTGGATCGGCGCCACGTTCACGCTTGGCGCGCTATTTCTTGCCGGTCAATGGACCGCCTGGCTGCAGCTCTCCGCGCAGGGCTTTGCGTTCGACCATTCGTCCACGCCCGCCAGCTACTTCTTCTATGTCATCACGGGCCTGCATGCAGCACACCTGCTCCTCGGCCTGGTCGCGCTCGCGGTGTGCCTGGCTGGACTAGGGCTGTTCAAACGGATCGAACTGCGCCAGGTGGCTGTAGACGCCACGGCCTGGTACTGGCACACGATGGGACTTGCCTGGGTGGTGCTATTCGCGCTGCTCGTCCTTGGGCAATAGCTCGCGCGCTCAGCGATGCGCTGCCTTGCGCTTTGGCACTTCTGTTCCCTGCTTCGGCGCAGTCAATGTGAACTGATCTTTCGCTTCCACACTTAACTCGGGAGCGTCTGGATCCTTCACCTTCCACATCACGGCGTGCAGATTGCCATCGCTCACGTCCATGGTTACGAAGTGGTACACGGGGAAGCTCAGGTCACGATACAGGTCTGCGCGGCCGCGAAACAGCAAGGGGTAGGGCTCTGCGCCTCCACCACCAGTGACCACGTACTCCACACCCTGCCGCTCAAACCGCTCGTAGTTGTGAATATGGCCGTTGAAAACCACCACTCGCGCGTGGAGCCCGCTTAGGTGCGCTTCGAGGATATTGCGCAGGTTAAGAGCCTCCGGACTGGGAAGGTTCACGAACATTCGCGTCTGGCGGTCGACCATCCACGGTATGTGGTAGAGGATGAAGAGAAACTGCACCTGAGTCGGAAGATGCGCCAATTGGCCGGCAAACCACTCGGCCTGCGGAGAGCCTGTCCCCGCGTCCTGCGTGCAGTCGAGCGAGATTACTTCCGCGGTGCCCAGCAGTGCTGAGTAGTAGCGATGGCGTGAAATGCCCTGGAAGTTGTCGAGGTAATTGGGGATGCCCCACTTGAGGCCGCCATATGCCTCGTGGTTACCGGTAGTCGGCAACTGAAGGATCTTCGCCGCACGCCAACTGGTCGTCTCCTGCTGAAAGACCTGCCAATCGAAGGAGTTGGCCCCGGTATATGGGGTGTCGCCCGTGAGCAAAATTGCCGCCGGGTGCTCTTGGGCAACGCGCTCGGCCAACCATTTGCGCAGGCGGGGATTGGTTCCTTTGGTGACTGCCGGATCGGTGAAGCGGCTGTCCCCGTAGGCCACTAGCCGGAACGACCGTCCAGAAGTGAACCCCTGAGGGCGAAGGGTAGGAGCGAACTGCGAGGCGTCTGGTTTGGTCTTGGGCGGTAAAGCAATAGTCGCCGAGGCAACCGCCAGCAGCAACCCACACACGTGGCGCATGCAGGCGGGGGTCAATTGACGCAGGTTCACCGCATCAGATTAGCATCGGCGGTCATTCAAAGTAGCGTGGAGGCGCGGTCACACCCTTTACCATTCCAGGAGCGCCAGAAGCCGCTCTCCAAGGGCGGGTACGACCGGGCAGGCAAAGTAGCTCTCCCGGTTCCGCGCCATGAGTATCCGTATTGCACAGAGCACGAAATCTTCGGTGGAGACCGACCGGCTGGCATGAATATATTCGTCGGCCAGGTATTCGATGGCGTGACGAAGCAGTTCTAGTGCCCTATCGGCCTCCCGGTCGATCGGACGCCGGCGTCCCAAAGGGATCTCCGCGGGTAACGCACTCTTCTCGGCATGAGCGAGGGTTAAATCCATGGCCGAAGTGGTCAAGTACCCATTTCACCTGCTACTCGCCTGGAAAAGGGAAAAATCGCAAGATATGCGCAGCGGCGGGTTCCGTTTTTGCAATGCGGCACGCATGAGAGTCTCTTCGGGAAAGGGCGGGCCGGCAAGAAGCGCTCTTAAATGCGACGATGAGGGCCCGCAACGGACACCTCGAGGGGTGCTGCGCCTTGACGGGAAGAGGTCGAAAACCTAATCTCAAACCAGAGGGTTATCGCGTCGGTACTGTTGGCCGATGCGACCCGCGTCACATCCGGAATTCCATTTTCAAGACAGGGCTCGCATGACCATTCCCTATCACTGGCAGTATCTGCCACTGCTCCTTCAAATCGCGGTCGCATTTGGACTTGCG